>JBLHZD010000092.1:0-12972 GCA_047631095.1 Alphaproteobacteria bacterium
CGGAGAAAACCTGGTTGCGATTACGAGGGAAAAACCAATTGCCAAAACTCATCATTGGCGTCAAATTTAATGACGGTGTCGAACAGCAAAATCACCACAACCAAAACGCCGCCTGACGACGCCATCATCAAAAATAACGGTTAGCTCTTGGACGTCGGGTCATAAGAGTACTCCTGTTGGTGGCGAATTATGCCGGTTACAGGTCGAAAATCCACTTAACCCAGTTGTCTAAATTTCCCGAGCCACCCCTAACAATGGTAATAAATTGTGTGTGGAATGTGAAAAAATGACAGATTTTATCGTCAAAATGCGCTAATAGCGTGCGTTTTTCCTAGCCTGCGCCCGCATGAGCGCACACCATTACATCCGCACGCAATCGAGTCGCCCCCCCTACGAAAGCGGGGTTTGGCGCTGTGTTGGTCAACGTCTCTGTCCAGGAGCGTCGCCCTGTCAGGTCTCCATCCCATCAGGGACGGGCCATCAGGGCGGTGGTCAGCATGGAACGCCAAACGCCGTCAGGTTTGCTTCGCGTTCCGTAATTCCGCCTCGGGGAATTATGGCGATCCTTCGCAAAGGTTCATCGCCAGGAGAGCCCTTGCAGCGACCGCATAAGCGAAGCGCTCGATTCGCGCCAGCGCCGCACAGGAAGCGCGTAGATTTCTTGATGAACGCGGCGTAAGAGGCGTCGAGGTCAACCCCTCGACGCCTCTTACTTTTCCCCCTCGCGATCAACCGTCATCAGGCGTTTTCAAGACGTTCGATATTTTCCGCAAGCGTCACCACACGGCGCGCCTCCGTGACATGAAGGTTCTCGATCAATTGACCGTCGAGCAGCACAACGCCTTTACCGTCCGCCGCCGCAGCGTCAAAAGCCGCAATCACGCGACGGCTCCACGTCACAGCGTCACTATCGGGCCCAAAAACCGCATTCGCCGCCGCAATGGTTTTAGGATGGATCAACGTCTTGCCGTCAAAGCCCAACGCCCGACCTTGCTGGCATGACGCCTTGAAGCCCTCATCGTCGGACAAATCCAGATGGACCCCATCCAGAACCGCCACGCCATAGGCCCGGGCCACGACGATACAATGGGATAGACTGTACAAAAACGCAGTTCGCGCTGGCGTGTGCGCACAGTGCAAATCCGTCGCCAGATCAGACGTTCCCATCACCAACGCGCCAATGCGCGCGCGCCACGCCGCTGCAAGCGCTTCAACGCGCAGCACGCCCATGGGCGTCTCGATCATGCACCAGATTGGCAAATCGTCGCGCGCGCCGTGAGACGCCAGCGCGCTCACGACCTGCTCAACCATCTCCGGACCTTCGACCTTGGGCAACAAAACCGCGTCCAGGTCCCCCGGAGCGACGGCGGCGATCGCAGCGATATCCGCGTCGCCCCAAGGCGAATCGAGACTATTCACCCGCACCACGCGCTCGCGCGCCCCATAGCCGCCCTTGGTCAGCGCGTCACAAACCTGCAGACGCGCCAGCGCCTTGGCGTCGGGAGCGACGGCGTCCTCCAAATCAAAAATAAAGCCGTCGGCGGGAAGCGTCCTCGCTTTTTCCAACGCGCGCGCATTCGCGCCGGGCATAAAAAGAACGCCGCGCCTCGGTCGGGCGTGTGGATCGGTCAAGTTCGTCATTCACTGTCTCCCATTATCAAGCCGTTGTCTTCGTATAAACAACGCGGCTGCGTTGGCCAACGGTCTGTTCTGTAACGCGCCTGCGCGATAGGATATTCGACGCTTTAATTGGAACCGGTTCGAATCATGGCCATCCTGTCCCTTCAATCCTCGGTCGTGCGAGGCCATGTCGGTAATTCCGCCGCGCTGCCGATCCTGCAGCGGATGGGGCATGATGTCTGGCCGGTTAACACCGTGACATTTTCCAATCACCCCGCCCATGGCGCCTATACAGGTCGCGTCGTCCGCCCTTCCGAAATCGCCGATCTCGTGAGCGGGCTAACAAGCGCGCTCGATCAATGCGATGCGGTACTGTCGGGTTATCTGGGGCGCGCCGATACCGGACCTGTCGTACAAGACGCCGTGGCAGCGGTGAAACAACGCCGCCCGGACGCCCTTTATTGCTGCGATCCGGTGATCGGCGACAATGGAGCGTCTTATGTGGCCGATGGCGTCGCAGAATTCTTCCGTGACCACGCCATTCCCGCCGCCGACATCGTTACGCCGAATGTATTTGAGGCGGAATGGCTGAGCGGGTGCGCGATCGAAACTCTGGACAGCGCCGTCCAAGCCGCCCGCATCTTGCAGTCGATGGGCCCCTCAATCGCGCTGATCACGGGAATTCGGCGCGGCGCGGATTTGGCGACTATCGCCGTAAACCATGACTGTGCGTGGATTGCTGCCACGCCCGCACTGGATATTCCGGGTCATGGCGCGGGAGACGCCTTTGCCGCGCTTTTTCTGGGGCATTATTTGAAGGATCGGGATTTACCTAACGCCTTGTCTCGCGCCGCGTCGGGCCTGTACGCGGTGTTACGCGCGACACAGTCTACTGCGGGCGCCGATGGCGATTTGCATTTGATACCCGCGCTCGACGATATGATCGCCCCAGCTAAAATATTCCCGGCCGAAATATTCCCAGCCAAAAATTTCCCGGCCCAAAATTCCCAAGCAGAACGTCTGGGCTAATCGCCTTTCGCCGCGGCGTCAAAGGTCGTCTTGAAGTCAACCAACGCGTCTTTCACGTCTGCAATCAGGCCCGTCCAATTCTGCGGCGCATCAGGACGGAACAATCGCATCGACGGATACCAGGGGCTATCCGTGCGGTCCAACCGCCACCGCCAATCGGGCGTATAGGGCAACAGCGTCCACACCGGTCGCGCCAACGCCCCGGCCAAATGCGCCAACGACGTATCAACGCAAATCACAAGATCGAGTTCGGAGAGCACGGCGGCGGCATCACTGAAATCATGCAAATATCCGCGCAGATCATGCACCAGCGCGCCGACGCCAATTTGGGCGATCTCATCGGCGGGCGGTCCCAGTTGAAGGCTGTAAAAAGTAACGCCGGGCTGATCGATAAGCGGCATAAAGGTTTTAAGCGGCGTCGAGCGGTTGCGGTCATTGCGGTGGGTGGGTTTGCCCGCCCAGGTCAGGCCAACTTTTAAATGGCCCTTGGGGGCCGCAACCGAATGGGAACCCGGCGGCGCGGACAAATAGGGCATCGCGCCGGGTACGGTTGTTTCGGATACGCCCAGAACATGGGGCACCGACAGCAAGGCGATCTGTGCATCGTAGGCGGGTAGGAGCGATTCCGTATCGCTACTCTCTTCACGCGGAATTATTTCAACATCCTTCGCAATCGCGCTGTTTTGAAACAACCGCGCCAGCGGCGCTTGGCATTCAAATATCACCCGCGCAACTTTGGCCTTCAGCAAAGATAGATACCGGAAAAACTGGATAGCGTCGCCAAACCCTTGTTCCGCGTAAACGAACAAGGTTCCCGATTCCATCGCCTCGCCGCGCCATTCAGGCTGGGTTAATCCACGCGGTCGCGCATCGGGAATTTTCCATCGCCATTCATAATCCGCCATACCTCGGCGCAGATCACCATCCAGGAGGCGCGTCAACGCGCGATCCCAATGCAGTTCGGGTTTTTCATACCCCCGTGATTCCGCATCCTTGAACCCGGTCATGGCGGCGTCCAACTCGCCAGAATCGCGCAGCGCCAGCGCAAGATTGTATCGAAACGACCCATCATCAGGCGCCAGATCGACGGCATTCCGGTGAGACTGGATCGCGTCGTTCAGGCGGCCTGCGGCGCGCAGCGCGTTTCCAAGGTTGGACAACGCGCCCGCATCGTCCGGCTTTAGCGCGACGCCGCGAAACAGGCTGGCCACGCCCGCCTCGATTTGTCCATTCACCCGCAACGCCATGCCCATATTAATCCAGGCGGAGGCATGGCCCGGCGCGCGCAACAATACTTGTTGGTAACCGGAGATCGCCTCGGCCAAACGTCCCGCACGCTGATGCGCGACCGCGGTGTCAAAGCCGACGGCCAAGGCGCGGCGGGCTTTGCGGCTCGGCGTGCCGCCCTGTGAAACAGGCGCGTCCGGCAGGCTCATATCAGGCGGCCTTGTCGAGATATCCCCGCGTCAGCGCTTCGGCGATCTGGATGGTGTTGAGCGCCGCGCCCTTGCGAAGATTGTCAGCGACAACCCAGAACGTCAGTCCGTTCTCCACGGTCGGATCTTCGCGAATACGACTGACATAGACCGCATCTTCACCAACAGCTTCCAACGGCGTGACATAGCCTTCATCCGCGCGATGATCGACCACAACAATGCCAAGCGCATTGCGCAACGCCAAGCGCGCCTCATCGGCGGAAATGGGACGGTCAAATTCCACATTCACCGCTTCGCCATGACCGATAAATATCGGCACGCGGACGCAGGTTGCGTTTAGTTTGATCGAAGGATCGAGAATTTTCTTGGTCTCAACCATCATTTTCCATTCTTCTTTGGTCGACCCATCATCCATAAATTTATCAATATGAGGAATGGCGTTGAAGGCGATCTGCTTGGTGAATTCCTCGCGCGTCACCGCGTCATTTACAAAAATACCGCGCGTCTGGTTGAACAGCTCATCCATCGCCGCCTTACCGGCGCCGGAAACCGATTGATAGGTGGACACCACAACCCGGTTGATCTTCGCCGCATCATGCAAGGGCTTTAACGCCATAACCAATTGGATGGTCGAGCAATTGGGATTGGCGATGATATTTCGTTTGCTGTATTCGTGGATTTTGTCGCCATTCACTTCTGGCACGATCAAGGGCACGTCTGGATCCATACGGAATTGAGACGTATTATCGATGACCACGGCGCCCGCTTTCGCAGCGCGCGGCGCATGGATCGCCGATACGCTGGCGCCAGGCGAAGACAACACAATATCGACGCCCTTGAAGTCAAAATTTTCAAGGTTTTGAACCGTCAGAAGGTCGTTTTCTCCAAAGGAAACTTCGCGGCCCGCCGAACGTTCGGACGCCAGCGCAATGACCTCATCGGCGGGAAACGCCCGTTCCGACAACGTCGACAAAAGTTCGCGACCCACATTTCCCGTGGCCCCGACGATAGCGACTTTGTATCCCATAACCTTGCTTCCAATTCCAATTCATATGCCGCGTTCGCGCCTCAAAATAAGGTCCACGCCGCAGGCAAAAAAAAACGAGGAGTTTCCCCCTCGTCCGTAAGACTACTCAGACTGTTGAGGGGGGACTATTTACCCATTGTTTTTCGTTCCAATAGGCGTTTTTACGCCGCTATCAGTCGTGGTTAGCGGTTTTGACGTCGATTGCGCGGTGGTCATGGTAGGGCCCGAGCAATCGGCGAACGCCGGTGCGGTGAATGCAAAGGCGGCGAGCGCAATGGACGCTGCTATCAACTTACGCATTAATAATCTCCCGAATATTCCTGAGTTAAACCTAAGCCGTCCACCACCGGGAATCAAGACTGACGCCCCTTATAGACGATTCCGGCTTAGGCCGCAGACTTATCGAGCTCCCGTAAAATGGCGTCGCCCATCACCGATGTGGAGACGCGCGCCGAGCCCTTGGACATAATATCGTCTGTCCGCACGCCGGTGCTCAAAACGTTGCGAACGGCGTTTTCCACCAACGCCGCGTCTTCGTCCATACCGAACGAAAAGCGCAACAACATCGCGAAACTCAGCAGGCAGGCGATCGGGTTCGCCATATCCTTACCCGCAATGTCCGGCGCGCTGCCATGCACGGGCTCGTACAAGGCGCGCCGTCGACCGCTGGCGTCGGCCGCGCCCAATGTCGCGGACGGCAACATACCCAGCGACCCGGTCAACATCGCCGCGCAATCGGACAGAATATCGCCGAACAGATTATCGGTCACAATGACATCGAACTGTTTGGGATTCCGCACCAGTTGCATGGCGCAGTTATCGGCGTACATGTGTTCCAGCTTCACGTCGGAAAAGGATTCGGCGTGCAATTTGGTGACGATTTCGCGCCAGAAAAGGCCGGTCTCCATGACGTTCGCCTTTTCAACCGAGGTCACCCGGTTGTCGCGTTGGCGGGCGAGTTCGAACGCCAGCGTCGCGACGCGAATAATCTCGTCATCGGTATATTCCTGGGTGTCGAAGGCGCGACGGCGGCCATCAGGCAGGGTCTCGACCCCACGAGGCTCGCCAAAATAAACGCCGCTGGTCGATTCCCGCACGATCAGAAGATCGAGGCCGCGAACAACCTCCTCCCGCAGCGTGGACGCGTCTACAAGGGCGTCAAAAACAATCGCGGGCCGAAGATTAGCGTATAAATCCATTTCCTTACGAAGGCGGAGAAGCCCCATTTCAGGGCGTAATTCGCGAGGCGCATCGTCATATTTTGGCCCCCCGACAGAGCCAAAGAGCACGGCGTCGACGGCCATCGCGTCCGCCATCGTCTCATCCGTTAGCGGCGTGCCATGCGCGTCATACGCAGCGCCGCCCACCAGTCCTTCTGAAACATCAAACGTCACTGAACGCCGACGGTCGAACCAATGAACAACCCGCTGGACCTGCCCCATAACTTCCGGACCGATACCATCACCGGGTAGAATGAGCAGCGATTTATTAGCGGCCATGTCGACTCCTATTGATTTATTATTGTGCCTGTATCGTCTGGGACGCGATTATTCGGTGGGCGCAGCTTCGCGAAACAACCAGGGCTGAGACAGCTTTAGCTTTGCTTCATAATCGTCGATGCTTTTTTCTTTTTTCATCGTCAATCCGATGTCATCGAGACCACCAAGCAGGCATTCGCGCCGAAATTCATCGAGATCAAATTTAACGACGCCGCCATTCGGGCGCCGAATCTCCATGTTTTCCAGGTCGATCGTCAATTCCGGGTTTTCCTTGTCCCGGGCGTCCGCCATCAAGGCGTCCAGCTCATCCTTTGTAACGCGAATTGGCAGGATCCCGTTCTTGAAGCAGTTGTTGTAAAAAATATCGGCGAAGTTGGTCGAAATTACGCACCGCACGCCGAAATCAAGCAACGCCCAAGGCGCATGTTCGCGCGATGACCCACAACCGAAATTATCGCCTGCAACAATAATTTTCGCGTCCCGGTACGGTTCCTGATTCAATATGAATTCAGGTATTTCCGATCCATCTTCATTGAACCGCATTTCGTCGAAGAGGACCTTGCCCAACCCTGTTCGCTTGATGGTTCGCAAATGCAGCTTCGGAATAATCTTGTCAGTGTCGATATTGACCATATCCATCGGCGCGGCGACGCCGGTTAGTTTATCAAATTTATCCATCTGCCTAATTCCTCGCTATACCGGTTGAGCGGCGATTACGGCGCGTTGCGCCTGACCCGCCATTCCCTACTCGTCCTTCAACAAATCCCGAACATCAGTCAACTTACCCGTGATTGCCGCAGCGGCGGCCATTGCGGGACTGACCAGATGCGTCCGGCCGCCACGTCCCTGGCGCCCTTCAAAATTCCGATTTGACGTCGAGGCGCATCGCTCGCCCGGTTGCAAGCGGTCCGTGTTCATCGCCAGACACATGGAGCAACCCGGCTCGCGCCAGTCAAAGCCTGCTTCGATCAGGATCTTGTCGATGCCTTCTTGTTCCGCTTGTTCCTTGACCAGACCGGAGCCTGGCACGATCAGCGTACGCACGCCGTCCGCAACCTTGCGACCCTTGGCGACTTCCGCCACGGCGCGCATATCTTCAATGCGGCCATTGGTGCAGGCGCCGACGAAAATCGTGTCGATTTCAACGTCCGACATATTCGTGCCAGCGACCAAACCCATATAATCCAGCGCGCGTTGCATGCTTTCACGCTGCACTTCGGAGTCTGCATCCTTTGGATTGGGGACCTTCCCGGTAATCGGCGCAACGTCCTGCGGGCTGGTGCCCCACGTCACTTGCGGAACAATTTCCGACACGTCCAGGACGACTTCCCGGTCATAGACCGCGCCTTCGTCAGACGGCAGGGTCTTCCAATACGACACGGCCTGCTCCCAGGCGGCGCCCTTCGGCGACATCGGACGGCCCATCAAATAGTCATAAGTCGTCTGGTCCGGCGCCACCATGCCGGCGCGTGCGCCGCCTTCGATGGTCATGTTACTGACCGTCATCCGGCCTTCCATGGACAACGCTCGGATCGCGGGGCCTGCATATTCAATGATATGCCCCGTCCCGCCCGCCGTGCCGATTTTCGCGATAACCGCCAGGATCAAATCCTTTGCGGAGCAGCCAAACGGCAACTCGCCATTCACCGTAATGCGCATGTTTTTCGACGGTTGCTGCAACAAGGTTTGCGTGGCCAGCACATGCTCGACTTCCGACGTGCCAATGCCAAAGGCAAGCGCGCCAAACGCGCCATGTGTCGCCGTATGGCTATCGCCGCAGACAATTGTGTTGCCGGGCAAAGTGAACCCTTGCTCCGGTCCAATGATATGCACGATGCCATTGCGCGGATCATCGACTTCAAACAGCGGCACGCCAAAGGCGGCGCAATTTTCACGCAGCGTTTCGATTTGCAGTCGAGAATCTTCTTCGATCTCTTCGTTGGGATCGGTTGCGATGTTGTGATCGATCACGGCCAAGGTCGCGTCGACGCGGCGCACGGTGCGACCGCTGGCCCGAAGGCCTTCAAACGCCTGGGGCGTCGTTACCTCGTGCACCAGATGACGATCAACATAGATTAGGCAGGTGCCGTCGTCTTGCACCTCAACCAGATGGCTGTCCCAAATCTTGTCATAGAGCGTACGGGGCTTCGACATTGGTTCCCTCTCGATCTTCTTTCGTTTACCGCCAGGCGTTCACCTGCAGGCGAAAATACGCGCGCCGAGCCGACGCCGCGTATTTTTAGCTTTCGGAAGTCGTCCGGTCTTTAGCTATCGGAAGTCGTCCGGCGTTGCGTAACGCGCTCGGCGATCCGCGCCGATTTACCGCGACGGCCGCGCAGGTAATACAGTTTCGCGCGACGAACAACGCCACGGCGCACGACTTCAATTGAGTCGATACGCGGGCTATACAGCGGAAACACCCGCTCCACACCCTCGCCATAGCTGATCTTACGCACGGTGAAGGCGCTGTTCAGGCCCCCGTTCTTGCGCGCGATACAGACGCCTTCAAAGGCCTGAATACGCTCGCGCGTACCTTCGACAACCTTGACGTTTACGCGCAATGTATCGCCCGCCTGAAATTTAGGAATGGGGCGTTCACCGGCCAATTTCTCGACCTGTTCGGCTTCGATCTGTTCGACAATATTCATAACTAGGTCCTCGCTTCCTTGATGTTGCGAACGTGACGATCCCAAAGATCGGGTCGCCGTTCGCGCGTAATTCGTTCAGCCTGGCCTTGCCGCCAGGCGGTGATGTTTTCGTGGTGCCCGGACAACAAAACGTCGGGCGCAGCGCGGCCACGCCAGACAGCGGGCCGTGTATAATGTGGATATTCCAGTAAACCGCTGGAGAAACTTTCTTCCGATAAAGAATCAGCCGATCCCATGACCCCATCGAGAAGCCGCACGCAAGCGTCGAGCACAACCAGTGCGGCGGGCTCGCCCCCGGACAGAACGAAATCACCCAGACTGACTTCCTCAATCGGGCGCCCGCCAGCGGCGCGGTCTTCGATCACCCGTTCGTCGATACCCTCGAACCGACCGCAAATCATCGTCAATCCTGGCCCCGCAGCGAACCGCGCCGCCATTTCCTGATCGAAGGGTCGGCCGCGCGGGCTAAGATAAATCAGTGGTCCGTCCTGATCCGACGTCGAATTAATAGCGGCGTCGAGCACATCGGGCCGCATGACCATTCCCGGTCCCCCACCGAAGGGGGCGTCGTCAACCGTATGATGTTTGTCATTGGCGAATTGTCGGATATCGACAGGCCGCAAATTCCACAAGCCCTGATCGAGCGCGCGTCCCGCCAGAGACAGACCCAGCGTTCCGGGCAACATATCCGGAAAAATCGTCAGGACGGTTGCAGTCCAGGCGGTCATTCGACCGCTCCCGAATTTTCCGGACCAGAGTCGTGTTCCGGATCAGACTCGCCTTTAGCCGGTGCTTTCGCATCGACCGTAACCGGCGCGATAACCACCACCCGATCCGACCCGATTTCAGGAACAACCGCATGCGTGAACGGCAGCATAACGGTACCGCCAACATCCGAGCCGCCTACATCAGGGCTGCCAACATCCAGATCGAACTCGATCATTTCGCCCGCGCCAAAATCATGCAACGCCAGCACGGTTCCATAGGGTCGCCCATCGGGATGGAAAGCGGGCAATCCAATCAGGTCAGCGTGATAGAATTCACCGTCATCCGGCGCCGGCAATTTTGAGCGTTCAACCCAAAGTTCGACACCTCGTAACGCTTCGGCCGCATCACGATCCGTCACATCCGCGATGCGCGCCAAAAGCACGCCTTTGGCCGTCCCGGTTAACGACAGATCAAACAATCGCGCGCCTGACGCATCGCTCAACGGTCCGTAAGCCGTGACGTCCTTCGGGTCGGCGGCGAAGCTTTTCAGGCGCACTTGACCACGGACGCCATGCGCCCCCGCTATCACGCCCAGACACACACGTTTATCTGTATCCGGGCTTTTGGTCATTGTCGCTGCTGGCATTGTCGCTGCTTGCATCACTCGCCATTTCCGCTCGGGTCAGTCCCTTACGCCGATTCTTCGCTCGCAGCCGCTTCCTCAGCGGGCGCTTCTTCAGCCGGGGCTTCTTCGGCTGGGGCCGCTGCAGCTTCCGCCGCCGCTACCGCTGCTTCTTCAGCTTCCTTCAGGCGCTCTTGCGCTTTCGCCTTGGGCAAATGCTGTTTGGTCTGGGACGGGATAGCGGGTTTCGCCAAAATATCCGCCGCGCCCAAAAAGCGCGCGACACGGTCAGACGGGTTGGCGCCAACCGACAGCCAGTGGCGAATCCGGTCTTCTTCCAATTTAACCCGGCTGGGGTCATCTTTGGCCAACATCGGGTTGTAGGTTCCGACGCGTTCGATGTAGCGACCATCGCGCGGCATCCGGGCGTCGGCGATAACAATACGGTAATATGGGCGCTTCTTCGCGCCGCCCCGGGCTAGTCTAATTCTCAGCGACATGCTGGCTCCAATCCTTGAGTTTTACTCTGATTAAGTTGCGTTAAGGGGTTCAAAATTCTTTTTCGTTATCAAAACGGGCTATTGGACATGCCTGGCATCAAGCCTTGAAGGCCTTGACGCATCATTCCCTTTTTACCCATCTTGGTCATTTTTTTCATGACTTTGCTCATCGTCATAAATTGCTTCAACAACCGATTTACCTCTTGCACGCTCGATCCGGACCCGGCGGCGATGCGCCGTTTCCGCGATGCGTGAATGATTTTTGGCTTGTAGCGCTCCGCCTTCGTCATCGATGAAATGATCGCTTCCTGCCGACGGATCATCGATTCATCGATATTGGCCTTGGCCATCTGATCCTTCATTTTGCCGACGCCGGGCAGCATTTCCATCATACCGGCCAGGCCGCCCATGCTGCGCATCTGCTTCAGTTGCTTGGCCATATCGTCCAGGTCAAACTCACCCTTCTGAATTTTCTTGGCCAGCGCCTCGGCCTCGTCCTGGTCGATCGTTTCCGCCGCCTTTTCGACCAGGCTGACAACGTCGCCCATACCAAGGATACGGTTGGCGATACGGTCCGGGTGGAAATCTTCTAATGCTTCTAACTGTTCTCCGACGCCGATCAGTTTGATGGGGCGTCCCGTCACCGCGCGCATGGACAGCGCCGCGCCGCCGCGGCCATCGCCATCCACCCGGGTCAGAACGATGCCGGTGATATCGATCCGCGCATGGAAGTTTTCAGCGACCGTGACCGCATCCTGGCCCGTCATCGCGTCAGCGACGAGCAGAACCTCATTCGGCTCGACCGCATCGCGAACCTGACCGACTTCCGCCATCAAAGCTTCATCGATGCTTAAACGGCCGGCGGTGTCATATATAACAACATCATATCCGCCAAGGCGCGCCGCCTCGCGCGCACGCTTGGCGATATCAACCGGGCCTTGGCCCGTGATGACGGGCAAAGTGGCGACCGACGCCTGCTCGCCTAAAATTTTCAATTGCTCTTGTGCGGCGGGCCGTTGGGTATCCAACGACGCCATGATGACTTTTTTACGATCCCGGTTTTGCAAACGCAGCGCGATTTTCGCCGCCGTGGTGGTTTTACCGGACCCTTGCAGGCCCACCAGCATAAGCCCCACCGGCGGCACCGCGACCAGATTCAGCCCTTCCGACTCGCCGCCGAGCATATCAACCAGCGCGTCGTTGACGACCTTGACGACCATTTGACCCGGCGTCACCGACCGAAGCACATCCGCGCCAATGGCTTCCTTTTTCGCTTTGGCGATAAAGTCCCGCACCACAGGCAGTGCGACATCGGCTTCAAGCAGTGCGACGCGAATATCCCGCATCGCCGCATCGACGTCGGATTCGCTCAAGGCGCCGCGTCGTTTTAAACGGTCAAATACGTCGGACAAACGTCCTGTAAGCGAGTCAAACATCGTGATCACTCTACATCTGAATTTACGAATGACATTGGCCAAACGCATATCGCGCCAGTGCGCGAAACTCGCGGACTGGCGTAACCCCTCGGGACCGGCAAATCTTAAACTGCCCGATTGCTGGGGCTTTTACGCGCCGCGCGACGCCAAGTCAAGCAATCTAGGCGCTGAGCGGCTCGGCGGGCGCTCGGTGCGCTCGGGGGGAAACCGGCAGGACGGCCCCACAATCAGATCTCCGAGCATGCAAACCTCTCCATTAAGTAGATGTTCTTGACCCTCCCGACATTAGATTGCATTAAGATATAGACATAAAGTTATATTTTTAACCTGAAAGCGTAAACCCAAAAATGAGTCCCCTATCCTCTGACTGGCTATTTGAAGGTGACGGCGCGGTAAACATCGACTCTCATATCGGGCTGCGCATTCGTCAGCGTCGTTTGTTTCTGA
>JBLHZD010000093.1:0-12939 GCA_047631095.1 Alphaproteobacteria bacterium
TGCCCAGACAAATTGAGGGGTTGAGGCAGCGTTGCGTGTTGAAGGCGCTCATCAATTGCCGGATCGAATCGCCCTTCAGGATCAGGTTTTCAAGGGGGACCTCGACATTGTCGAACCGCAAATCCGCAAGTTTTTCGCCACCGATGGTTTGGTAGCACGCGTCCGCAGACAGGCCGGGTGTGTCTTTATCGATCAGCACGCAGCCGATGCCCTTGGTGCCGGAAACGCCGTCAACGCGGGTGAAGACGATAAACATACTCGCTTCTTCGGCGCGACTGATCAGTGTCTTGGCGCCGTTAAGGATAACCTTGCCGCCCTTGATCTCGGCGTTGGTGCGCATGTTGCCCAGATCGGAGCCGACATCGGGTTCGGTCATGCAAATCGCTAAAATCGCCTTGCCGGTTGCGATGGCGGGTAAAATTTCATCCTTGATGGTTTTTGGCGCATAGGTCGAAATGATTCGGGTCTGTGTGCCGACTTCGCCCAACACCGCCATGGAGGTGACGTAACACCCCTTCGCGATGTCCTCCAGCACCAGCATGGTGTCGAATACATTGGCGCCCATGCCGCCATATTCTTCTGGCACGGTCATGCCCAAAATGCCAATCTCCGCGAGCTTGTCCATATTCTCATAGGGGAAGTCGCCGTCCAGCCAGCGCGTCGCATTGGGCTCAATGTAGTCCCGACGCACCCGTCCCACGGTATCCAGCATTTGCCTTTGTTCGTCGCTCAACTCAAAACTAAACACAATTTTTCTCCTGATAGCCGTAACGGGTTATAAATCTACGAGCGCCTCGATGAGTCCCTCGATGGTGGCGAACGCGCGTCCGCCTGCGTCTTCCAGCGCTTTACGTTTTGTTGACGCCGCGCCATGGGCACCAAACACCATGGCGCCCGCATGGCCCATGGTCACGCCTTCCGGCGCGCTGGCGCCAGCGATAACCGCTAATACGGGTTTGTCAAAATTCGCGTCCCGCATCGCCGCGCCCAGCGCTTCTTCCTCATCGCCGCCAATTTCGCCGACGATCACCAGCGCCCGCGTTGCGGCATCCTGCTGGTAAAACGGCACAAGATCCGCAAAGCGCGTGCCCTTGACCGAGTCGCCACCGACGCCAATCCAGACCGATTGGCCCAGCCCGCGTTGGACCATGCGATATCCGACTTCGTAGGACAGCGTGCCGCTCTTGGACATGATCCCGACATCGCCGGGCTGCAGCGTTACATTTGGTAAAAAACCAAGTTTCAGCGCGTTGGCGGGGATGGCCATGCCCGGCGTGGAGGCGCCGACCCAGAACGTTCCGCACTCGCGCGTCGATTTCAAGGCGCGCAACGCGTCGTGCACGGGGATGCCCTCGGCGACGCACACCACGGTGGCTATTCCCGCCTCGGCGGCTTCGATAATTGCATCGGCGGCCAGATCTGGGCGCACCAGCACGACCGTGGCGACGGCGCCGGTGGCCGCGACAGCGTCGGCGCAAGTCTTGAAGACGGGCAGCCCGTCCACGGAGTCCCGATCCGATTTAGGCGAGACGCCGCCGACCACATTGGTGCCATAGGCGCGCATCAACTGCGTGTGCCGCTGACCCTGACGACCGGTGATGCCCTGAACAATGACCGGGGCGCCTTTTTCGATACGAGGGTTAATGACAGAATTCAGCATGAGACTGCTCCTTTCCCAAGATGGGAGGACGCCAGCGCGATCGCCTTCGCCAGATCCGGCTCCAGCGTAATCGGTTCTCCAGATTTTTCGATGATCGCGCGGGCCTCGTCCAACCCGTTGCCGACGAGTCGGGCGACGACGGGAACCTTCAGACGCGGCGTTTCCTTAAAGGCTTGTAACAATAACTCGGTGAATTCTCCCAGATGCGTGACGCCCGCGAAGATGTTCACCAGCACCACGCCGACTTTGGGGCCGTCGGCCATCCAGTTCATCACCTGAATGATGCGCGAGGGGTCGCCCCGCAATCCGCCGGAGCGCAGATCAAGAAAGTTGTAGGGTTTCAATCCGGCGCCGGTCAATTCGTCGATCAACATCATGCTGAGCCCGGCGCCTGTGGTCAGCAGGCCAATCTCGCCATTAGGGTCGATCTGGACATAATCGAAACCATGATCGCGTTTGATTTGGCTTTCGCGATACACATCGCCGCGCGCATCTATAAAGGCGGACACTTCGGGCTGGCGAAACAGGGCGTTCTCGTCGATGACCATCTTGGCGTCGCCCGCGACCCAGCTCCCGTCGGGCAGGACAAACAGTGGATTAATTTCCAGCATGACCGCCTCAAAGCGCAGGAACGCCGGCGCCAGTTTTGCGGTCGCGTCGGCGATAGCGGTGCGAAGCGCATCGGATTGATCCGCCGACAATTCGACCGCCGCTTTGACCATCGCGGCCTCGTTTGGCGCGGCGATGGTGGATCGCAATTGATCGGCGCCGTCTTCGATATCAACGCCGCCCTCGGCGGAGAACAACACCTGCACGCCGCTAGCGCCGGGATCGAGGATGAATCCCAGATAATGTTCGCTGGCGCCGCTGACCTGTTTTTCGATGCGGACCGAGTCGACCTTTTTCCCTTTTATCTCTAGCCCCAGAATTCGCTGGGCCTCGCGTTGCACGGCGTCGGGCGTATCGGCCAGGGCGATACCGCCCGCCTTGCCGCGTCCACCGGCTGTGACCTGCGCCTTGACGACCCAGGGGCCGGGCGCCGGCAAGTCATCGCTGGTAATATCGGAGGAGGTTAATAAGACGCCGTCGGGAACCCGCGCGCCCGTCGCCGCCAGCAATGTCTTGGCGTCATGTTCAAGCAGAAACATCTTAATCCTCTATACGCTTTGCTGCCGCTGCAGATAATCACCGCAGGGCGAAATTTTCATCTCGCTGTGATTTGTAGTCTTGAGTCCGGACATTTTCCAGACGCAATGCGTGATCCACCAAAGATGCTTTGTTTAGATTTGCCAAAACCGCTTTGTTTAGAATTGCAATGTCGCCATGTTTAGGTTGGAATGCGAACCAGTTACATCTTGTGAAATAATCCAACCAAAATTTGATAGGGAGAAAACCATGCTTTTGGATGTCCGCACCTATACCTGCCATCCCGGGAAGCTCAAGCCGCATCTGGCCGTATACGGGAAATTTGGTAAAGAGGCGCAAACCCGTCATCTGGGATTGCCGCTGGCCTATATGACGACAGAGACCGGCAACCCCAACCAGTATGTGCATATCTGGGTTTATGATGACGCGGGCGACCGTGAAGCCAAACGCAAAGCGATGCAGGCCGATCCAGACTGGATCAAATACACCCAGGAAAGCGCGAAGCTGGGCGGCCTCGCCAATCAGGAAAACAAACTGATGTCGCCGGTGGGCTTCTTTCCCTCACCTCGATAACGCTGCGTAACGGCGCGCTTGTCGGGCGCCCGCTTTGCGATAGCCGTAAAGAAAACGGCGCGCTTGTCGGGCGCGCCGGTACCTCCTAGACTTGTCTGCGTCCGGTCCTTTTGATCGGGCGCGGCAAGACGAGGACAGCGAAATGCCCGATATGGATTTAGCCAAACAGCGGCGCTTTTTACTGGAAGTCGAACACGGCATACGGTTGGCGAACCGTGAAATAATTCACCAACGCATCCCCAACCTCTCTGCGGAAAGCATATTGCCCTTCGCTATTTCCGTGGCCCGGTTGCGCGCGCGGTATCTTGAAGCGGCCTTTCGGTTTTCCGAAAAGGATCATGGCGATCCTCTGGACGAAATGGAAATTGACAGTTTGCGCCGTTCGCGTCAGATGTTCGAGGAAGCCCGCGATGCGTTTGAAGCGTTGCGCACGGCTATTGAACGCGGATACGTGGATATCGGCGAATAAGGCTTGCGGGTTATGCAGGGCGATGACGCCTTTGGCCCCATGAGCGACACGATCAGGAGTATCGAATCATGAGCATTGGCGTTGGTCTGGGAACGGCTGAATTTCCGTTCACCGAGGTGAAATCCTTTTGGCGTTGGGTCGCCATGTGCGACGATTCCAACGTTAATTCGCTGTGGCAGAGCGACCGGATGGTCTCGCGCCAACCGTTTCTGGAATGTATGACGACGTTGGCCGCAATCGCCGGCGCGACGAAACGGATCAAGTTCGGCATGAATGTGGCGTCGGCGGGCATACGCGACCCGCTTATTCTGGCCAAGCAATGCGCGACCATCGACACCTTGAGCGAAGGACGGTTGCTGCCCGCCTTCGGCATCGGCAATATCACTGCGCCCGTCTGGACCGCGACCGGGCGACGGACCAAAGGCCGTGGCGCGCGCACGGATGAAGCGCTCGACATTATCAAACAACTCTGGGACGGCGACCCGCTCACGGTGACGGGCGAGTTCTTTCACTATGAAAACGCCACGATCTCACCGCGCCCGGTACAGAAAAAATTTCCCTTCTGGATTGGCGGCTCCAGCCCTGCGGCGATCCGCCGGACTGCGCGCGTTGGCACGGGCTGGCTGGCCGGGTTGGAGACGCCGGAAAAAATTACCACTGTTATCACCGCTATTCGCGCGGCGACAAAGGAAGCGGGCCGGTCCATCGACGATGATCACTACGGCGCGGGCTTTCCGTTTCGCTTTGGGTCCTGGGACGATGACGTAACCAAAAAAGCGGTGGACGCTTACGCGATTCGTAAGAAAGGCGACCCAAAGGAATATATGGGCATTGGCGGTGCGGAGGAGATTATCGAACGCGCTTGCGCCTATATTGATGCGGGCGTGTCGAAATTCGTCCTGCGGCCCCTTGCGACCGATGACGCGGATTTTTTGAACCAAACCCAACAGTTGATCGAAAAAGTCATTCCCGTCCTGGAAGTCATGGAGACCAAAATCCCGCAAGCGGCCTAGCATTCGACGACTGCGTTTGGCGGCGCTCGGTCGCGTTGACACACGCTTATGCGGCCCCCATGATTTACCCGGTTGCGCGCGGCGTGCCAATGGTGCCGTCTGCGACAGAGCATCAATTTGTTTAATAAGGGGCGTATCATGGATTTTTCGGGAAAACAGATCATTGTCACAGGCGGCGCGTCGGGAATAGGCCGCGCGACGGTGCTGGCTTTCTGCGAAGCTGGTGGGTCGGTGTTTTTCGGAGATTTAAACGCGGAAGGTGCGGCGGAAACCGTCGCGGCGACACAGTCGCTCAAAGGCGATGCGACTTTTCATCACCTTGACGTCACCAGTGAACCCGCCATCGACGCTTTCGCCGCCGCGTTTCATAACTCCCACGATCAGGCGAATATCGTGGTGAATGTTGCGGGTTGGGATATCAGCCAGCCCTTCATGGACAACACATCTGAGTTTATTCAAAAAGTCGTCGCCATCAATTATCTGGGGCCGGTTTATCTGACCAGGGCCTTTTTGCCGCAAATGATCGAAGGCGAAGGTGGCAAAGTCGTCAACACCGCCAGCGACGCCGGGCGCGTGGGCAGCATGGGCGAGACGGTTTATTCCGGTGCGAAAGGCGGCGTTATCGCGTTTACGAAATCGCTGGCCCGCGAAATGGCGCGATACCAGATCAACGTGAACTGCGTGGCGCCGGGGCCGACCGATACGCCGTTGTTTAGCGATGTTCCCGAACGCCTTCAGGCGGCGCTGATAAAGGCGATCCCCATGCGTCGGCTTGCGACGCCGGAAGATATCGCCGGGACAATTTTGTTCTTCGCCAGCCCCACCGCCGACTATATCACCGGACAGGTGTTGAGCGTTAGCGGCGGCCTCACCATGTCGGATTAACTCCAACATGGTGGAACGAGTGGGACTGTACCAGCGGGGTTGAGTTTATGACGCCGGACGCCAATATTTCACCTGAACGCGCCGCTGAAATGACGGCGCAGGGATAGTGGCGCAACCGGCTTGTCCTTTATTACCTCGACGGGCGGTTGGATACAGAGGATCTGGCGCCAGGCACAACACTTCAACTGGATGATGTTATCGCTTTTCTGGATCAACAGGACATGGCGAAACAATATTTCCCCGAGACGCTGGCAGTGATGAATTCCTTACCGCGGACCCCCAGCGGCAAGATTCAAAAATTCCTGTTGCGCCAAAAATTCACGACATCGTAACAGGTGAAGCGTCGGTTTAGCGGTTCCGGGTCTTTAAAAGACAGCCCGCGGGATTTATAAGTATCGCAGAAGCACAATAAGGTATTCGCAAAAGCACCGCAGATTTCTGAAATTTCCATTCATACGCTCGTTCCCATGGGGTTTCGCTTGGCAGGTCGTCCGGCGCGGCTCTTTCACATCTAAGAAAAATGAGGATTCAATGCTCACTCAACCCGATCTTCCCTACACGATGAACGCCCTGGCGCCCCATATGTCGGAACAGACGTTCGAATTCCATTATGGCAAGCACCACGCGACCTATGTGACCAACGCCAATAATCTAATCAAAGATACGCCGATGGCCGACAAATCTTTGGAAGACATCATTAAATCTTCCGAAGGCGGGTTGTTCAACAACGCCGCGCAAATCTGGAATCACAGCTTTTTCTGGAATTCCATGACCCCCGATGGCGGCGGACAGCCCAGTGGCGATCTAGGCGCGCGCATCGACGCGGATTTCGGATCCTTTGACAAATTCGCCGAAGCTTTTCAGGCGGCGGCGGTCACCCAGTTCGGCAGCGGCTGGGCCTGGTTGGTCGAAGACGGCGGTAAGCTTGCGGTTTGTCAGACGGCGAACGCGAACACGCCGTTGACCGATGGCAAGAAGCCATTGCTGACGGTTGATGTTTGGGAGCACGCCTATTATCTGGACTACCAGAATCGGCGCCCCGATTTCGTTAAAACCTTCCTCAACAGTCTCGCCAACTGGGACTTTGTGGAAGCCAATCTGGCGGGCTAACGCGTCTGCTCGGTATGTGATTAAAACGGGTCGCGCGAGCGGCCCGTTTTTTTACGCCGTATCTCTGGCGAGCGCGCGGCTGATGACGAGGCGCTGAATATCGTTGGAGCCTTCGTAAATACGGCAGACCCGCACGTCGCGCAGGATGCGTTCCAGCGGGTAATCTTCCAGGTAGCCGTATCCGCCCAGCGTCTGTAGCGCGTCAGAACAGACGGTTTCCGCCATATCGCTGGCGATGGTTTTCGCCATGGAGGCTTCTTTCAGGCAGGGTCGTCCGGCGTCGCGCAGGGCGGCGGCGTGGCGCACCATCTGGCGGGCGGCCTCGATCTCCGTCGCCATCTCCGCTAATCGAAACCCGACCGCCTGATGTTCGATGATCGGCTTGCCGAAAGTTTTGCGTTCCTTTGCGTAGGCCAGCGCCGCTTCAAACGCCGCGCGCGCCATGCCGACCGCCTGTGAGGCGATGCCGATCCGCCCGCTTTCCAGATTAGCCAATGCGATTCGGTATCCTGCGCCCTCATCGCCCAATCGGTTTTCCGCCGGGACCTCCACATCCTCCAACACGATTTGACAGGTGTCAGAGGCGCGTTGGCCCATTTTATCCTCGACCCGCGCCACGATATAACCCTTGCTCCGGGTCGGGACAATGAACGCGCTGATGCCGTCCTTACCACTATCCGGCGCGCCGGTTCGCGCAAACACCAGCGCGATATCAGCGTTTGATCCCGTGGTGACGAATTGCTTCACGCCGTTGAGGATATAATACTCGCCCTTGCGTTGCGCGCGCGTGCGCAAGGTTGACGCATCGGATCCCGCATGGGGTTCGCTCAAGCAGAACGCCGACAGGTTTTCACCCCTCGCCAATGAGGGTAGGAAATTTTCTTTCTGCGCGGCGTCGCCAAATTGCAGGATCGGCAGACACCCGACCGAGTTATGACCGCTCATGATTGTGGACACCGCGCCGCACCCAGCGGCGATTTCCTCCAGCGCGGCGCCATAGGCCAGATGACCGGCGCCAACGCCGCCCCAATCTTCGGGAACCAACATGCCCAAAAAGCCGAGCTGTCCCATTTCCGCCAAGGCGCCGTGGGGGAAGGCGGCGCTGCGATCCCAGTCACCGGCGTATGGGGCCAGCCGCTCGGCGGCGAATTTACGCGCTGCGTCCTGGATCATGCTTTGTTCATCGTTTAACTGCATTACGCCGTTTTGTCCTTTGCCACCGCTGCTTTGTCGCCCGCCAGATCTTGTGGTTTCAGGAGCCAGAGCGCCAGCGGACCAATCGCCATGATGACCGCGACGTGGAGAAACGCCAAGCCCCATCCAAGACTGCCCGCGCCAGCGAAATCCAGAATGGCGCCCATCGCCAAGGGCCCGATGAATCCGCCCGCGTATCCGAGTGTGGAATGCACCGCCATCGTGGTGCCGCGCTGGCCGGGCGCGGCGCTGCCAATCGCCCCGGCGGTGAGCGAGGATGAATCCGCCCAGATCAATGTCGCGTATACCAGCACCAATACGGCGGTGACGGTGTAGGAAATCGCGCTGGCGAACCCGATGACGGAGGCAACCGCCATGGACAGGATCATGATGATGACGATATAGCGCCGACGCCCGAACCGAATCGCCATCTCATTGCCCGACACACTCGCCCATACGCCCAGCAATCCCATGCCCGTTGCGACAGCGGTTGGCGTCAGCCAGTCGGAAACTGCGCCCGCGCTTTGATGGATCGCTGCGAAGGTCAGGAAGACCACGACCCAGGCGCGCAAGGTGTTCATCTCCCAGGTATGGACGCAATAGCCCAGCGAATAGGCGAGCGCGGATTTGTTGCGCAGCGCCGGTCGGAAATCCAGCAACGCGGTTGGCGGGCCTTCACGGGGCGCAGGCGCGCGGGCGGGCAGAAACACTGCCATGGCGACGAAGGCGAGCGCAGCGCCAAAGCCACCCAACGCCACGCCCCAGCGCCAGCCAAACCACGTCGCGATAGTGCCCGCAATAACAAAGGACGCCGCCCCGCTGAGGCCGACGCTGGCCGCATGGGCGGCGACCGCGCGCGACTGGCCGGGGCCTTCGACAAAATCGCTGAGCGCTTTCAAGCCCGGCATATACGTGCCCGCCCAACCGATGCCCCAAAGCGTGCGGAAAAATACGGCGGTCCAGAACCCGTCCGCAAAGAACGCGAAGCCCAGCGCCGAGAGCGTCGTTATGCTCACGCCGAACAGGTAGACGCGCTTGGGGTCGATCCGGTCGGTCAGGGAGACCAGAACCGGCGCGCTCAACGTATACCCGGCGTAGAACATGCCCACGATCCAGCCCGCTTCGGTATTGCTCAGCGACCAGTCGCGCATCAGGCTGGGCAGCAGGGCGGGCACGGAATAGGCGCCAATTTGGGCGAGGGTTTGCGCGATGCAAACCAATGCGACGACGCGGATCGTGGACACGGATATTTCTTTCTTTTCTCTGGGCTTGGCCCGGCTCTGGTGCGCGAAAGAATTATAGTCGCGTCATAAATCCGACATCAAATTTACACGGTTTGGTCACGATACCTAAATATTCCCGCAACGCCGGACTGACAAAAAGCAGTATCGGTCACAACGCAGGAGTTTTTCAATCCATGGAACTACAGAAAGAAGCATTGAGGTTTAACAATCTGGAAGTTCGAATGGCCAACAACGCCATTGAAATCGACGCCGCCCAAGCGCTGCGGTATCGGATATTTTATGATGAAATGGGTGCGATCCCGTCCCCGCGAAACCGGAAAGCGGCGCGCGATACCGACCCCTATGATGAAATTTGCGATCACCTGATCGTGGTGGATTTGGAGCAAAGCCGAATCGAGGCGCCGTGCGTTGTTGGCGCGTACCGCCTGTTGCGGGGCGTTGTCGCCAATGAAGGCGCGGGGTTTTACTCCGAAGGGGAGTTCGACCTGAGCCAACTTTTAACGCGCCCCGGCGAAATCATGGAACTGGGTCGGTCCTGTATCGATACGGCGTATCGTAAACGCGGGGCGATGCAGCTTTTGTGGCGCGGCGTCGCTGATTATATCTTTCGCCACGATGTCGATATTATGTTCGGCTGCGGCAGCCTCCACGGCGTGGACCCGATAGAGGCGCGCTGCGTGCTTTCATACCTGCATCACTATCACGGCGCGCCATCCCATTTGCGTTCCAAAGCGCTGGCGCACCGGCATGTCGATATGAATGCGCTGCAAAAGGACGCGATTGATCCCGATGCAATTCAGGCCGAATTACCGCCGCTTTTGAAGGGGTATCTACGCCTCGGCGCTTATGTCGGCGAAGGCGCTGTTATCGACCATCAATTCAATACCATCGATGTGTGCGTGGTGCTGGAGACGCATAAGGTGACCGCCAAATACCTCCAGCATTTTTCCCGGAATCAGGCGAGACTTCAGGTCCCTGCCGCCGTCGCCGCGATGGCGATCGCTTCCTGAGGTAAAACCTGGCGGGGCGCCAATTTTTATACCTGTTAATCCTGCGTTGTTCTATATGGTCGGCGGATGCCCCGCATTCTCGTCATTCACAACCCGACTGCCGGTCGCCGCCGCGCCAGAATTTTCCAGACATTCCTGCGGCTTTTGACGGAAAGCGGGGCGCATGAAATTCGCGTTGAAGCGACGATGCATCCGGGGCATGGGCGTGAAATCGCCAGCGTCGCGACGGATGTCGATATTATTGTCGCTGTTGGCGGCGACGGTACGGTGAACGAAATTGTCGAAGGCTTGTGCGCCCGGCCACCTGGCGTGGCCTTTCCGGCAATTGCTTTCCTGCCGATGGGCACGGTGAATGTGTTGGCGCTGGAGCTTGGCTTGCCGCGCGACCCGGCCCGCGCGGTTGATATTATTGAGCAGGGCGCAGTCTTGCGCATGCGTCCCGGCATTGCGAATGATCGTCGGTTTTTGTTGATGGCCAGCGTTGGTCTGGATGCGCGTGCGGTTGCGGCGGTCACCGCTCCCATGAAACGGCGCTTTGGAAAACTGGCGTATTTGTTGGGCGCCGTCACGGCGATGAAGGCGCCGCCGCCTTTCTTTCGCGTTGAGATGAACGGCGGTTTGCACGAAGGCCGTATGGTCATAGCAACACGCGGGCGATGTTACGCGGGACCTTTCAAGCTGACGCCCGGTGGCGGCCTTCGTACATCTGAACTGAACGTTGTGATTTTTAAATCCCATGGGATTCTTGCGGCGTTGCGATATGGATTAGCGGTTGCGATGGGGCGGTTGCATCGGTTGAGCGATGTCGAAATCCTGACGCTTGCCGATATACAGGGCGCGGATATTCAAATTACCAGTATTCAAATTAACGGCCCTGAAAATGATCCGGTCCAGATTGATGGCGATACCGGGACCGCTGTGCCGTTGAGCATCGCATTGGCGGACCGTGAAGTTTCCATCTTGGTCCCCACCGTGGATGGACGTTAGCCGTTTCGTTAACCGAGCCCCCCTCGCGGGGTTAACATGGGTAGGCTTGGGTTAGCATTCGGTGGTATTTTTCCGTGGGGTATTTCCCCCTGTGGTATTACGCTAGGTCCGGGCGCCGCGTCTTCGGCCCGCATAATGCGGCTCAACCGGACTTGCAACTCCACTGCACGGACGGCGGCGTGGAATTGGTGGCTGGACAACGCGCCTTCGTAAATCGCCTCCAGTTTGGACAGGATGGCGTCCACACGGTCGCAATTGCGCGCGGCGATGTCGGCCCGCAGAGCGTAGATGCGGGCGCGGATGGCGGGGTGTTCGAGCAAACGGCTGGCTTGCATGGCGGCGCCTTTGGGGGCGTAACCGGCCTCCATCGCGGCGTATCGGCCCACCGGTTGGCGGATATAGGCTTCACAAAACCGCATCTGGCGCTCGTTCAACAGGATAACGGGCGTTGCTTGATCATTTGAGGTTTCTGGCTTTAGGATTTCATATGTCATGAGGGCTACCTTGGATTAATTGTCCAAAATAGGTATATAATACTAAAAAAAGAAAATCAAGCCATTTATAGAAAGCCGTCCAGTGTCATCGCCAGCGCCGTGCGCGCCGCGCCGTCTTTCTTCTCACATTCCCACACGATCAGAACGCGCCACCCCATCGCCGCAAGGGCGGCTTCGCTATCCTTGTCGCGCTGGCGATTGCGTCCGATTTTCGCGGTCCAGTATTTGATGTTGGTTTTGGGAACCCGCGCACCGCGCTTGCAATGATGGCCGTGCCAGAAACACCCATGAACAAAGATAACCTTGCGGCGCGGACCGAAGACAAGGTCCGGCTTGCCCGGTAATCCGGTGCGGTGCAGTCGATAGCGGTATCCCATCCCATGCACCAGCCGCCGCACGATCATTTCAGGCTTGGTGTCTTTGCTTTTAACCGCGCGCATGATTCGGGATCGCATGGTCTGATCGGGTAGGGTCTGACCGGGCAGGGTCTGGGCGGGTTGAAGGTCGACGGCCATATGTTCGTTGCTTCCTACGCAGCGGCGGTCATATCATTCGCGGTCAGAATAGGTTCAAGCAAATGTGCTGCGATGTGTCGGACGACCGGCGGCGCGACGCCATCCCCCGCCAGATGCAGCGCCGCATTCGTACTGTCCGGCAATTGATAGTCTTCCGGCAGCCCCATCAATCGCGCGGCTTCGCGCGGCGACAACAAGCGTGAGCGTACGGTTTCTCCATCGACGAACAGCATGATTTGTCGGCTGGAACCGCCAGACGGCGTGCGCAGGCAACCTGAGAGATCGTCAAACCGCACTTCCGCGCGTTGTTTTTTCCGCCCCTGCCCATCTGTACGCGTACGCCGGAACACGGTCCCGACCACCCGATGGCCAACTCGTTTGGCCGCGTTCACCTTTTCAAGGTGCGCGGGCGCCATGAGGCTCAATAAATAGTCTGTATCGTCGCGCCAGGCGACCCCACCGGGCGCTTCTTCGATGATGGACGCCAGTGTTGTGTTGCGTTTCGGCGGCGTGGGAAGGTCCCACCAGGTCCAAAACGGCGCGGCGGCGCGGGGTAGGTCGCGTGCGGCCTGCACCAGTTTCGCCGGATGCCACAGCGCTGATGGTTCGGCGCCGCACAAGGCGGAGGGGATCGCCAAA
>JBLHZD010000094.1:0-12927 GCA_047631095.1 Alphaproteobacteria bacterium
TGACGCCCGGACTCAATGTCTGAGGAAAAACAGGGAATCACCTGATAATAAAGCAAGGTTGGCGCGTCGCTTTGATCCGCGCGCATAAACGCCGCGCCGTCTTTCGGTCGCCCAGCGACAAGGTCCGCACGCGATACCAATGCTGCTTTCCGTCGAGTGTTTCCCGAATTTCGAGTGGTATCCCGCCCAGAACATCGGCCAGCGATACGCGCAGTTTTTCCGCCTCCCGGTTCGCGTTCTTTAACAGGGCGAAGGCGCCCAATTGAACTGACCAGCCCAATGGTTTCTGCTTATTGCGAACCGCCGACGGCGGCGTTAATTTGATGCGCTCCAGCGTTACAGGCTGTTTTCGCGCCTGTTCCGCCGCCCGCGCCGCCTGAGCGTCCGTTTCGCGAACGATCGCATGATTGGCGCCGAGCGTTGCCGAGAGTATCGCCGCCGCGCGTCGGTACAGAGGTTCCGCCGCTCGAAAATCCCCGGTTTTTTCTTTTAAACCCGCAAGATTTTTCAGCACAAAGCCGGTCCGCGAGCCATTGGGCCCGAACTCCCGCTCTGACAGCGCCAACGCTTGCTCGGTGATCGGGATCGCCGCTTTGAAGTTCCCGGCTTTAAAAAGCGCGGCCCCTTCCCGATGCAAGCGCGTCAACGCCACTGACTGGCCCTGCGCAAGCGCAGGAGCGAACGCGATCAACCCTGCAACAATCCAAAGGCCGCATTTTTGGCGCAGGCGTAACGTTATACTCACGACCGGGCGTCCAGAGCGCAGACGCCCATTTTTAAAAGCCAGACGAGACTGCGCCGAACGCGCGGCGGGTCCTCAAATTCGCCGACCGCAGCGGCGACCTGAAGGCCACCCTCCCGGCGCGACAAATGCGCCAATCGCAATAGATCGGTTGGCGACAGTAAAAGATCAGCGCGAAACATATTCATGCGTTGTGCGAAAACCGTATTCAGTTGTTCCAGGGGAACCGATAATTTAACGCGATCTTCATCGCTCAGCGACATTGTCGCAAACCCTTTATACAAGTCGAACGGATCGGGAAACGCCGGATGGCGCAGGCCGTCCGTCGCAGGCGTTCCAGCCGCCGCCATCCGAATGGCCGCCAATTCATCCCACAACGCTTCATAACGCGGTATTATTTGACGCCAGTCGTAAACATCGCGGGCGCGCGCTTGCCCCGCCGCGCCCATCCGGCAGCGAAGATCTTCATTCCCGGCCAAAGCGATAAAGGCTTCTGTCGTCGCGGCGACATCGACGCTTGTAGACAGACTGGCGCCCGCCAGATATTCGCCATAAACGTCAATCCCGCTCGCATAGCGATCCGCCAGCTCGACGCCATCCCCGGCGCGCGCCATCATCGTCGGTATTTTAAACCCCTGAACCCCGTGCTCCACGGCGTCGCGGTAGCCATCCCAATCACTGATCACGACCGGCAATCCCGCCGCCATGGCCTCAATTGGCGTCAGGCCGAAACTTTCCTGGATATTGTCCGATAACGAGACAAAAAAGTCCGCGCCCGACCAAAGGCCGTCCGGGAAATCCGGATCGTCATTCCCGATAAACGTCACCGTCGCGTTCTGGCAAACCACCGCCGCCGTTTCCCGGAAATCCGCCTCGAAACTTTCCGGGTGGAAATACCCTGAAAAAACCAGATGCACCGGATGATCCACCGCTTTGGCGGTTTGCTCCACAGCCAACAAAACTGGCGCAGGATGTTGTTTAAAGGCGAAACTCATCCGCCCATGACAGAGGATGACAGTCGCATCCGCCGCGACGCCCAGCGCGCGACGCTGCGCGGTTCGGCGGATGTCATTTGTTTGAAACCGGTCCACGTCAATCCCCAACGGTATGACCGGTAATTGCATCGGGCAGTCAAACGACGCGCCCGTTCGTGCGCCCAGATAGTCGCCCCAGGATGCCCACAACCCGGCGACAACGTCGCGAATTGCCGTAGACGGACAAATAATGGCGTCCCACTTTTGGCCCGGCGCCGTCATGCAATCCCGCACCAGCGCCATTGTCTGAGATCCCGCCATCGTGTGCACCAGACCGCACAGGCTGTAGGCGCGCGCGCCAAATTGTTGCCGCCGCCATGTTAGGTCCGACAAATCAGGATCTTGCCGAAACAGGGTTCGCCCCTGCAAACCGCCCTCTTGAACCCGACTGATATCACGGCTGCTGAATTGCGCTGACAAATTTTGCAGGCTGTCCCAGCCGGTTTCGGCCGGGTCTTCGATATAGACGGGATAGTGCGATTGCGTCCCGTATTTGAACAACGCGCTCAACATCGTTTCAACCGCGACATCGATGCCCCGCACTTCGCCGCCTGGCGCGGTCGTCGCGCCGACAAAATTAAGGGCGATCTTGGATTTCCTGGCTGAATTTGGCATCAACGTTACGCCGCGAAGGCGGCTTCCATGGCGCGACGAACGCTGATCGTCCGGTTATCGCGAACCGCAACATCGTCCCAGGACACAAGCTCGCCCAAGCCAATATCCCGGGTCAGGGCGACGCCCTGCGCCAATCCAATCGGCAGCGCCTTGTGCGCCAGGCTTGCGGCGGCGGGGAGCAATTTACCCCAAACCGTAAAACCACCTTCCCCGTCCAGCATTTCGCCAGCCTTCAAATCACGTTTCGCAACGGCGACGACATCCCCAGCGAAACGCCGCGTTTGTCCTGTCGGTTCTCCGCGCAACGCCGCGCTCATGATGGATATGTTGAGTTCCAGACCAATCAGGTGGAAGGGCTTATACATGGCCGCATAGCGCCCGCTATCGTCGGTTTTTAATCCGTATTGGCGAAAGCAATCCGCCGCGTAGTCGTTCGAGGCTTCCAAAACAACGTAAACACCCCAGCGTAAGTCTCTGTAAACAGGACGTTCGTCCCGCTCTAGACAAGACACCACTTCGACCATTCCCGCGCGTTCCAAAACGCCGCCCGCCGACCGGGGCCGCATCACATGGGGCAGGTCGTCAACGCCGCAAGGCGGAAACAGCAAACCATCCGATGGCGGTTCCAGATCGCACGCATTCGCAATCGCCGCCATTTCCAGCGCCGATTTTGTGCCATCGAGAAAAGAATTGAACATCTGGCTGTTCATCCCCGCCGCCTGGGCTTCTTCCGGCGTCAGGCCGTAATGGCTCCAGACATCCTCCGGCGCGACCTGATTGTAGGCAGGCAGGTATTTCGTGCCCTTCCCCACCGCCACAATTGTGAACCCGGTCGCGCGCGCCCAATCCACCAATTCGGCGGTCAGGGCCGGTTGATCGCCATAGGCCATGGAATACACAATACCGGCTTTGCGCGCGGCGTCAGCCAGATAGGCGCCCGCCAGAACATCGGCTTCGACATTCACCATGATAATGTGTTTGCCGTGTTCAATCGCCATTAAAGCGTGATCGACGCCCACCGCCGGATTGCCGGTCGCCTCGACGACGACTTCGACATCGGATCGGGTGAACAGCGTGCTTGAATCATCGGTGAAATCGACACCTTTAATATAGTCCTCACGCCAGCCAACCTCAGCGCAGGACCGACGTGCGCGGTCGGGGTCGAGATCGGCGATCACCGCCACTTCAAGACCTTTGGTGGTCGGGACCTGGGACAAAAACATCGAACCGAATTTACCCGCGCCGATCAACCCGACCCGAATAGGGCGTCCTTCATCGGCGCACGCCGCCGCCATATGCGCAAGATTCATGATGCGTCTCCGGTCAGGCGGCGTTTGACATATTTTTCAACACGTCGTCCGACACGGACTCAATGGGCGTGAAATCCCGATGCGCAATCCATTCCGGCCTTGTAAACAGGGTGATATGATTAGAAACCGCGCACAGGGTCAGATAGACGATAGTGCGCGGATAGGGCGTAATATTAGGCGGGCTGGCGTGCACCAGATTCCCGTGAAACATCAAGACCGTGCCGGGTTTTCCGGTCGGCGCGACAATCCCGCCCTCTTCCACAAGCTTCGTGACTTCATCATTGTCCAGCGTCCACAGTGGATACGACGTTGTTTTTAGGTCGTGGCCCGCCTTCAGAACACCTTGCTTGTGGCTTTTGGGAATGAACATCAACGGTCCATTGATCGCCATCACTTCGTCCAGAAACACCGCGATATTCATGGCGCGCGCTTCGGGCATGCCGTCATCCCGCGCCCAGGTGCCGTAATCCTGATGCCATTGCCAGACTTCCCCATCAAAGGGCGCTTTGGCGTTCACTTTGAACTGGTGCATATAAACGGATTCACCAAAAAACTGAGTGACCGGCTCGATCAACCGTGGATGCGCCCCCAGCGCGCCAAAGGCGGGATTATAGGTATGCGCGGCAAAGGCGGTGCGCGGCGCGCCCGTGGATTCGCGCCACACTTCTTTCCGGTCTTCGGCGTAAATTTTTTGCGCCTCCGCGCGCAGCACCGAGACCTCGTCTTTTGAAAAACAATTTGGCATAACCAGATACCCCAACGCATCGAATTCGGCGATCTGTTTTTCGGTCAAATGCATGGTCCAGTTTCCTTAATCGTTGTCTCGCCATTATGACGCTATCAACACGGAGGTGGTGCATTTATTTTTGGCTTTATTTTGCTTCGCCCGCCTGTTGTCAAAGAATGATTTCGAATATGTCTCGACTCGCCGGGTTAATTTTTTACAATTCCGGCCTTATCGCCGTTAAGGGCGCCTTGAATTTTGAATAACACGAATGGAATTAAAATGACCGCACAACCAGAGAAACCACTCCCACTTTCCGGCGTGCGCGTTATTGAATTTTGCCAAACGATCATGGGCCCCTGCGCCGGGCTGATCCTCGCTGATCTGGGCGCCGATGTCATCAAGCTGGAGCCCGCCCCCGATGGCGACAAGACCCGTCGCCTGCACGGCTTCGCGGCAGGATTCTTCGGCGCGTTCAATCGCAACAAGCGCAGTCTGGCTCTTAATTTAAAGACAGATGAAGGCCGCGCTCTGGCGCATCAATTGATCGAATCCGCCGACGTCGTGATTGAAAACTACGCGCCGGGCACGATGGAAAAACTTGGCTGTGGTCGAGACGACATGATGAAGCTGAACCCACGCCTGATTTATTGCGCGTTGAAAGGCTTCCTGAGCGGGCCTTATGAAGACCGCCCGGCGCTGGATGAAGTGGTGCAGTACATGGCGGGCCTTGCCTATATGACTGGTCCGCCAGGGCAACCTTTACGCGCCGGGTCGTCGGTCATCGATATTATGGGCGGCATGTTCGCCGTTATTGGCATCCAGTCGGCGCTGCGGGACCGCGAAAGCACGGGCAAGGGGCAGTTCGTCAAAAGCGCCCTTTTTGAAGCCACGAGCTTTTTGATGATGCAACATATGGTCGCTGAGGCCGTCACCGGCGTCGAACCCCCGCCCATGCCCATCCGACGCGGCGCCTGGGCAGTCTATGAAACCTTCGAGACATCCGATGGCGAACGAATATTCATCGGCCTGACCAGCGACAATCACTGGCGACGGTTCTGCGAGCGCTTCGAGCGTCCGGAACTGCTAAACGATCCCGAATTGAAAACCAACGAGGACAGGGTCGTCGCGCGCCCAAGAGTGCTGCCGGTTGTCGAAGAAGTCGTCAAGCAATACACCATCGCGGAAATGAGCCGGATTGCGGAGGAGATTGAAATTCCATTCTCCCCGGTCGCGCGCCCCCGGGATTTGTTTGACGATCCACAGTTAAACGCGAATGGCCGGATGTTGAATGTGGAACTGAACGAGGACGTAACGTCGCGGGTGCCTCGGCTGCCCGTGGAAATTGGCGACCACGACCTCAGATTACGGCGGCAACCGCCTAAAATCGGCGAACATAGCCGGGAAATTCTATCTGAGATTGGCGTTTCGGAAGAACAATTGGCGGCGCTTGCAAAGCAACGGATCGTGATTGACCCGAACTAGGCTTTCAACGCCATCAACATGGCGGCCACCCTCGTGAAACTCGACTCTTGCAACTTGGGCGTTCATGCCTATATTGCGGCGCAATAATTGGCCCTGTCCGAACCGGGTGATCCCACCCGTATGTATTTGGACCCGCCACGCAAAATGAATCGGACATCATGGAACTTCGCAATATCGCCATTATCGCGCATGTCGATCATGGCAAAACGACCCTCATAGACGTGTTGCTTCGTCAAAGCGGCATGTTTCGCGACAATCAACAAGTCGCCGAACGCGCGATGGACTCCAACGATCTGGAGCGTGAGCGCGGCATCACCATTCTGGCGAAGTGCACCTCGCTTGAGTGGAACGGCAACCGGATCAATATCATCGACACGCCCGGCCATGCGGATTTTGGCGGGGAAGTCGAGCGTATCCTGTCTATGGTTGATGGCGTCGTCGTGCTTGTCGATGCGTCCGAAGGACCAATGCCGCAGACCAAATTCGTGCTCGGTAAGGCGTTGAAACTGGGCCTGCGTCCGATTGTCATGGTCAACAAGGTCGATAAGCCCGATCAGCGCGCACACGAAGTCCATGACGAAGTCTTTGACCTGTTCGATGCGCTGGACGCAAACGAAGATCAACTGGACTTCCCGACCCTGTTCGGATCCGCCAAGGAAGGCTGGGCCGCCGATGCGCCGGACGGCGAACACAACGATATGACGCCCCTCTTCGACCTGATCGTCAGCCATGTTCCGGCGCCCAAGGCCGATAAGGATAGTCCTTTCACCATGCTGGCCACGACTCTGGAGAGTAATCCATTTCTGGGCCGAGTTCTGACAGGAAAGATTGCGTCCGGCACCGTCGTGCCGAACATGGCGATCAAGGCCTTGTCGCGCGATGGTAAAGTCATCGAAGAAAAGCGCATTACAAAAGTGCTCGCCTTCCGGGGATTGGAACGCATTCCCGTCGAAGAAGCCACGGCGGGCGATATCGTCGCCATCACCGGGTTGAGCCAGGCCACCGTCGCCGACACGATTTGCTCACCGGAAGCAACCGAAGCCTTTGACTCCCAACCGATTGATCCGCCGACCCTGGCCATGACGTTTTCGGTCAATGATTCTCCGCTAGCCGGTCTGGACGGCGACAAAATCACCTCGCGCGTGATTTACGACCGGTTGCTACGTGAGGCGGAAGGCAATGTCGCGCTCAAGATCAACCGTTCCCCAGAAAGCGACGCCATTGAGGTCGCCGGACGGGGCGAGCTGCAACTGGCGGTCCTGATCGAAACCATGCGCCGCGAGGGATTTGAGCTCTCCATCAGTCGCCCGCGCGTGGTTTACCGGACCGACCCGGAGACCGGACAACGCATGGAGCCCATCGAAGAAGTCGTCGTCGATGTCGATGAAGAGTTCGCCGGCGCCGTGGTCAAAAAGATCGGCGCGCGCAAAGGCGATTTGATCGATATGCGCCAGGCGGGCGGCGGCAAGCAGCGCATGATCTTCCACGCGCCATCGCGCAGCCTTATTGGCTATCACGGCGAATTCATGACCGACACGCGGGGCACCGGCGTTATGAACCGCCTGTTCCACGGTTACGTGCCGTATCGCGGCGCCATCGACGGTCGCCGGAACGGGGTTATCATCAGCCTCGGAAAAGGCGACTCCGTCGCCTATGCATTGTGGAATCTGGAAGATCGGGGCGTCATGTTCATTGGCGCGGGTGAACCCGTTTATGGCGGCATGGTGATTGGCGAACACGCCAAGCCCAACGACATTGAAGTTAATCCCTTAAAAGGTAAGCAATTAACCAATGTTCGCGCATCGGGAACGGATGAAGCCGTGCGCCTGACCACACCGGTACATATGAATCTGGACAAGGCGCTCGCCTATATCGGCGACGATGAGCTGGTGGAAGTGACGCCTAATTCCGTCCGCATCCGCAAACGCTATCTGGACCCTAACGAGCGCAAGCGGGAATCCCGACGCAAGAATGTCGCCTAACGCGCCGCTGAACGATTCGAGGCGCTTTCTTTTTTAGACATCGAATCGTGCGTCAAATTCCGTTTTCATGATATGAAGGGGGTGCCATGGCGTCCCCGTCTCCCTTTTACGACCTTATAGACGCATCGACGCCTTGCTTCCCCGGTTTTTAAATCGTTATCTTGGGTGCGCTATTCATCCTGAAGGAAAACCAGATTCATGCCATTCGAAGATAAAATTGACGAATTAAACCGCCGCCGCGAAACCGCCCTGAAAATGGGAAAACCGGCGGTCCTGAAACGAATGAAGGATGAAGGGCTTCTCAACGCCCGCGAACGTCTCGACCGTCTCTTCGACAACGATACATTCAAAGAATCCGGGCTGCTGGCGATGGCGGCGCGCCATGAGGTGCGCGAAAAAGCGCCAGCCGACGGGAAGCTGGCCGGTTTCGGCAAGGTCGACGGTCAAATGGTCGGCTGCGTCTCCAACGATTTTTCAGTTCTGGGCGCGTCCAGCTCGCTCATCAATTTAAAGAAAATGAAACACGTCAAGGATACCGCGACCAGTCGCGGATTTCCTTTGGTGTTTCTGGGGGAATCGTCAGGATCGCGAATGCCCGACCGCATGGGCGCACAGGGCCGCGCCATCATGGGGCAGGATAAGTTTGAATACCGCCGGATGCGCGAGGCCCCCTGGGTCACCGCCCAATTGGGCGCGTGTTACGGATCGTCAACCTGGTACGCCTGCATGTCGGATTTCGTCGTGATGCGCAAAGGTGCGACCATGGCCGTCGCCAGCAGCCGCGTTACTTCACTCGCCATCAACCAGCCAGTCTCAAACGAAGAATTGGGCGGTTGGAAAATGCACACCTCCGTCAGTGGCCTTGTCGACGCCGCCGTGGACACCGATGAAGAAGCCATCGACATGTGCAAACAGTTTCTGTCCTATCTGCCGCGCAATAACACCGAAGCGCCACCGGTGCATCCGGTCCCCAAAGGATCCGACGACGCGGTAAAGGACATTCTGGATATCGTTCCGGAGGAACGGCAAAAAGTCTACAATATGCGCAAGGTTGTGGAGGCCGTCTCGGACAAAGACAGCGTGTTTGAGCTGAAAGCCCGCTATGGTCGTCCTATCTTCACCGCCCTCGCTCGTATGAACGGCCATACCGTCGGCTTCCTTTGCAATAATCCATTTTTTAAAGGCGGCGCGGCGGACCCGGACGCTTGTAACAAAGCGACCAGCTTTCTGGTCTTTTGCGACTCGTTCAATATTCCCATCGTCATGCTGGTGGACATCCCCGGCTTTCTCGTTGGCGTGGATGGGGAGCGCAAAGGCGCGCCGGGCAAGATCATCAACTGGTTGAACGCCTTATCACTTTGCACGGTGCCTAAAATTTCCATCGTGCTACGCAAAAGTTACGGTCAGGCCTATCTGAATATGGGCGGCAACAAGAATTCCGACGAAATGGCCTTATGGCCGTCGGCGGACCTTGGGTTCATGGACCCGAACACCGGCGTCAATGTGGTCTATGGGATCACGCGTGAGGATGACCCGGAACAGTTTGATAAACATGTCGAAGAACTGTCCCGTGACGCAAAGCCCTGGGAACTGGCGGCGCTGTATGAAGCCCACGACGTTATCGACCCGCGCGAAACCCGTCAGTATCTGATCGATATTCTCGAGATACATCGCTCGCGCATGAGCAATGGCGTCAGTCAGCACATGATGCAAACCTGGCCCACCAGTATTATTTAACGCCAAAAACCGGAACCTCCTCGAATGGACATTGCCGCTGTTATAGCGAGCGCGCGCAACGCCTCCCGCGCGACGCTTGATGAATTCACCGGAAAACAAATACTGGCGACCTATGGCGTTAGCGTCCCCAAGGGCTTGGTGGTGTCCGACGAAACTGACCTGGAGACGGCCTTGGCGGATTTAACGCCGCCTTTCGCCGTCAAAGCGGTATCCGCCGATATTATCCACAAAAGCGATGTCGGCGCCGTTGTAATTGGACTGGGTGATACTAAGGCCGTTAGCGACGCCATCACCGATATGGGCGCGCGCCTCTCCCAGAATTCGGACATTGAGGGGTTCATTGTCGAGGAAATGGCGGCCCCGGGCCAGGAACTGGTTCTGGGCGCCGTGCAGGACCCGCAATTCGGTCCCTTGGTCATGGTCGGCCTCGGCGGCGTTTTCGTCGAGGTTTTTGAAGACGTCGCCTTTCGGATATTCCCCCTGACCCGCGCTGACGCAATCGACATGCTGGATGATTTGAAGGCCGCGCCCATTTTGGCCGGCGCACGCGGCGGCGCAGCGGTAAACCGGGAGGTTCTCGTCGACGCCATTCTCAAATTTGGCGGCGCGGGCGGATTACTGGCGACGTATGGCGGCGCTTTCACTGAGATCGATATAAACCCATTGATCGTTTCACAGGACGCGGCGGTCGCCGTCGACGCCCGTTTTGTATTGGCGCCATCATGACAATTCCCGCCCCGCAGACAGACATCACCGAATGGGCCCAGGTGGATGTGCGCGACTATTTTTCGCCCTTGTTTACGCCGCGCACAATCGCCGTCGTTGGCGCCTCGGCCCAAGGCGACAACCGCGCGAACGGTTTTATTCGGCAGCAGCGCGAGTTCGGCTTTATCGGCGAAATATACGCCATTCATCCCACCGCCACCGAAATAGAGGGGTGCAAGGCGTATCCAACCCTCGGTGACACGCCCACGCCCATTGACTACGCCCTTATCGCCATTCCCGCCGCGCGCGTGCCCGATACGCTGCGCAAGGCGAATAATCGCGTGCGTTTCGCCCATGTCCTGGCCTCAGGCTTTGCCGAAGTCGAGGAAGGTAAATCGCTTCAAGTCGACCTGGTCGCCGCTGCGCGCGAAGGCGGCGTGCGGTTTTTCGGCCCCAATTGTAATGGCGGATACTCACCGCGCGGCGGACTGACCTTTACCGCAGGGGCGTCCCGCGAGATCGGCGGCGTCGGCGTTATTTCCCAAAGCGGCGGATTGGCGGTCGATATTATCCGGACCGGTCAGGAACGCGGCCTTCGCTTCAGCGGCGTGATGACGGTTGGGAATTGCGCCGATCTGGGCCCCAGCGAATTGCTCGCCTTTTATCTGGCGGACCCGGACACCAAGGTTATTGGCCTCTATATCGAAGGTCTGACCGATGGACGGCGATTTTTCGAAACGCTCCGCCGCGCCAAAGCCGCAAAACCGGTCATCATTTTAAAAGGCGCCCTCTCCGGCCCCGGTCAACAGGCCGCCGTGTCCCACACGGGCGCGCTTGCGGGTGATGCGCGGGTGTGGCGTGCGCTTAGCCGCCAAACAGGCGCGATTCTGGCGCATGACCTTGAAGAATTCATCGATATCGCGATGACGTTCCAGAAATTGACGCCAAAGTCGCAAACAAGCCAGGAAACCTCGGGCCCGGTCGCGCTCTTCGGGAACGGCGGCGGCGTTGGCGTTCTGGCGGTCGACGCTTTTGCGGGCCGTGGATTAACCGTCAGTCCCTTCAATAAGGACACCCAAAATCGCCTCGCGTCGGTTGGATTGCCGCCTGGCACCAGCGTGGCCAACCCGATCGACGTGCCCGCGGGAACACTGGCCGCAAAAGACGGCAAAACCGTCGAGGCGATGATGGACATGATCTTTAAGGCCGAACCGCTTTCCGCCTTCGTCCTGCATTTGAACCTGACCGTCATCTGGAGCCACCTTGTCGGTACGAATGACACGTTGGTAGAAAACCTGATCGCCGCCGCCAAACGCATTCGCGATGAAACCAAAGACGTTTGCCCTATCCTGATCGTGTTACGCTCAGATGGCCGCGCCGATATCGACGCGCGCAAGCGCCTGTGCCGAACCCTTGCGTTGGAAAGCGGTTTTCCCGTCTTTAACGACCTGGCGAACGCCGCGACGGGCCTTGCCGCATTACGCTTTCACGAAAGCTTTCGCACCCGCGCCGAAAAGTAATTTACAGCTAAAAATATTCAGGTCGCCGGAAAAGGCGTAATTTATACCCAAAGAGGGTCCAGTTAAACTTTATTTCTAAAATAACAGAAATAACCCCCGCCTGAATTTATTTCCTGCGAAACGTCATTTCATCCGCCCTTTGCGAGACGAAATGCCTTAAAATAACCAATAATTCGGAAATATAGTCTGAATCGCCCTATAAGTTTTTCCAAAACACTGCTTAACTAGAGTGAGCTGCGTCAGCGGTTTTTTCTATTGGCAACAAAAATGAAAACAAGGGGCTTTCGGAGATGAGTTTTAAATCAATTTTAGTCGCGACAGCGGCTGCGGGCTTTATGACCGCCGCAGGTGTCGCGAACGCAGGAATTCTGGACGACGTTAAAAAGAAGGGCTTTATCCAATGTGGCGTTAACACCGGCCTGGCTGGTTTTTCCGCGCCCAATGATAAAGGTAAATGGGAAGGTTTCGACGTTGATTTCTGCCGCGCCATGGCGGCGGCTGTTTTCGGCGACGCCGACAAAGTTAAATACACGCCGTTAACGTCCAAAGAACGCTTCACGGCGTTGCAGTCCGGCGAGATTGACGTATTGGCCCGGAACACGACCTGGACCTTCACGCGCGATGTGAAGTTGGGTCTCGAATTCGTCGGCAGCAACTACATTGATGGACAAGGCTTTATGGTTCGCAAGAGCCTGGGCGTCAAAAGCGCGAAGGAACTCGACGGCGCGGCGGTTTGCATTCAAACCGGCACGACGACCGAGCTGAACCTTGCGGATTATTTCCGCGCCAACAAGATGAAGTTCAAATCAGTTGTGTTTGAACGCGCAGACGAAATTCGCGCTGGTTATGACGCCGGACGTTGCGATGTCTATACAACGGATCGTTCTGGCCTCGCGGCGCAACGCTCCCTCCTGTCCAAACCGGACGACCATATGGTCTTACCTGAAGTCGTGTCGAAAGAGCCCCTGGGCCCCGTCGTGCGTCATGGCGACAGCAAATGGGGCGATGTCGCGCGTTGGACATTGTTCGCACTCGTGGTTTCCGAAGAACTCGGTCTCACCTCTGCAAATGTC
>JBLHZD010000095.1:0-12802 GCA_047631095.1 Alphaproteobacteria bacterium
TTTCACCGTGACGATGGCTAACCCGACCGGATGATAAATGGCGGCGAATATACCAATGACAAATAACCCGATACCCATCTGTAATGGCGACTCCGCGAAGCTGGTCACAATCGACGTCAAGCCGATGCCGATGAAAAACACGCACATCATGCCGTCGCGGCTCCATTTGTCTGCAAGCCACCCGGCGGGCAAGGAGAACAACCCGAAGGCGAAAAAGCCCGGCGTCGCATAGGCCAGTAATTCAGCGTAGGTGATGCCCCACTCTCGATACAAAACCAGGGCGGCGACGGTCGCAAAAACCAATGTGAACAAATGGTCGAGAAAATGGCCAATATTCAGCAGCAAAAAATGTGTTCGTTCCCGATCCATAAGATCAACTTCCCCTCGGTGAGTGCGCTTCTCAAAATAACCTGCATTGGACGCGCATAAATATAGAGCCTACAAGGCTACTCTTGGCGGAAACGCGATGTCATGCCAACCTTCATTGAATTTACGCCAAATTTCCCCCTTACCGTAAAGTCGAGATCATGGTTCCCGAGAAATCACGCAGTACGGATCCAGAGGATTATCAGGATTTGCCACAGCCGATTGGCGCCATGTCCAAGAATTTTTCAGATGGATTCGTCATCCCAATGCATGAGCACGAGCGCGATCAACTGCTTTACGCAACGAGTGGCATTATGCGACTTCAGACGGATCAGGAGGCCTGGATCGTACCGAATGATGGCGCGGTCTATATTCCGTCGGGCACGCCGCATTCCATTGAAATGCATGGCGCGGTCACGATGCGGACCCTGTATATCGATACCGGGCATATCAACACCGGACACAACTATGCGCGCCCGCAGGGGTTAAGCGTGGTTGCGGTTTCTGGCCTGCTACGCGAGCTGGTGCAGGCCTTGAGCGAAGAGCCCGTTGTTTATGACGAGGACGGGCGTGGGGGCCTTCTCGCCAAGTTGATATCGATGGAAATCGGACGCGCGCGGGCGTTGGCGTTCAATGTGCCGTTGCCAAAAGATGCGCGGTTGCAACGTGTTTGCGCTGAATTGCTGGCCAACCCGGCGGATCGGCGGACACTGGAGGCGTGGTCGGAAGTCGCGGGCGCGTCCAGCCGAACGCTGGCGCGTTTGTTCGAGCATGACCTGGGAATGAGTTTCAATCACTGGCGCCAACGCATTCGTTTTCATAATGCACTGGAGGCGTTGTCGCGCGGCGTGAGCGTTGCTCATGTGGCGCAAGATCATGGGTATTGCAGCGCCAGCGCCTTTTCCGCCGCTTTCAGTAAGGTGATGGGCGTATCGCCGTCGAAAGTGGCGACCGGATAGACGACAGATTTAGGGGGTGGCCCGCGAAAGGATATGATCGAGTAGGGCGGGGGTTGATTGTCGCCGCCGCCATTCTTCGCGGCCCATCCCAGCGGCTTGTTTCAACGGCGCGCAATTGTCGCTCGCTTTTACCAGCGCGCTGACAATTGCTTCAACTGGCGCTTCAACCGAAGTTTCGGCGAAGGTTTCGCCCGCGCCCCATCCTTCGGCGAGTTGGTCCGCCATCCAGGTCCCAGCGGGAACCACCGTCACGAGGCCATAGGCGGCGGCTTCCGCGAATATGCCCGACGTCCGCATGACATAGCGGTCTCGTTGGTAGGGCAGAAGCAGAATATCGACGGTTTCCAGGCGCTGGCGGTAGGCCGCCGGCGATAAGCGCCCTGCGTAAAGCTGTACGCCTTTGTCGCCGCAATCGCGCAGGGCCTCGCCAACCCGCTTGGCTTCATCAAGGTTTTGAACCTGAAGGAAAACCGGGTGATCCGGGCGCGCTTCACAATAGCGTCTTATGATTTCGACAATGACCGTGCTTCCTTTTTCTCGCCTTGTGTCGCCCAACACGGCGATATGGGCGTGCGGTCAGGGCGGCGCCGAGGGCGCAGGCGGCTCGGTTCCACCAGTTCCACCGGCTCCACCGATTTCATAATCGATTGTCATGGGGCTGTGGCGGCAGGTCTGGTTCAGGGCGTCGCTCATTGTTTTGGCAAGTAAGCGATTGTCCGCGCAATAGAGGACCCGTTCACGTGGCGCGACTTCCGCCAGTTGGTTGGCGGCGAAACGGGTGAAGGAAAAATCACCGGTCGCGCCGCTTCCATCCTCTTTGGGCGTCCAATTCAGGTTCGGATTGATAAAAACAAAAGCGACTTTGGGCCGACGTTCGGCAGGGACCGTGCGTAACCAGCCGGAAACGCCAAAAATTTCACGCGCGGTGGCGTGTGGCGTGATGACAAGATCATTCGCCGTCACCGTGTCGGTCAAAACCGCGCAGGCTTTCCGGAACGCCTCGCCGAAGAGGAGGTTTCCATGGAGTTCATCGGACACCGGGTCATGCCGGATTTCCATCAACGGCTTATAGGGAAAGGTGGGAACACCGCCACTCTGTGCGATGACGTCGGCTGTCGCGTCTCGGTGAATAAAGAGCTCAAACGTCAGGTCGCGCTGTTGAATCGCACGTCGCCAGCCCAGCGCCTCGCCAAGGTAATGCGAATTTGCATCGCGGAGGCCATGTTGGAGAATGAAAATTCGCATGAAGCAGACCGGTGTTTTTTGGTTGGACGCCAGCGGTATTTAATTTACCCTAAATGTCCGATGACTTCACCGGACTTTTAGGCATTAACGGCGGAGAATTAGCGGCGGCCTCGCAGGAGCAGGCAACTTGTCACAAAGGCGATGACTGCGAAGATCATGAAGGGCGGTTCGTAATCGCCGACAAGCTTATATATCCCGTAAAAGATTACGGGGCCGCCGCTGATGCCGAAATACATGAAAAATTGTACGCCGCCGGTCGCCGACGCGGTTTCGCCTTCCGGCGCCAGGCGCGCGACTTCGGACAGGAACAGGCCGACCCATCCATTGGCGCTAACGCCCAGCGCGATGACAATTGCGTAAATGCTCCACAGCGGCCATTGCGGCGTAAAGAGGGTGACCGCGCCAATGCCGACCGCCATTGCCAGCCCCAGCAGGATCAACAGGTTTCCGGTCGAAATCAGTCGTCCGGCGAAAAAGCCCAAAACGATGCGCGCGGTGATGCCGGACGCGTGAAAGACCGCGAAAATCGCTCCGGCGGCGGCGGGGGAGAGCGACACGTCTTCCCATAAATACACAACCAGATAGCTGGCGATGACAATCTGGCACGCGGCGAAAATCAAGCCGGTGATGGAATATCGCCGCAGGGCGGGATCTGTGATGACCAGCTTGAGCGTGCGGGTTGTATCGCGGAGAGAAAATGGCGTCTTGCGCCGGTTCGGCGCGTCCAGGAAACGCCGGTTGGCGCCAAGCAAAGTCACCATGATCAGCGCCATAACGGGGATCAGCAGGACCGCGATGCGCCAGTCATATATCAGCGCGACCGCAGGTACGATGGCGCCGGCCAGCATACCGCCCGCTGGCGTGCCGCACTGCTTCAGGGAGAAGATCACGGGCTGCCATCGCGGCGGGGAGATGCGGCTTAACACCGATGATCCGCAGGGGTTCATCGGCCCCGTCGCGACGCCCATCATCGCAGCGCCGAAGAAGGCGAACGCCGGATGCCCGGCGATCAGTCCGCCAATGCCGAGCGCGGAGGACAGAAGCAGGAGTTGAAACACGCGCGTCGCGCCGAACCGTCCGATCAGGCCACCCGAGGCCAGGCCCACGATCATCGCAAAAACATAAACAACGGTCATCAGCGCGACGACGGATGAGGGCTCCATCCCGATATCCGCCGCCGCGATGGGCGCAATGACAGGGAGGGAGTACGACGACATGGTGATCGTCGTTTGCGCCATGAGAATCAAAGTGAGCGGCGCGAGAACGCGCCGGTTCAGTAATTCATTCATTCGGCGTTACGCCGCTTTGCGCCGGGCGTTATGACGTCGGATGGGTTTAATATTCTGGTGTATGGCATGATGGCGGCTATTCTCGACACAGTGCGGGATTATACAATACGTATTTAGGCGCTGTATTTAGTCGCTGTATTTCGGGATAAATTTCATGAGGGTGATATGGCGGGACGCGTAAACGGGAAATTAGCGTTGGTGACGGGCGGGGCGTCGGGGCTGGGCAAGGCGACTGCGGCATTGCTGGCGCGTGAGGGCGCGCGGGTGGCGATCACCGATATTAATGAAGCGGCGGGCCGCGCCGTGGTGGAGTCCCTTGGCGGCGGCGCCATGTTTTTACCCCATGACGTTACCGATGAAGATCAATGGATCGCCGTACTGCGCGATGTTGTTGATGGTTTTGGCGGATTGCATATCCTGGTGAACAGTGCGGGCATCTCCCTGACCCGGACAGTGGAGGATATCGAGCTGGAGGAATGGCGGCGCGTCCATGCGGTCGATCTCGATTCGGTATTTTTGGGCTGCAAACACGCCATCAAGGAAATCACGGCGAGCGGCGGCGGCTCCATCGTCAATATTTCCTCAATCGCGGGTATCATCGCCGGGCATAATATGGCGGCGTATAATTCCGCCAAGGCGGCGGTGCGCCATCTGAGCAAATCGGTGGCGCTGCATTGCGCGCGCAAGGGATACAATATCCGGTGCAATTCCGTACATCCGGCGTTTATTGACACGCCGATTCTGGACGAATTTCGCGACCGCTTCGGCGCGGAAGAAGCGCTGCAAAAACTGGGGCGACAGGTGCCCTTAGGCCGCGTCGGGCGCCCGGAAGAAGTCGCCTATGGCATCTTGTATCTGGCGTCGGACGAATCCGGGTACACCACAGGGTCCGAACTGGTGATCGACGGCGGTATCAGCGCGCAATAAACCTTTGGACGCGGCTCAGGAGAATTGCGGCGCGACCTTTTCCATAAACAGTCGAATGCTGTTTTCCGCCGTTTCAATGTCCATCGGCCCCAGGCGGAAGGTCAAAATAATGCCGCCAACGCCGATATCGTTTATCGCTGCAATTTTTTCCGCAACCGTATCGGGTGAGCCATAAATCAGGCTGTGTTCGACCTGCGCACGGGCCACGGGCGCGGCGCCGGCGATGGGCGTTTTCGCCAGGGTGACGCCTTGTTCTTCATAGATCCGCTGACGCATCTCGCCACGGAATTGAATTTGGCGTTCAAAGGCGGGAATGCTAATTTTGGCCGCTTCCTCGTCGGTTTCAGCAACGAACACATTCCGCCAGACCCAACTTTCATCCACATTGCGCGCCACATGTTCGTCGTCATAGCCGGACTCGCGCATCGTTTGGCGGTACAGATCAATCCGGTGTTTCGTCACTTCATTGGACTGCACATTCATCATGAAAGGCCGCCCTTCGCGCGCCATGCCGAGCATTGATTCCTCGCCGGAACACGCGCGGATCATATAAGGGTGGGGTTTGGTGAAGGGGCGGGGGCGCAGCAGCGGCAACTGGATATCCCAGAACTGGCCTTTGTGAACCATATTCTCGGTCGTCCAGGCCTTGATCATGATCTCTTCAGATTCCAGCAGGCGCGCTTGCGCTTCGGCCGGATCAATCCCGTAGCCTTGGTAATCATATATGTTGTAGGCGGTGCCGCGACCGAGCCCGACGATCAACCGGCCCTGGCTGATATTGTCGATCAGCGACATCTGTTCCGCCATGCGGATGGGGTGATGCAGGGACATCTGGGCGACGGCGAAACCGATTTTGATGTTTTTGGTTGCGGTCGCCAGCGCGGCGGCGAAGCTGACCGGGTCCACATAGGCGCAAATGCCGTCGAAATGATGCTCGCCCAACCACAACGTATCCATGCCCAGTTCGTCGCAAAGCTGCGCTTCACGGATGGTTTCATTGATGATGCGATGGTCGTCCGCCGGGTCTTCTGCGGCGGTGAAGATGAAATTGCTGAACTTCATTTTGTAGCCTGTCCTTTGGTTTACTCGCCTGTTTTGCTCGCCGTCTTATTGCTGTTTGGTCGCTGTATCCGCCAGATAATCAACAGCGGCCATAACGCCGCCTTTGCCATGGGGGACGCCGAGAAGTTGGAACGTGGCCTCGACCCCGCCCAGTGCGCCGATAATCATGGGTTCGTTTAAATCGCCCATATGCCCGATGCGAAAGGCCCGGCCCGCCAACGCCGCCAATCCGCCGCCGAGCGAGACGTTGAACGTCTCCCGGCAGACGGTGCGAATGTCATTGGCGAAGGTGTCAGCCGGCATGCGCACGCAGGTGACCGAATTGGCGCGTTGCTCGGGAACCTGCGCGTTGAATTCCATCGAACCTTCCGACACCCAGACGTCCACAGCCTTGCGCACGGCCTCGGCCATGCGGGCGTGGCGGGCGAAGACCTCGCTCATGCCTTCTTCCTGGATCATGTTGATCGATTCGCGGAGTCCAAAGATCAAATGCTCCGGCGCGGTGCCGCAGAACCGACGGTAGGATTCCGGATCCAACCGGGACGTCCAGGACCAGTATTCGCGCGGCATGACAACATTTTTTGAGACATCGAGCGCCTTTGCGCTGACGGCGGTGAAGGATAATCCCGGCGGCAGCATCAACCCTTTTTGCGACGCCGCGATGACCACATCTACGCCCCACTCATCCATCGGCAAATCGACCGTCATCAACGATGCGATGGCGTCCACCACCAGCAAGGCCGGGTGCCCGGCGGCGTTGATGGCCTTTCGGATCGCGGGGATATCGGACGTAACGCCGGTCGCGGTTTCCGTATGAACAATCAGCACGGCCTTGATTTCGTGATTTTTATCCTCGCTGAGGACGCGGGTGACGTCGGCGGGGATGATGGCGCTGCGCCAATCGTTTGGCGTCTCGATGACTTCAATCCCCAGGGATTCGGTCATGTCGCGCCAGACGAGCGAAAAGCGCCCGGTTTCCGGCATCAAAACACGGTCGCCCGGGGACAAGGTGTTGACCAGGGCGGCTTCCCAGGCGCCATGGCCGGACGCGGTGTAGATGAAGACATCGCCGCTTGTCTGGAAAACGTCCTTCAGGTCCATAAAGCAGGAATCCGCCAACGCCAAAAAATCCGGCGCGGCGAAATCAATTGCGGGCCGGTGCATCGCGTTGAGGATGCGGTCGGGAATATTCGTGGGACCGGGCGTGTGAAGGAAATTGCGGCCGCGCTTCGTCATCTAATTGTTCTCCGGGAATCAAGGGGCGGAAAATCTCATCTCAGTTGATTAGCCGGGATAGACGGGCCGCGCAATATCCCGGTCTGCAATAATCTGCGCACGCCAAAGGGCAGGACGACCCTTGGCGTGCGCCGGGAGGCTTGTGGAACCAAGCCGACAATGGTTAAACAGGCCCATGGAGGAGCATCGCGGCCCGGTGGCTCGCTCGGTCTTCAAAACCGCTGAGGCGCGTTAAACGTGCCTGGTGGGTTCGACTCCCACGCTCTTCCGCCATTTCCCCGTGACGCCACCGCACGGGGACGAATACAGGAGTCGGCGCGATGCGCGATCCCGCGGCGCCATCGGACGATAACGGGCCCGCAAACCCGCACGCGCCAAACACGCACGCGGCAAATCAGCACGCCGTTAATATTCCCGGCCTCTTGCGCGACATCGCCATCGCCTACGAGAAGGGCAATCTGGGCCGAACGGCGCAATTGCTTCGCCACGGGGAGGCCATGGCGGCGGGCCTGCCGTACTGGCCCTATTATAGGGGGCTGCTGGCCTTCGAAGTGAAGTTGCGCGACGCCGGTCTGGCGCAATGCGACGCGGCGCGCCGAGCTTGCCCAGCCGATGCGTTCTCGGAACTGGCGCCACAGTTAAACACGTTGGAATCGGCGCTCAAATCCATGCCCGACCCGACCCCGTCACCCGCCCCGGCGTATTTGTTGATTAAGACCTGGGGCTATGGGTTCTGGTCCGATATCGGCCATTTTGTCAGTGCGTTACTGCTGGCGGAACTAACTGGACGCATTCCTGTGATTCATTGGGGCGCCGGGTGCCGCTATACCGACGCTCCCGATTCAGATGCCTTTTCGACATTTTTCGCCCCGGTAAACGACTGGGGCCTTGTGGATATGCGACCGTTGGGGCCGGACTATTATCCGGAAAAATGGCGCGGCGCGGATCTGTGCGCTGACCGGTTTGAGCAATGGTTCGGATTGGGCGGGCGACGGTCTGGCCTGTATCTGTTGAATCGCCCTGAACAGGTCATCGTGTCCGATTTCTACACGCAAATATTCGAATTAACGCCCTGGCTCGCCCGCGATCATTGGTTGCACGGCTGCAACGCCCATGAGGTTTTCGCGCGCCTCTATCGCAAATATTTCAAATTGCGCTCCGATATACAGGCCGATATCGACGCTTTCGCAGCCCGTTATATAAAGGGCCGCCCGACCCTTGGCGTGCATGTGCGCAATGCCGAAAAGGCGAGCGAATCCGCCAGATTTCAGGACGATTCCGACCAGATCACAGTGCAGGTTGAGCAATATATGCAACAGGACGAAACCCTGCGTCTGTTCCTTCTGACCGATTCCGCACAAGCGGTTGAAACCTATCGCGCGCGTTATGGCGACCGCGTCTTCTTCACTGACAGCGCGCGCGCCGAGGGCGATGTGGGCGTTCATGTCGCGGGAGAGGGGTCCCGACATCAGCTCGGCGTCGAGGTCATAACGGATACCTATCTGGCCGCTGCGTGTGACGCTTTCATCGGTTTGGGAACGTCAAACCTGCCCTGCATGGTCTCCGTGCTAAAGGACTGGCCAGCGGGCGCGATTCACTTGATTGGCGATAACCGATTGTTGCAGGAAAACACGTTGCTCCATGATTGGTGAGGGCGCCTTTTTCGCCTCGAACGGTCTTGCATCCTTGGCTAATCGGCGGCGCCCTGTATGGTTTCGGGATGGGATCGGTATCTGTCGGGGTGTTTGGAAAAAATGAATAAAGCGATACTTGAAGGCGTGCGGGTGCTGGATCTTAGCCAGTATTTCCTGGGGCCGCATACGACCTTGCTGCTGGCCGGGCTGGGGGCGGAGGTTATTCGCGTTGATAACCCGGCCACCGGCGACACGTTGTCCGGCGCGCCGATTTTTCTGGGGCGCGACGGCCCGTCGTTTGAGAAGCGCGACGCGGATGATTACGGCATTCCATTCCTGAAGCGCAGTCGGGGCAAGAAGGCGATCACCCTTAATTTGAAATCGGAAGAGGGGCGGGCGCTGTTCCACGACCTTGTCGAGAAATCCGACGTGGTGGTGGAGAATTTCAGCGTTGGCGTGGCCGCACGGCTGGGCGTCGATTTCGAGTCCCTGCGCGCCCGCAATCCAAAACTGGTCTACGCCTCGCTGACCGGATACGGACAGACCGGGCCGGACGCAACGTTGAAATGCTTTGATCCTGCAGCCCAGGCGGCGTCGGGCTTGATGGCGATCACCGGCTATCCGGATAGTCCGCCGACGAAAGCGGGTTCTGGGCTGGCGGATTCGATCACCAGCGTCTTCGCCTTTTCCGGCATTCTGGCGGCGCTGTACCATGCGGAGCGCACGGGCGAGGGCCAGCATGTGGACGTCGCCATGACCGACAGCGTATTTTCGCTTATCTATGACGAGCCGCTGGAATGTTATCCGGCGCTGGGCCTGCCGGACCGGCAGGGCAACCGCATCCCCCGCCTGTCGCCGTTTAATTCTTACGAGGCGACGGATGGCTGGCTGATCGTTGGTGTGGCGTCAGACGCCCATTGGCGCGCCTTGTGCGGGGTGATTGGCCGCCCGGAACTGGCCGACGACCCGGATTTCAGCACCCCCGGCGCGCGGCTGACTCACAACGACACAGTCGATGAGATCATCTCCGCCTGGACCGGAACCATGAGTGTGGCGGCGGCGGTGGACTCCATTCGCGCCAGCGGCGTCGTCTGTGGGCCCATCAACGACATCGACGCCATCCGGAAGTCGCCGCAATTCAAGGCGCGCGGCATGATCGAGGATCTGGTGCACCCGACTCTCGGCGTCATGAAGGGTGTCGGCGCGGCGGGGTTTCCGATAAAGTTCAGCGGGACGAAAACGGGCTATGACACGCCCGCCGCCCTGACCGGCAGCCACAATGCTGAAGTCTACGCCGACCTGCTGGGGCTGGATGACGACGACTTGAAGCGATTGACGAATGAAGGGATCATCTGAATGGCGCGACAAAACATATCCTCCGGGCATCCCTATGAAGCGACCCACGGCTATTCCCGCGCGGTGCGGGTTGGCGATACGATCCATGTGTCGGGCACGACCTGTGCGGGCGATGGCGCCTATGCGCAGAGCGTGGGCGCACTCCGTATTATCGACGCCGCGCTGCGCGAGGCCGGGTCCAGCCCCGCCGATGTGGTGCGCACGGTGATTTACGTCACCGATGTAGCGGACGCCGCGGCGGTGTCCAAAGCGCATGCGGAAATGTTTATCGACGTAAAACCCGCCAGCACCATGGTCGGCGTGACGGCGCTGGTCGCGCCGGAATTGCTGGTGGAGATCGAAGCCTACGCCATCATCGACCGGGATCCCCCGGATTTTCAGGACTAGCGATTAGAACTCAGGGAGAATGCGTCATGGCGCCAAAATGGAAAAACCGGCCGGAAGGCTCGAACTGGGGCGAATTCGGCGATGACGACCAGCTGGGCCGCATCAACATGCTGACCCCGGAGAAGGTGAAACAAGGCGCGGCGGAAATACGCGAGGGCCTGTCCTTTTGCCTCAGCCTGCCGCTCGATTTGCCCGGCGGCAATATTCTCAACCCGCGCCGCCACCCGCCGGTGTTCCAACCGATCATGCGCGAAGGCAAGGTCGCCTTTAACATGTCGCTGGCCGACGTTAACCCGCTGTTGACCAGCGTCACCTGCGACGACGCCGTGCTGCTGCATATGCAATATTCCACCCAATGGGACAGTCTGGCCCATGTGGGCTCGTTGTTCGACGCCGATGGCGACGGCATCGCGGAGCCGGTCTATTACAACGGCAATTCAGTATTGTGCGAAGACACCGGCGCCCCGACGCACGGGGAAGTCGGCGCCTGTTCGCTGGGCATTCAGGGCATGGCCGAATCCGGGGTGCAGGGGCGCGGCGTGCTGATCGATCTGCACGCCCGCTACGGCGCTGAACGAAAACTGGTGAATTACGACGACCTGATGGAGATCATGGAGGCCGATAATATCACGGTCGAATCCGGTGACATGGTGCTGTTTCACACCGGCTTGGGCCAATACATCATGGATTGCGCCGGAACGCCCGACGCCGTGACCCTGCAAACCGGCTATTCCGTGCTGGACGGCCATGATCCCAGATTGTTGCAATGGATCACCGATTGCGGCGCCGTGGCGATCATCACCGATAATTACGCGGTCGAAGATAACCGAACCCAACCGACCGAGGCGACCGAACACGGCCCGCTGCTGCCCCTACACGAACATTGCCTGTTCAAACTGGGCGTGCATCTGGGCGAAATCTGGTATCTCAGCGAACTGGCCGCCTGGCTGAAAGAAAACAACCGCAGCCGCTTCATGCTCACCGCCCCGCCCCTGCGACTGCCCGGCGCGGTTGGATCGCCTGCAACACCTGTGGCAACGGTTTGAAGTGGTGGGGAGGGAGACGGAAAAAGCTAACGCCGCTATGAATCAGGGATTACGACAGTTTCGTGAAGTTGTTGAGGTAATGGAAATACAACGCCTCCGGAAACGCGAATCCATACGAGAAATATTACGAAAATCCAGTATTCCTACCCCTCAAAAAATTGTTGATGATATAGCTTTCTTGAATTTTGAGGACGCACTCGACGTTTTGACTGTGCATCCAGGTTTCAAAATCTGGCAAAGATTAAAATCTTATAGAGCTGCTTACGCGATCTATGAACGTTCTATGCATGATTTATTTGATGCGATCGACGAGTTTGCAGAAGGAATGCGCATCAAAGGTGCTTTTTCGAAAGAAAACAGACTCAAACACGATGGGGGAGAGTTGCGAGTTCACAAAGAACTTTTTGCAGCAGGAAATGCGGCCCACTCACTGAAAGATCACGCGTCATACAGGCTATAAGAACTTGCACGAATTACCGATTTTCGAACTAAATTAGATGAGTGTCTGGGTCTCGATGGCCTGCATGATTTTGTGATTGCTCTTCGGACCATCACCCATCACATCAACGTTTTAACGCCCGGATTTCAAGTGACCCATCGATTTGGCGAAAGCGTAGACGAAATAAGATTTCAGCTTGATCGGAATGAAATCCAGGCCATCGTTGAGTCCGTCAAAGCCGAAAGTGGAAAATATAAAATCAACGAGTCAGGTAGACGATACTTAAATAATGTCCCTGAGAAGATAAACGTGCGTGTAATATACAAAGAATATTTCCGGCGCGTCCGCGCCTTTCACGATTGGTTTTCCCACCAATTTGAATCACATACGCTGAAACCCCTGAAGGATTTTGAGCGTTGTTTAGAAGAAAATAAAGACAATGCGGAACGCATTTGGTGGAAATTGCTTCTGCGAAATTGGCTGAGTAACGAGAACTCACCCAAGAATCCGTATGAACATCTTCATAGGTTTTTGTCTGACCGACAAATCAAAGACATTTTGCATTTGCCGCGGAAATCTACGCAGCAAGTCGACAAAGTAATTGAGTTTATAGACGAGAAAATGGTTTGTGATGAGGAAATAAGGAAACTGGTTTACGAACTGTTTTTGCGTGCGCCGGATTAGGCTTAGTCTAGGTTTGGGAGTGTGGGATGCTCGATATGGGGTTACCCTAGTGGATAGGCCGGAACAAAGGAGTCCGAAGCGGGATTCCTTGTAAGGTTATTATGTGCAAATCTGGAGTATGCGCACAGGAATATCTTTCACAGTTTCGTCCCTGGATCGTCAGCGTCTTGAA
>JBLHZD010000096.1:0-12763 GCA_047631095.1 Alphaproteobacteria bacterium
AACCAAGCGGGGCATAAATTATAAACTTATGGAATCAATGTCGAATTTGGATTTTTCTTATGATATTTTTCAGCATAATATTGGTTTTACCCCGCAGGGCGTTCACGTAAATCACATGCGCGGTAAAAGTGAGGATATCCTCCCTTACCTGATGGATAATGATTTTGATATAATGTATATCGACGGGAATCATTCCTATGAAAATGTACTGTTTGATATTCGATCGGCGAAACGATTAGTGAAAATTGGCGGCTTTATTTGTGGAGATGACCTGGAAGCGCAGGGCTCCGAATGTGATCTCAATATTATAAAAAAATATATAACACATGACTATTTGGGTATTCCGGAAACCGGTCTTCAATGTCACCCTGGCGTTACGCTCGCAGTTCATGAAGAATTTGGTGAGGTTTCTGCGTATAGTGGATTTTGGATTATGCGGAAAACATCGGATACGACCTTTGAAAAGGTTGCTCTGTTCAATCAAAATGGCTTCATTTCTCAACATTTTCCCGATGAGATTAAGCAAGAAGTGCAAGCGTCGTTGAAGGCCTTGGGATTGACCTGAGATATACATGTTCTTTTTTGCTCTCACGTTCAGCCACGTCGCGGTTCGATGTTAAATTGTGGAATGGCATAGAACGTAGCGATAAATTTCTACGGAACTAACTGTGTCGTTTGAGGTTGTCGCGCTGGCTGGAGCGCCCTGATTTCCTCTGATAGGCTTTTCGCCGGATATAATTTTGGCGGCCTTGCGGCCCGGAGGAGAACATTATGGCGGATGACGACACGAGTAACCTTGTTACCTATGAACGGACGGACGAGATCGTTACGATCACCCTTCGGCGACCGGAAAAGCTGAACGCGTTCAGCGACGAGCTAGTTGTCGCGCTCAACGACGCCTTGCGGCGCTTCGATGCGGAACCGGAAGCGCATCTCGCGATCATCAACGGCGAGGGGCGGGCCTTTTCCACCGGCGCCGATGTGCAGCAGCGCCAGTTGCGATCCCGCGAAGAATTCGAACGACTGGGCGGCCCGCAGGGGTTTGGCGCGAACTCGGCTGACCTTTTGACAAAATCCGTAAACTGGAAGCCGGTGATCGCGTCGGTGCATGGTTATGTCATGGGGCTGGCGGTCGGCATCGTGCTGGAATGCGATTTGATCGTCGCGGAAGAAGGCACGCAGTTTCAGATTACCGAAACTTCGCGTGGGCTGGGCGCAGCGAAATACTGGGGTCTGATGGATTTCCGGGGCGGCGGCGCCTTTGGCGCGGAAATGGCGCTGACGGGCCGGTTTTTCACGGCGGAAGAAGCGCTGGCGGCGAATATCATCAACCGCGTGGCGCCGAAGGGAACCTATATGGAGGTCGCGATGGAACTGGCGCGGGAGGTTTGCAAGAACCCGCCGCTCAGCGTTCGCGCGACGGTGCGCGGGCGGCGCTGGTTTATGGATCAACGCGGGCGGGAGCTGACCATGATGTCGGCGCCGCTGAAGCTGTACCTGTCCGAGGATTTCAAGGAAGCGGCCAGCGCCTTTGCGGAAAAACGCGAACCTCGTCCCTTCAAAGGGCGGTAGACGAACCCGTTCAGGATTTCGAAAATCAGGCCAAAAGTTAGGCCTAAAAGTCTGGAGAACACAGTATGCCCATCGATTATGAAAAACGCGACGGCGTCGCTTACATCACCATGAACAATCCGGAGAAGGCGAACATTCTGGACAAACCCACATCGGATGCGATCTCCGAGGCGTGGATCGATATGTGGGAAGATCGCGATATCCGTTGCGCCATCGTGACGGGCAAGGGCGACCGCCATTTTTGCGGCGGGCACAATCTGCAGCCGCGACCGGATCTGAGCGATCAGGACCGGGAGTACTTGAAAGCTCAACGCCTGTACTGGCCGTTGGCGGGCACGGTGCACGGGCAAGTAACAGGTGTTGATGGCCGTATGGGCGATCATTATCCGCGTGTGTGGAAACCGGTTATCGCAGCGATCAATGGTTGGGCGGCGGGGGCGGGGCTTTATATGGTGCTGGCCTCCACCGATATCCGCATCGCCAGCGTCGAGAACGCGCGGTTTAAATTCGCGCTGACCACGCAGGCCTGGCTGGGCCATGGACCGGGCGCCAGTCTACTGGTCAAACAGTTGCGCTATATCGATGCGATGAAAATTTTACTGACCGACGAACCCTTTGATGCAACGGAAGCGTTGCGCATCGGCCTTGTTAACGAGGTCGTACCCCATGAAGACCTGATGGCGCGTGCGGAGAAAATGGCGCGTCATATATGCACCATGCCGCCGGTCGCGTTGCGCATGATGAAGGAATTCGTGGTACGGTTTGGCGACTTGCCGACGGATCAGGCCTGGCATGTGCAGAACCTGATGAATTCATTGCTGATCCAGACGACAATGGATGGCGAAGAGGGACGTCAGGCGTTTAACGAAAAACGACCGCCGAATTTCACCGGGGCGTTGCGCCAGCGCGGCGAACCGTTCCCGGAATATTCGAAAGAAGATCTGGATCGTCTCGACGAAGCCTTTCGCAGCGGAGAATTTTAACGCCAAATAGAGACCAACGGGAGGACGGGAAATGAAAATTGGAAACGTGAACTTCACGGTCGCGATCGCGGCGGGCGCAATCGGGATGCTGGCGATGGCGGGCGGTGCGGTTGCGAGCGGCGCGGTTGCGACGAATGATCAGCCGTTGACCGAAAAATGGGCGCCTAGCGAATGGGGCGCGGATGATAAAGTCGGCGCGGCCAACCGAACGACGGCGGGGATGATTTTAAAGGCGTCGAAGCTGGTCAAACAAGGTAAAGTCGCCACCTTAGGGAAGGTCTATCAGCAGGATGCCCCGGCCTTTGGCTCTCGGGGCTGGCGTATGACCATTCCGGGGCTGCCCACGGGCGGACCGTTCGGCGACCAAAAGCTCGTTTATAATGATGAATATCTGTCGACTGAGATCGGCCAGATCGGCACCCAGTTTGATGGTCCCGGCCATATAGGCGTCATCACGTCGAAGGGTATGTATTTTTATAACGGCCATAATCTGGAAGATGCGGATGTAACCGCCTATGGCATGGGGCCCTTGGGGGTCGACCATGTCGCCAAGAAGGGCTTTGTCTGTCGGGGCGTCCTGCTGGACGCGGTTGCCTTGCGGGGCGGGCAATTGCCAATCCCGAAAGAAAACAACATGACCGATCCGGGCATCATCACCGAAAAAGACGTGCAGGCGATGGTCAAACGGCAAGGGATAGATCCGATCAACGAAGGCGATTGCGTCTTCCTGTACACCGGTCATAGCGATATCTGGCACCCGAGCAAATGGGACACTTATGACGCGGCGGAGAAGAAGAAACGGGTCGCTGAGTTTAATTCGGGCGCGCCGGGGTTTGGCCTGTCCGCGTGTGAGTATATGGCGTCACGCAAGATCATCCTCTGGGGCGCCGACACTTGGCCGTCTGAAGCGGTGGGCAAGGGCTTTGGCGGAGAGAATGCGCAGCCCTTTGAATGCCACATCAAGATGATGACGCGCAGCGGTATCTGGAACATCGAAAACCTGGACCTGTCGCAGCTTGTCGCGGACAAGGCCTATGAATTTATGTTCGTGTGGTCGCCGTTGAAAATCAAGGGCGGCACCGGTTCGCCGGGCAACCCGATCGCGCTTTATTAATCTGCTCTCAGGTCGTCTGGCGCCTTATCCAAACGCGCCGGACGCCCTGAGCTTGCTAATTTCTGACTCGCTAAGAGATAAAATTTCCGCCATCACAGAATCTGTGTCCGCGCCCAGCTCGGGGGCTGGGCCGGTTCTGTGACCAAAGCTGGCTTTCCAGGGTAATTCTGGCAAAACGCCGTTTTCCCACTCACGCCAGAACGCGCGGTCACGCAGATGCGCGCTGTTGATCAGGTCCAGCGCCGTTGCAACGGGGCTGGCGGGGATCCCGGCGTTGGTCAGGGTTTCGGTCGTTGCCGTGGCGTCGCGGCTTTGCGACCACTCGGCGATTTTGGAATCGATATCGTGGGAATTTTTTCGTCGGGCCGCTTCGTCCCATGACGTCATCGTCGCCAACGTTGGGATAATCGCACAAAGCGCGCGCCATTGCGCATCGTCGTTGATGGCGAGGGCGACCCATGCGTCTTCGCCCTTGGCGGGGTAGATCCCATGGGGTGCTTGACGGATTGACGCGTTGCCTTCAGGCTTGGGTGGTTCCTCCAACTGTGCGGCCAATATGGGTTCGGCCATGGTCCATAACAGGGCTTCGATCATGGAGTAATCGACCCGCGCACCGCCGCCGCCGTGTGTGCGCCGCCACGCCCAAGCGGCGATGGCGAAGGGGATTTTGAGGCCGCTCATAGGGTCAAGCCAAGCGAAGCCAACGCGGGGCGCGGCGTCCGGCTGGCCATTCAGGCCTGCAAATCCCGCATAGCATTGCAGCAAGGTGCCGTATGCGACTGCATGGGATTCTGGCCCGGTCCGCCCTAATCCGGAGGCGGAAAGATACAGCAAGTTTGGGTTGGCGGCGCAAAGGTCGTCGGCGCCAAGGCCCAGTCGATCCATGACGCCGGTTCCGAAATTCTCCACCAGCACATCGCATTCGACCGCCAGTCGCCGCGCGATATCGACCGCTGCGGGCTGTTTTAAATTCAAGACGATGGCGCGTTTGGCCTGTCCCAGGATCATATGTAATTCCGACCCACGCGCTGGATCGCCGCGTCCCGGCGCTTCAACCTTGATAATGTCCGCGCCCATGGCGGCCAAATGGCGCGTCGTTGTGGGCCCCGCGATCACCCAGCTAAAGTCCAGCACTCTCAGACCGGATAAAGGCAGCGGTCCCGCGCCAAAGGGGGCGGAGCGCGTGGCGGCCCCGGTGGGTGTTGCGTTATAGGCCGGGCCCAGTGTTTTTACCTCTCGACCCTCGATCGTAAGGGCGTGGAAAAAGTCGCGATGGTCCAGTTGCGGCGACTCAAATTGTTCGCCAAGTTCCCGCAACGGAAAGCTGGGCACATGCGCCGCCTGGGCCGCATCGGCGATTGTCTGTTTGGTGTGTTGGCGGCTCCAGTGCGACATCAGCGCGTGCAGGGCGTCCCAATTTTCGACTCGGTCCGGCTTGGTTTTAAACCGCGCTTCTGTGCTCCAATCCGGTGAATCCATCGCGACCAGCCACGCTGCCCATTGCTTGTCCTCGCGGGGCGAAATCGCGACATAACCGTCGCTGGCGGGGAGAATGCAGACCGTGGCGCCATTGCCATCGGCGACGCGTTTGCGCGACCAGATTTTTCCGCTCTGTCCGGCGCGGGTCAGCTCGCCAACGGCCAGCAACGCTAGCGCTTCATGAAGGGAAATGTCGATGGTGGCGCCATGGCCATCCATATCCGGCGCTTGCAACGCCGCGTGCATGCCGGCGCAGGCGGCGGCCAGCCCCCCGATAAAGGCGGATTGTTCGCCAACCGGGCGTGTTGGGGCCTCCGAGATATCGTCAACCTGACCGGTCAATAAACGAGAAACGCCGCTGGCGGCGAAAAGGGTCAAATCGGTGGCGGGTCGGTTCGCCCAGGGGCCTGTTTGTCCATACGGGCTTATATAAACGAGCGTTACGCCGGGGTTGAGCGCGCGCAGTTTATCCTCATTGAGCCCGCGTTCCGCCACTATATCGGGCGAACCCTCACAGATGATCATGTGCGCTTTTGCGGCTTCTTGCGCCAGGTGATCGGACGTCAGCCGTTGTGGGGCGGTTTGCGCGTCATGATTCAGGTAGGCGCTCAATGGCGATCCATCATCCGTATCCAGACGATGGATCTCGGCGCCAAAATCGCCCAGCGCGCGACCACAGACCGCCGCCGCCAGTCCCGGGCCAATTTGCAACGCGCGAAATCCGTGCAGAAAATTGTTTCTGGCGCTCACGACAAAGCCTCCTCGAGAAAGGGCAGAATGGCTGCATTGATCGCCGTCGGGTTCTCCACCAATCCCATATGTTTCAGGTGGGGAATGATTGTCGCACGGGCATTCGGGATAAGCGCCGCCATTTTGCGCGCCATGTTTGGTGAATTTCCATGATCTTCTGCACAGGCGAGCGCCAGAACCGGGCACTTTATCGTGCGGATGGAATCCGCCAACGCAGCGTCACCGGTTGCGAGCAGGCGATAAATTTCCGCATACACGTCCGGGTCATTCGCGTTCATCCAGTTCCGGACTTGATTGAGAACCTCTGGATGTTGGTGGGCGTAATCATCGGTGAACCATCGCTTCAAGGCGGCGTCGACAGTCGCGAGGGGGCCGCCATCAAGCGCTTGATCCAGCCGTGACAATAAAGCGGCGCGCTCGGCGTCGGTCCGGTCATGGGGTGAATTGAGTATCGCCAAGGCGGAAATGCGATCCGGATGCGCGATGGCGATCGCGCGTCCGATCATGCCGCCTAGAGAAAATCCAACCAGCGCGCATTGCTCCAGGCGGAGATCATCAAGCAGCCTGATCGCCTGATCGACAAAGTCCGGCATGACGTAGGACCCCGGTCGTTTGACGCTGTCGCCATGCCCTAACAAATCATATCGGATGGTCTGGAACTTTGGCGTTAAGTGCGGGACCTGTCCCCTCCACATATAGCGGTTCAGCCCCATCCCATGGATCAGAAGGACTGGCGGGCCAATTCCTTCGGCGTCACAAGCGGTGTCGTTTGTCGCGTCGTGCGTCATTTGTTGGAAATGCCTCGTCAGGGCTTTTTCATACGGGCGCTGGCGCCCTGCGCCGCATCGAGCGAGTCGGCTAAATTGAGCCGGGTGGAATCGAGAAACACCTGCTTGGTCACCCGAACAATACGGCTCTCGAACGCCGTCAACGCCGTCGCCAGCACGAGGGCTTCGTCGAGCACGGACTCATCGGGAACAACCCGGTTGATCATGCCCAGCGCCAGCGCTTTTTCCGCAGAGACATTTTCGCCGAGAGTGACCATCTCAAACGCCGCCTTTGGTCCCACCCGGTGCACAATGCCCGGCGTCACCATCGTCGCCGCCAGTCCAACCTTGACCTCAGGGTAACCGAAAACCGCATTTTCGCCCGCGACGATCATGTCGCAGGTGACAGCCAGATTGCATCCGCCGCCCAGCACATAACCACGCACGGCGGCGATCATCGGTTTGTCCGTCCGGGATCCAAGGTCGTAAATCTTGCGGCCGGTTTCTTCGCGCTTCTCGGCGTCTTCGGGCGTCTCGTTCCCGCGCGAGGCGGCTTCCTTGATATCCGCGCCCGCAGAAAAGGCGCGTTCTGTTCCCGTCAGAATGATGACCTCGACCGAATCGTCGTCATGCGCTGCATCGACGGCGGCGACAATTTCCGCGACCAACGGCGTGCTCAGAGCGTTCATTTGCCGGGGACGATTCAGGGTGAGAATCCGCACGCCGTCACGATCTTCGCTCAGGAGGATTGGGTCATCATTCATGGTCAGGAGGCTTTCATTTGTGTGGACATATCCAAAACGCTAGCATGAAAGAAAGGGGGTAAAAAGGGTCTGATTTTATTTTCAGAAATTTCATAGGCCCTGATTACCCGGAAGACAAAAGGCGCTCAATAAAGGATGGAATGGTTATGATTCACCCGGAAATGCAGGCGATGATCGACGCGCGGGGCCCTGTCCCGGCGACGCAAACACTGGCGTCGGCGCGGGACGCCTGGAACGCCTACAGCGCCGCGCTGTCCGAACCTTACCCCGATGGCATGGATGTGTCGGATCGTGAAGTGCATGTCGGGGATTTGCGTGTGCCGGTGCGCATTTATCGCCCGGCGGGCTCCCATGGTCCACGGCCCTGCGTCATTTACATTCACGGCGGCGGCTTCATGAAAGGCGATCTGGACAGCTCCGACACCACCGCCTGGGGGTTTGCGGCCGAAACGGGGGCTGTTGTGATTAGCGTCGATTATCGTCTGGCGCCGGAACATCCCTATCCAGCGGCGTTTGACGATTGTTACGCTGTACTGGAATGGGTAGTGTCCCGCGGCGGTTCCATCGGCGTGGATGGCGCGCGGGTCGCTGTGGCGGGGGACAGCGCGGGCGGCAGCCTGACAGCCGCTCTTTCACTCGCGTCGAGGGACCGCAATGGCCCTAAAATCGTTGGGCAGGCCATCCTCTATCCCTGCACAGGCATGAAGCCGACCTCGCAATCTTATATAGACAATGCTGAAGGTCCGGGGCTGAGCACGTCGAACATGGCGTGGTATTACGACATGTATTTACCGGAAACCGTGGACCCGGCGGATTCTTATGCGCGACCAGATCGGGCGACTGATTTTTCGAACCTGCCGACCGCCTTTGTTCATGTCGCGGAGTTCGACCCTATTCGCGATGATGGACGGGTTTACGCCTCCAAACTTGCGCTGGCGGGGCAGCGGGTTTCCTTTCGCGAGGCCAAGGGCATGATCCATGGGTTCATGCGCGCGCGATTGCGGGGCCCGGCGGCGCAGGCTGAATTCAATGCAATTTGCGCGTTCCTTCGGGATGTTCTGGATATTAAAACTGAAAATCAGGGATAGGAGCGGCTCGTCTGACGATGACGTATAAGCATATTGAAGTGACGCCGATATCCGGCGCAATCGGGGCGAAGATCGCTGGCGTCGATATTACCCAGTCGTCCTTCGACCCGGACGTTATTCGTGAAATTCGCCACGCGCTTCTTGAAAACCTCGTTGTGTTTTTTCGCGATCAGCCACTGGATGATGAGGGGTTGGTCCGCTTTGGGCGAAAATTTGGCGAATTGGCCGCCTTGCCGCCGCATCGGCAGGCGCCCGGATCTTATCCGGAAATACTGGTTGTGGAAAAACAGCCCGAAGACACGATGGTCTTTGGTTGGGAATGGCATTCCGATACCAGCCATTTGGAAACGCCAAGTCTGGGCTCAATTTTATGGGCAAAAATTGTGCCGCCAAGTGGTGGGGATACCTTATTCGCCAATCAGTATCAGGCGTATGACGCCTTGTCCGACGGCATGAAACGGATGCTGGACGGGCTGGTCGCGGTGCATGCCAATGGCCGAATTCTCCGCACGCTGGGGGAAGGGGAGACACCGTCGCCGGGCACAGAATCCGAAAGCGCGGGATGGTCGGAAATGTGGGCGGAACATCCGGTTGTGCGCACTCATCCCGAGACCGGGCGCAAGGCCTTGTACGTCAATGAAATGCATACCGAATGCTTCAAGGATATGAGCGTTGAGGAAAGTCAGCCTTTGCTGCAATTCCTGTACGCCCATGCATCCCGGCCGGAATTCACCTGTCGGTTTCAATGGCGCGCGGGGTCGGTGGCATTCTGGGACAATCGCTGTGCGATGCATCTGGCGCTCAACGATTATTTTGGACACTACCGCTTGATGCATCGGGTTCAGGTCAAGGGCGACCAACCGGTATAGACGCATTGTGAACCAAAGGGAGGCGAAGAGGATATGACGAGCGAATTTAAGGACAAGGTTGCGATCATCACCGGCGCGGGCCGGGGCATCGGTCGGGCGCATGCGCTGGCGTTGGGCGCGCTGGGGGCCAAGGTCGTGGTCAATGACTTTGGAGGAAGCCTGGAGGGAATTGGTGGCGGGAACGCGGCGGATGATGTCGTCGCCGAAATCACAGCCGCGGGCGGAATCGCCATCGCCAATCATGGCTCCGTATCCAGTCGGGAAGATTCAGCGCAGATGGTTCAAGACGCGGTGGACGCCTTCGGGACCGTGCATATTCTGGTCAACAATGCGGGAATACTTCGCGATATGACGTTTCGGAAGATGACGCTCGATGATTTTGATGAAGTCGTGAAAGTGCATTTGACCGGAACCGCCTATGTCACCCATGCGGCGTGGCCGATCATGTATGAGCAGCGCTATGGGCGGATTGTGTTCACCAGCTCCGGGTCGGGTATCTTCGGCAATTTTGGGCAAGGGAATTACGGGGCCGCCAAGATGGGCATGGTCGGATTGATGAATGTGCTGACGCAGGAAGGCTCGCGTCGCAATGTGCATGTCAATTGTCTGGCGCCGTCTGCGGTGACGCGTATGACCGCCAGCGTCAAGGGCCGCGATGTGGACGCCGACAATCCGCCGCCAGAGCGCGATCCGTCCAAAGTTACGCCAGCGGTGCTGTTCATGTGCAATGAAGACGCGCCCAGCGGAAAGATCATCCAGGCGGGTGGTGGCCGTTTCGCCAGTATCGGCGTGTACAGCAACAAGGCGGTCGAATTTGGCGCCGAGGCGGATTACGAAAAATTCATGGCGGCGAAAGGCTCAATTCTGGATATGAGCACGGCGAAAGAGGGCAATCAGAACCGGATGGTGCAACCCCTGAAAGCGGATGCGCCGAAACGGTAAACTGGATTGCGCTAGTCGTGCAGGTAGCCAAATTTTTGTTGGCCCCGGCGCGCGGATTCTGCGCTTGGCTGATTGATCTGCGGGAACTCGTCGCGCCAGAGTGAAGGAATGCAGGCGTCGATGATCATGCGGGAATTGACGAAATTTTTGGATTCCCGGTCCCAGGGCGCCAGACGTGGATCTGAAACAGCGCCCTTCGCCCCTTGGATCATATCAATCGAGGTCGCCGGATCAGCGCGGGTCAGCGCCGCGTAAATTAACTCGTCCAGATTGGTGACGTCCACATCATCATCGGTGACGATGACCCATCGGTTGCCGTCCACGCCGGTGCGGCACATGGACGCCACATGCCCCGCCTGACGCGCGTGTCCCACATAGCGTTGCTTGATGGCGACGGCCAGCAACATACGCGATCCGCCGACCTCATGACACCAGGTGGCGGTGACGCCCGGGACGCTCGCCGCCTCCAGGTCTTTTTTCAGAAACGGCGAACGGGTAATCGCGCGGAACCGTGAATATTCGTCTGGCAGACGTTGGGGTGCAAAGCCGAGCAGGATTGGATTGTTGCGGAAATACACTGCTTCAATATTGACGACCGGGTTCACCCGGCCTTTTTCGGTATAGGTTCCGGTCCAGTCGCCAAAGGGGCCCTCAGGCTCCATCCGGTCGCCATCAACATAGCCTTCGAGCACGATTTCGGCGTTGGCGGGGAACGGCAGGCCGGTCACCTTTCCCAACACCACGTCCAGCGGTTTACCGCGCAGGGCGCCGGCCACATCAAATTCCGAGACGCCTTCGGGAATGTCGCAGCCGCCCATGATAAAGGTCAGCGGGTCGCCGCCGACGACGATCGCCACCGGCATCCGTTCGCCACGTTCGCGGTATTTTTTGAAGTGTAAATCGGCGTGGCGGCCCGGTAGCACATTGTGGCAGACCGTTTGTTTGCCGTGCAGCATGACGCGATAGGAGCCAAGATTGATCCAGCCTGACTCCGGGTCGCGGGTGACATGGTAACAGCCGGTGCCGATATAACGTCCGCCGTCTTCTTCATGCCAATGCGGGGAGGGGAAGGATTCCAGATCGACGGCATCGCCTTGCATGATGTTTTCAAACACAGGCCCGTCTTCGACAATGTTGGGCGCGATCAAATCGGTATTGCCGCGATAGACGCTCGCGGAGGCCTCGCTTAACGCGACTTTGCCCAGATCTGTTGGAAAGCCCAGCGTCATGTTCTTACGCTTGCCGCCGAACATGTTCACAAGGACGCGCGATCCCGGTAAGCTGCCGGGCACCTCGTCGAACAGGACGGCGGGCGCGTTGTCGTCATGGCTGACCACTTCCGCGGCCATGCCGATTTCTTCCTGCCAGGTTGCGCCTTTCACATGGCGTAACTCTCCCAGCCGTTCTGTTTCCGACAGCCAGCCGCGCAAATCTTCATAGGGGATCAATTGTTTCAGATTGTCGGCGGCGTCACCGACAGGATTTGCGCTGGCGTCCTCTTTTCCATTCGCCATTCTTCTGCCCCCGATTTAGATTTCTGTTGGAAAATGAGCGGAAAATTCAGCCTCGCCCCTTTTGGAAAAAGTCACGATGCGCGTGCCTTCTTTGCGCGCCGCCCATCCCCTTTGATAGAAGGATTGCAGAAGCGCGGAACCCATGGATCCCGCCAAATGGCTGCGTCGCGCGCTCCAGTCCAGACAGGATTTGCACAAGGGGCGTCGCGCCTTTGTCAGGGCGACGATATCGACATCAAATTTGGAGATGAAGGCGTGGCCGTTTTCGCTCACGGTGAGCGTATCCTTTTCGTCAATTAGGAATTTTCGCGCCACCAGACTGTCAAACATCTGCACGCCACGTTCGCCCGCCAGATGGTTGTAACAGACGCGCGCCTTGCGCAGCGCGGGCTCCTTTGGCCCGGTTCGCGTTCTGGTGTGCCCTCTTTTTTCCGCAAAGCCCATCATGGTTTCCAGAACGGCTGCTACTTCCGCATCAGCCAGCGAAAAATAACGGTGGCGCCCCTGTTTGCGTTGATGGATCAAGCCGCCGGTTTGGAGTTTGCCCAGATGCGCGCTGGCGGTTTGAAGGGTGACGTTGGCCTCTCCCGCTAATTCACTGGCGGTCAGCGCCTTACCGCTCATTAAGGCGGTCAGCATATTGGCGCGCGCCGGGTCGCCGATGAGGGCGCCGAGCAGCGCAATATTGGGGCCGTCTTTCATACTTCGATCTTAAGCGAAGCATTATGGCAAGGCAACCGGGTAGGGTCCGTGCGCTCGCGTCACAAACGCCCCAATTCGGAAAGTACCCCTATGATTAGAAAACAAACAAACCTGTCCGTTGAACTTTGCCTACTCGCCGCGCTCGCCTTTTTGTGGGGGTCTTCTTATACCAGCGAGCATTGAGCCGGACTCAAAATAGGGGATTCCCAAACGTCGCTC
>JBLHZD010000097.1:0-12731 GCA_047631095.1 Alphaproteobacteria bacterium
TACGGGCGAACGAAGTCCGAGGATGCTCCGAAGCTGGATTAAATCGTGAAGGCGCGGGCTCAAATTTTGCAGCGGTAGAAAGGCGAAATTACGCGCGCGAATTTGCGCTGCAGCGTCCGGCAAATCCAGCGCAATGGGAAATCCCAAACCCTCCAGTATTTCGCGCGTATACAACCGCCCCGGCGTATGGCCTTCGGTCCCGTGCATAAATATACGAATTCCGGATTGCGTCAGCGCCATGACCGCCAGCAGGAACCACGGCAATTGACGGCGCTTTCCCGCATAGGACGACCAGTCCAGATCAACCGGCTCCAGCCCCATGGATTCCGGGCTGTAGGTTTGGCCAAAACTGCGCCGCACGGCTGTAGCGAACCCGGCGATCTCCGCCGCCGTTTCCTCCTTGACCCGCAGCAACATCATGAAAGCGCCGATCTGTTCCGGCAGCGCCTCACCGCGCAAGATCATCCCCATCGACGCTTCCGCCTCCGCCTGGGTCAAGGAACGCGAACCAATGCGACCACGACCAAGGATTCGGACATATTGGGCGAAGGGATGTGGTTCGGTCATCATCAATCCAGAGAGCAGCGGCGCAGCGTGTCTATTAAACGCCTATGTAGCATAATTTGCGCCTGTCGAAACAGGCCGGGCCATAAACGAACAGATCCGCGCCGCCGAATTCACTTGCATCGGGCATGCAAGCGCGCCTATCAGGCTGATATAAGTTCCGCCCCCGTATCGGGGATTTCATCGACACGCACGAGCCAAATTATGAATAATTTACCCTTGTTTTTCGCCATGAAAGATCGCCCCGTCGTCATCGCTGGCGGTGGTCTTCAAGCCGCCCGCAAGGCCGACCTTATGGTGCGCGCCGGATGCATCGTCACGATTCATGCGACAGCCCTAAACGAGGATCTTGCCCAGTTTGTACAGGCTGGAAAAATTACCCATATCACGCGCGCCGTGGTCGCCGCGGACTTCGACGATTGCGTCATTGCGGTTGGCGCGTCTGACGACATGCCTGTGAATGAGGCCTTGCACGCTCTGGCGACAGCGGCAGGCGTCCCGGTGAATGTCGTGGACCGTCCCGAGCTCTGCGACTTCATCCTGCCCGCTGTCGTGGATCGTTCGCCCCTGTTGATCGCGGTGTCCAGCGGCGGCGCAGCGCCGTTATTGACCCGTATTCTAAAAGCGCGGTTTGAAACCATGATCCCCGCCGCCTATGGACGTCTCGCGGCATTCGCCGGATCTTATCGCAACCGGGTCCGGACGACCGTAACAAAGCCGGAAAACCGCCTGCGATTCTGGGATCGATTTTTCGACGGCCCCATTGCCGAAAGCCTGTTTTCGGGACAGGAAGACCAGGCGGCGTCGCTGATGGATTCCATGCTCGCGGAAGCGGCGAAAGACGAGAACACCGGAAATGATGGCGAGGTTTTTCTGGTTGGCGCTGGTCCCGGAGACCCGGATTTATTGACCTTCCGGGCGCTTCGATTGATGCAGAAGGCTGACGTTGTCCTCTATGACCGTCTGATTGGCGACGGTATCCTTAATCTGGTCCGGCGCGACGCGGAGCGTATTTATGTCGGCAAGTTACCCAAGGACCACATTGTTCCACAGGAAGACATCAGCGAGATGCTGGTGCGTCTGGCGCAGGCAGGAAAGCGCGTCCTGCGGCTTAAGGGCGGCGATCCGTTTATGTTCGGTCGCGGCGGAGAAGAAATTCAAGCCCTCGCCGAACATGGCATCCCCTTTCAGGTCATCCCCGGCGTTACGGCCGCCACCGGAAGCGCCGCCTATGCCGGCATCCCCCTGACTCATCGGGACCATGCGCAATCCTGCGTATTCGTCACCGGCCACGCCAAGGACGGCGAACCCGATTTGAACTGGACGCAACTAACGCAACCCAACCAGACCGTCGTCATCTACATGGGATTAACCCAATTGCCGGGTATCGTCGCGGGTCTCATTGCCCATGGCGCGCGCCCTGACATCCCCGCCGCAATTGTCGAAAACGGGACGCAACCGGGCCAAAAGGTCACCACCAGCGTCTTGAAAGATTTACCCGAAGCCGCCAAAGACGCTTGCAGCCCGGCGCTTATCATCATTGGCGATGTCGTATTGTTGCGCGACAAACTGTCCTGGTTTAAAGGCGAGACCGGCGCCGCCGCGCAGAGCGAAATCGACCGCCACCGCCTGAAAAGTTAAGCGTGCCTGCCCTCTGAATTCACCGTAGGTTATCCGCGATCAACAGATAGCGCGATTAACGCTACGGATGGTTGTTCAGGGAGAAAATGCTTGAAAAATAAGGCCGCCAACGGCTTTGGGAAGACCTTCGCTCCCTTTTCGGTGCGCAGCTTCCGCTTCCAGTGGCCTGCTGATTTGATGACGTCCTGGGCGTTTGAGATGGAAACGCTCATTCTCGGCTGGTTCGTTCTGGTCAAGACTGACTCTGTATTTCTGCTGACCGCCTTTGCGTCCCTGCAATATATCGGCGCGCTCGTCGCGCCCATGTTCGGCGTTGTCGGCGACCGGGTGGGTCGGCGCACCATGTTATGTTTTATGCGCGCCGCCTATGCGCTGCTCGCCTGCGCGCTGATGACCCTGGGCCTGATGGATATTCTGGGGCCCTATCATATCTTCGCCATCGCCGCGCTCATGGGCATTATCCGACCATCCGACCTTGTCATGCGCAATTCCCTGATCGGCGACACCATGGGTCGTGAAAATCTGATGCCCGCCATCGGACTGAACCGCACCACTCAGGATTCCGCACGGATCGCCGGCGCTTTGGTGGGCGCAGGGTTATTTTCGGCCTTTGGCATTGGCACGGCCTATATTTTCGTCGTTGTGTTTTATCTGGGGAGTTTTTTACTGACCTTCGGCGTTTCCGGCGTTCGTCCCAGCCCTTCCGATCCGCAAGCACCGACGGCGGCGCGGTCATCCCCATGGCGCGACTTAAAGGACGGCCTTCTCTACGTTTGGCGCACGCCGCCAGTCCGCGCGACAATGTGGCTGGCGTTTCAGGTAAATTTGACCGCCTATCCGATCTTGCTCGGCCTGATGCCCTATGTCGCGAAGGAAATCTATCATGTTGACGAAAACGGCCTGGGCTTGCTGGTGGCGAGTTACGCCAGCGGTTCGCTGATCGGGTCGTTAACCATGGCGTGGACCGGTGGATTCCGGCGCTCCGCAATCTCCATGATCGTCTTTATCTTTCTCTGGTACGCCTTGCTGGTAGTCTTCGCCTTCATGCCCAATATGGCCTGGGGCATGGTTGTCCTGGTCCTGATCGGCATGGCGCAAACGACGTCGATGATCTCCATGGCGGTGACCCTTTTACGAACCGTAAACGACGATCTACGGGGCCGCGTCATGGGCGTTCGGTCTCTGGCGATATACAGTCTGCCCTGGGGCATGGTGGCGTCCGGGTACCTTGTGGAACGATACAGCTATCTTGCAACTGTCTTGGTTTATTGCGCCATAGGCGTTGTTTTCACCGCGCTGATCAGTTTCAAATACCGTGACTCGTTTCGGACCTGAAAAACAACAGAAAGACACCGTCATGTTGACCCAAGAAGAAAACGACCTCCTGACCCTGACCGGGACGGACCAGCCCATGGGTCAATATTTCCGGCGCTACTGGCAACCTGTCGCCCTGTCGCGTGAATTGCCCGAAGCCGACGGCGAACCGCTTCGCGTGACAGTCATGGGGGAAAACCTCGTCGCGTTCCGTGATACGAATGGCGACGTCGGGCTGCTGGATCGGCGTTGCCCCCATCGCGGCGCGGATTTATTCTTCGGCCGCAACGAGGAATGCGGCTTGCGCTGCGTCTATCACGGCTGGAAATTTGGCGTTGATGGCAAGGCCATGGATTTACCCAACGTGCCGCCCGGCGTCCGTCACCACGATACAGTGAGCGTAAAGTCCTATCCAACGCGGGAGTTTGGCGAGATCATCTGGGCCTATATGGGGCCGTCTTCGGACAAGATCCCGGAAGTGCCGCAGCTTGAATTCGGTCTAGTGCCGCCATCGCATCGCTATATCAGCAAGAAGCTACAAGAGTGTAACTGGGCGCAAACCATGGAAGGCGATCTCGATACGTCGCATTTCTCCTTTCTGCATATGCCCGCGCCCAAGGTGGACTCGAACGAGAACCCGGACGCGCCCGCCGATGAACGGCGCTTGCGCTGGATTCGCAACGATCCCATGCCGCAATTTTCCATCAAGGCGCACGAGGCCGGATTTGTCGTTGGCGGCGCGCGGGACGCGGATGACGGCGAAACCTATTGGCGCATGACGCAATTTCTGCTGCCCGCCCATGGCACCGGCCCCTCAACTTTTCCGGGCGAGACTTATTTCGGCTTCACCCTCGTGCCAATCGATAACAACTCCCATTGGCTGTATGGTTACGCGTGGAATCCCGACCGGCCTTTAGGGGCGGAAGAACGCGCGAAACTGGACGAAGGCCATGGTATTTTGGCCAAGGTCGATTCCAATTTCATCGCCTACCGAAACAAATCGAACGACTATTTGATTGACCGCGATGACCAGAAACATCGCAGTTTCACCGGCGTAAAGGGCCTGGCGGAACAAGACGCCATGATCCAGGAAGCACAGGGCTTAATCTTTGATCGCACCAATGAAATCCTGACCGCCACCGACGCCGCCATCGTCCGCTTCCGACGCATGATAATGGAAGGCGCGCGCCGTTTGGCGGAAGACGGTGTGGAGCCGGAAGCCCCCTGGCTGCATGACAGTTATCATGCGCGCCCGGGAAGCTGGATCGCCTCGGAAGGCATGCCCTTTGAGGATGTGCTCGTGGAGCGCTTCGGCGACCCACTCGGGCGTGTCCAGGCCAGCAATTGATTCAGACAACGCAGCGACCGCCAAAGGAATAACGATGAAACTATTTATTACCCCCACCTCCCCCTACGCAAGGTTGGCGCGCGCCGTCATCATTGAAAAAGGACTGGGCGCGCGAATCGATATTAATCTGGCGAAAACACGAACGACGGACAGTCCGTATTACACGATCAATCCGTCCGGTCGCGTGCCTTGTCTGATCCTGGATGACGGGACGACGATCGAAGAATCGGCGCTGATCTGCGACTATCTTGATCATCTGGACGGCGCGCCTTCGCTAACGCCGCAGGGCGAAACGGCATTCGAAGCCAAACGCCTGGAAGCCATGGCCCGTAGCATGATGGACGGCATTGGCGTTTGGGGACGCGAATTCGCATATCGCCCGCCGGAACTTCGGTCCGGTTTTATCATCGATCATGAAACCGCCCGCGCCTATCGCATGGCGGATGAATTTGAGCACGCGGTGGAAAAGCCCGAAATGACCGACCCGGTGAACATGGCGCAATTGACTCTCGCCTGCCTGTTGGACGCCCGGGAGAATAGTCCTCCGGGATTTAACTGGCGCGCAGGCCGCTCCCAACTCGCCGCTTGGGTCGACCGGATGGGGAACCGTCCATCGATCAAAGACACAAGGCCGACAAAGAGCTGAATCCGGCGCCGCTGGAGAACCCAGCAGCAGGCCTTTACGTTCAATAAATAGACTGGCGTTTCACAATAATGGCGACTTCATGAAACCAACAATCACCCTACTACTTGGCGATCGCAACGGCATTGGTCCCGAACTCTGCGCCAGGTTACTGGCCGATGACACTGTGTACGCTAATTCGTCTATAGAAGTGCTCGGCGACGCGGACGTGTTGGCGGAAGGATGCGCAACTGCGGGCATTTCGCTGGACCCGAACGCCTATACCATGCTCGATTGCCGACCTGTTGAAGGCCTTGTAACAACGCGCGCGACGGTAAGCGCCGGCGCGGGTCAGGAAATCCTGTCGCTGCTATCACAGGCGGCCAAACGCGTGATGGAAGGCCCGTCGAATGGAATCGTATTCGGACCGTTGAACAAGGAAGCCATGCATCTCGGCGGCTTGGAACAGGACGACGAAATGCGGTTTCTGGCGAAGGAACTGAGCTATGACGGCCTTTTTGGCGAACTTAACGTCCTGAATAATTTATGGACGACGCGGGTCACCTCTCATGTGCCTCTGGCGGACGTCGCACGGCATATCACGACGTCGGCGGTGCTCGAATCAATCCTATTCGCCCATGAAACCCTAAGCGACGCCGGGTTTAGGACGCCGCGCGTCGCCGTTGCGGCCTTGAACCCTCATGCGGGCGATGGCGGTAATTTCGGCCGCGAAGAAATCGACGCCATTGGTCCCGCCATCGAACAAGCCAAGGCTGCCGGAATTGCGGCGGAAGGTCCCTTTCCGTCCGACACCGTCTTCGTGCGCGCCCAACGTGGTGATTTCGACGTGGTCGTGACGATGTATCATGACCAGGGCCAGATCGCGATGAAGCTACTGGGCTTCGGGAAAGGCGTGACCGTGCTCGGCGGACTGCCAATCGCCGTCGCCACCACCGGTCACGGCACCGGCTATGATATCGCCGGTCAGGGAATCGCAACCCCGGCGGCGCTTCGCAACGCCTTTTCAATTTGCTGTGAGACCGCCAAATCCAAACGTAACGCGAACGCATGAATTCGCCCAAACCCCGCATCGGATTTATCGGCCTGGGCCTTATGGGCGCCGGATTCACCACGCGCCTTGTCGAGTGCGGCTATCGTCTGCAGGGATTTGATCTCAACGCTAACCTTGTCGCGCGCGCTGCGGCGGTGGGAGTGACGCCCGCCGACTCCGGCAAAACCGTCGCGGAAAACAGTGATATCGTTCTGACCTGCGTTACGTCTACGGCGCATCTGCGCGATGCGATCTTTGGCGCTAACGGCGTCGCGGCGGGCGCCACAGCGGATAAAATATTGGTGGATCATTCCACGGCCGTTGTGGAGGACACCAAAGACATGGCGGCGGAACTGCGTGCAAAGACCGGCATGGGCTGGGTGGATGCGCCAGTCTCCGGCGGTCCGGCGGCGGCGCAATCGGGAACATTGGCGATCATGGCGGGCGGCGCGCCCGACGATATCGCTCGGATCACCCCGCTTATGGACGACCTTTCCAGCAGCTTCACGCATTTTGGCCCCACCGGCGCGGGGCAAGTGGCCAAAATGGTCAATCAAGTCCTGGTGCTGAACAATTACTGCGTCCTGGCCGAAGCGCTGGCGCTGGCGGAAGCAGGCGGTATCGACGCCGCGAAAATTCCTGAAGCGCTGGCCGCCGGGCACGCCGGATCCAATATGCTGCAATCCATGTTTCCGCGCATGATTGAGCGGGATTTCGAACCCGCCGGATACGCCCGGCAGATTCTCAAAGATTTGGACATGCTGCATGATCTCGCGAAAAATCTGGCGGCGCCCACGCCCATGTCGAGTCAGGCGGCGAATTTGTTTCGCATCCTCGTTTCCAAAGGTCATGGCGAGTTGGATGGAATATCGGTGCTGAAACTTTTCGATCCCAAGGACAGCGTTTAGCCGCCGAACCGCCCTATACCGGACGATAAATCCGCGCGGCGTTATCGTGAAACAGCTTTGTTTGATCGGTTTCCGAAAAGCTGGCGACGATGCGCCGGAAACCATTGAAGATGGTCTCAAACGAGGCGCAAACCCCGTCGACGGGAAAGTTTGACGCAAACATACAACGCTCAACACCGAAAAGGGCGATTGTATCCAGCACGACATCGCGGTTCAAATCGGGCGTCCACTCGCGGCCAGGGACGCAAATGCCCGAAATTTTAACCGCTGTATTCGGCTGGTCGGCAAATTCCGCCATCGCCGCGCGCCAACCAGATAACCCCGCTTCGCTACGATCAGACGGCAGGCCCGTATGGTTGAGGATGATCAAAGTGCCCGGAAAATCCCGCGCCAGCGCCGCCGCTTCCGGCAGATGCCACCAGGGCGTTTGCAAATCATAGTGCAGCCCATAGCGCGCCAAGCGCGCATAACCGTCGCGAAACCGGGAATCCCCCATAGAACCCGGCTTACCCGGCGACACCGTGTCAGGCGATGGCGAGGATTTGGGCTTTTGGCGAACGCTGCGCATCAGCGGCAATTCGGCATGACCGCGCAGGAGAACGTCAACGTCATCCCGGTCAAACCATATTTGACCAACGATGGCCTGAGGATAGCCGGTCTTGTCGTGATGTTCGTGCAGCCATTTCGACTCACCGAGAGGATCAGCCGAATCCCACTCCGCTTCCATATGTACGGATTTAACAACATTCAGTTGGCCAACATCGCGCTTGTACTCGTCGATGAGATAATTGCGACAAATGTCGCTGTAATCCCCATAGCGAAAGGGAATGCGCGGCGTCTCGCACAGCCAAGGATGTTTGGAGAGGCCGAGATCCCAAAAATGGTGATGCGCGTCGATAATCGGAAAATTAGCCATTGCGATACTTTAAGCCACTCAATCGAAACCGCGGTGTTACGCCACGGCGCTTTGAATTCCAATCGGACGTTCGCCAACGACCGTGACCCGGCGCATATGCCGACGAAATCCGGCGTAATCATTTAACGCGCTATGCAAGACGCAACGATTGTCCCAAAACACCAATGAATTTTTGCGCCAGCGAAAACGGCAGGTGAATTCCGGCCTCACCGCATGGGCGTTCAAGTATTCCAGTAACGGGCGGCTTTCTTCCTCCGTCCAACCTTTTACGCCTATCGTGTAAATGCTGTTTACAAACAAACACCGCCGACCGGTATCCGCGTGCACCCGGATCAGTGGATGCTCCCAGGTCGCTTCCGATGTCTCGTCGGCTTCAATTGTCATGCCCGAGCGTTTTCGCGTGGCGAGCGCGGCGGCGGAATAACTTCGGCGCGGACTATGGATTCCAACCAGCCCATCGAGCATTTCCTTCATACCGTCGGACAGGGTCTCATAGGCCAGATGCAAATTGGCGAACATCGTGTCGCCCCCTTGCGGCGGCGTCTCCAACGCATACAAAAGCGAACCTAGGGGCGGTTCGTCCTTGAAGCTGAAATCCGAATGCCAACCGGCGCCGAAATTGATTTTATCGTCCGGGTTTTTAATGACTTCAATGATCTCCGGATAGTCGTCCATCGCTTTTACAAATGGCGCAATGTCCAGATCGCCAAACCAACGCCCGACCGCCAGGTGCTGCTCGGGCGTTAACTGTTGATCATGGAACATTAGGACATGATGATCGATAAACGCCTGTTTGATAAACGCGAAGGCGTTATCGTCCAAAGCCGCCAAATCCACGCCTTCGATCTCGGCGCCCAGCGCGCCCGCAATCGGGGTCACTTTCATCATCTTGTCGCTCATCGCTCTTTTCGCCTTCAATTGCGGAGCGCGATCCCAAACAGGGGCGCGCCTGTCCCTTTCGTAAGTATTCGGCCCAGAGTATTCTGCAACGAGACAGTCTTTACAAGCGGCGGCGGATGGTTACGAATGGGCTCAAATTCAGCCCATGCGCCTAAAATCCAGCGCTGTGACGTCAGGAAGGGAAGACAATGGCGAAAATCCTAAAAGACGGCCTCGACAAAGACCAACGCGACGACGAGGACGCTAAAGTTCGCAAAATGGTCGAAGATATTCTTGGCGATATTGAACATCACGGCGATAGCGCCGTTCGGGCGTTATCAGAAAAATTCGACAATTGGAGCCCAACCGATTTTCGGCTGTCCGAGTCGGAAATCGAAAGTGCGTTGAGCAAAGTGGCGAAACGGGATTTGGATGATATCCGCTTCGCGCAGGCGCAGGTTCGTAACTTCGCGATGAAGCAAAAAGAAACCCTGCGCGACATCGAGGTCGAAACCATGCCCGGCGTTGTGTTGGGCCATAAAAACATCCCCGTAAATTCGGTCGGGTGTTACGTTCCCGGCGGCAAATATCCGATGATAGCCTCAGCGCATATGAGCGTTGTCACGGCCAAGGTCGCAGGCGTCAAACGCATCGTGGCCACCGCCCCGCCACAAAACGGCGCCGCCCACCCGGCCATCGTCGCCGCCATGCATTTTGGCGGCGCCGATGAAATTCTTGTGCTGGGCGGCATTCAGGCAGTCGCGTCCATGGCGCTGGGCACGCAAAGCGTCGCGCCCGTCGATATGCTGGTCGGACCGGGCAACATGTATGTCGCCGAAGCGAAGCGGCAATTATATGGCCGGGTCGGCATCGACCTGTTCGCAGGCCCGACTGAAACCTTGATTATCGCCGATGAGACGGTGGACGCCGAACTGTGCGCCATTGACCTGCTGGGTCAGGCGGAACATGGCCCCACCTCCCCCGCCATTCTGCTAACGACATCAGAAACCTTGGCGCGGGAAACGATCGCCGAAGTCGAACGGCAATTGACGGTGCTGCCGACGGCGGAAATCGCGCGCGAATCCTGGGATAATTACGGTGCGGTGATTTTGTGCGCCGATGAGGCTGAAATGCTGGTGGAGGCCGATAAATTGGCCTTTGAACACGTTCAGGTTATGACCCGCGACCCGGATTATTTTCTGGAGAACTTAACCAATTACGGCGCGCTGTTTTTGGGAGCCCGCACCAACGTGTCCTATGGCGACAAGGTCATCGGCACCAATCACACGCTCCCCACCAAACGAGCCGGGCGATACACTGGCGGGTTATGGGTCGGGAAATTCATCAAAACCCACACTTACCAGCGCATTCTGACCGATGAGGCCTCGGCGCTTGTCGGCGAATATTGTTCCCGACTTTGCATGTTGGAAGGTTTCGCGGGACATGCGGAGCAAGCCAACGTTCGCGTGCGCCGCTATGGCAAACGAAATATTGAACCCTATACCGCCGCCGAACCACAAGGATGACAAACACCATGAGCAAAACAGCATCAGGCCATGTCGCCATCATCGGCGGTGGCCTTGTCGGGTCCGGTTGGTCCATCGTTTTCGCCCGCGCGGGTGAAGCCGTCAAAATTTACGACGCTAACCCCGCCATTCGCGACACGGTTCTGGAGACGATCCAGCGCCAATTGGGCGATCTGAAGGATTGCGGCCTGATCGACGACGCGGATGCGATCATGGGTAATATTTCCGTCCATAATACGATGGGCGACGCCATGGACGGCGCCGCCTACGTTCAGGAATCCGTTCTGGAGCGCACGGATGTGAAGACCGAGGTCAGCGCGGAAATTTCCGCCTGCCTTGGCGAAAACACGATTGTTGGCAGTTCCACGTCCGGCATTCCCGGCTCCGCCTTTACCGAAGACCTCCCCAACCGGGACCGTTTTCTGGTCGCCCACCCCGTCAATCCACCCTATCTCGCCCCCATCGTCGAGGTTGTGCCGACCCCCTGGACCACGGGTGACGCGGTTGAGACGGCAATGACGTTGATGCGCAAAGTCGGCCAGTCGCCGGTTCTCGTGCGCCGTGAGATCGAAGGGTTTCTCCTGAATCGTTTGCAAGGCGCTCTTTTACGAGAGGCTTGGGCCTTGTTCGAGGAAGGCTACGCCAGCGCGGAGGATATCGACAAAACCGTGTCGGAAGGATTAGGCCTTCGCTGGTCCTTCATGGGTCCGTTCGAGACGATCGATCTGAATGCGCCTGGCGGCGTGCGCGATTACGCCGAACGTTTGGGTCCCCTGTATCACTCCATCGACGCCTCCCGCACGGATCCAAAACCGTGGAGCGCCGAGCTGATCCGCGCGGTCGAAGCCGAGCGCCGGACGGTCTTGTCGGAAGACGATCTGGCCAAGCGCCGGGATTGGCGCGACCGCCGCCTGATGGCGCTGGCCGCCCATAAAGCATCCCTCAAAGACGAATAAGGACAAGTGTCATGACGGATGCATCGGCTAACGTAATTGACGCCTTCCGGTTGGACAGGCTCCACGCCGTCATCACCGGCGCGTCCCGTGGTCTTGGTAAAGGGTGCGCCCTCGCGCTCGCAGGAGCCGGCGCGCGCGTGACTTTGGTCGGACGCACCGAGACGGATTTAGACGCCGTCGCGGCGGAAATCAAAGGGACCGGCGGCGAGGCCGAAACCCTCGTGGCCGATGTCACCGATATCGAGACGTTTTCATCTAAATTGAACACGACGCCATCTATCGATATTTTCGTCAACAACGCGGGCACCAATAAGCCGCAACCGTTCCTGTCCGTTGATGCGGAAACCTTTGACGCGCTCATGGACGTCAATCTGCGCGGCGCCTTTTTCGCAGCACAAGCGGCGGCGCGCCGAATGGCGGATACCGGTCGCGGCGGGTCCATCATCAATATGTCCAGTCAGGCGGGGCACCGCGCGCTGCGGGACCGCACGGTATATTCCGCCAGTAAATTTGGGCTGGAGGGGCTCACCAAGGCGATGGCCTTTGAGCTGGCGGAACATGCCATCCGCGTCAACGCCGTCGCGCCGACATTTGTGGAGACGCCCCTCACCCGACCCATGTTGGAGAACCAGGCGTTTCGAGATTATGTCGAAGGTAAAATCAGGCTGCCAAAGTTAGGGCAAATTGAAGACGTCGCGGCGGCGGTGCTGTATCTGGCCGCGCCCGCATCGTCCATGGTCACCGGCACGTCGCTTTTAGTCGATGGCGGCTGGACTATTCACTAAACATTATACGGAATACTTTGCCCGTTGCGAAAATCAGCGACCCAGGATTCAAACTGTTTTGGCGCCAAAGGCCGACTGAACAAATAACCCTGTAACTCGTCGCAGTCGCGTTTACTCAGGAACTCTTTTTGATCCGGCGTCTCTACCCCTTCGCCAACAACGAGTAGCTTAAGGCTATGCGCCATCTTGATGATCGCCTTGGCGATTTCCGCATCATCCGG
>JBLHZD010000098.1:0-12593 GCA_047631095.1 Alphaproteobacteria bacterium
TGAACCGCCGCGACCTGGACCCGGTTTTGGCCCGGAGTATGTATTGGTGGGTGTCGGCGGCGTTACGTTCGCATATCCTTGAAAATTTCAAGGTGGATTCAGCGACCCTCGACGATGCGATGGAGGCTGCGGTTCATGACATTGTGGGCGATGATGTCCCAATTACGACAAACAATAGCGCCCAAGAAGCCGCCGCCCCTGACTCAAACATCGAGTCGCTGGAGGAATTACTCGCGCATAGCGAAGTGTCGGGAGACCAGCTTGTCGCGCAATTGAGAAAAGGCGAAGTCGCCTCATTCCAGTCCGCCCTGGCGCGGCAGACGCGCCTTCGACCCACCCTGTTGAACCGGCTGATTTTTGAACAAGGCGGCGAAGGCCTGGCGATCATTTGTCGATCACAGGATATGGAGCCCAAAATATTCTCCGCCAAATACCGCATGACGCGCGAAGCGACCGAAGAAGGGTCGGCCTGCCGCGAGGGGAGCTGGTGCGTATTACGGCTCTCTATCTCGACATTCTCCCGGATCTCGCCCGCGACGTCCTGCGGAACTGGCGTCGTGACCCCAATTATTTGTGGGCGATCAAGCAAGTTACCGGCGACGCCTAGGGCGCGCATACGGAAACTTACCTCCGCCCTATCGCATCTCCCTTAAAGTTCGGGACAATTTATGCGGATATATTATAAATTATCGGCAGGTGAACCTTCGGCGCTACGAAGCGCATTAATATTGCCCAAAACTGCCAAGGTGTAAAATCGCGATGGAAACTGCTGCCCAGCACCCCAAACAGGCTGGGATCGGGAATTTGCTTGAGATGGCGCTCGATCGCACGACCCACGACCCATGGCCGCGGCGCCCTGGCGGAATCTATTTTGCAGGTTTGTTTGCAAAACAACGCCAATCTGAGCGCCAAAGAATTTGAAATCACCTTCGACATTCTACGCAAGCTGATCAGCAACGTCGAAATGGAAGTGCGCCGCACAATTGCGGAGCGGTTGGCCCTGCGCGGCGACCTGCCCCATGACATCGCGCTCTTCCTCGCCAATGATCAAATTGAAGTCGCCTATCCGGTTTTAGTCGACAGCGCCGCCTTGGAGGACATCGACCTTATTCTGATCGCGCGGGGCAAACCCGCCTCGCACCAAATCGCCGTCACGTTGCGGCGAAACCTGTCCGAAGCCGTGTCCAACGTGTTGGTTGACACAAAAAACGTAGATGTTATCGACTCGCTTCTCCGAAATCCGTCGGCGATCATCTCGAACGACGCCATGGAACAGATGGTCGAAATGTCCCGGAGCGTGCCGCCACTCCACAAACCCCTGTTACAGCGTGATGACTTGCCACCAGACCTGGCGTGGCGAATGTATGGCTGGGTCGGCGCAGCGCTGAAAAATTTCATTATCGACACCTTTCCGGAATCATCGCCCAGTATCGAAACCGCGATTGACGACGTTATCGATCGCGCTCTGGCGTCTTCGCACGACAATAACGACTTCATGTTTATCGACGAGGATGAGCCGGCGCCCATCACAACGTCTGACCTTGTACGCATTTTGGAAACCGAAGGCGTGAATGCCTTTGGGCAATCGTTTGCTTATTTTTCCGGATTGAACGTGGACGCAATGCCGAATCTGTTCGCCGACACCGGCGGTGAGTCCGTCGTAATTGTTTGCAAGGCCTGCGGCGTGCCAGTCGGTGATTTTTTGAGAATTTTTGTCCTTCTTCGCGCCCAACTTAATGCGCCCGTGTCTCAGGATTCCTCTGATTTCCAGGCTGTGAGCAATTTTTTCAAACGACTGGATATCAAAAGCGCCAATAGCATTTTGTCGGAATGGCGCGCCTCGCCCCCCGACACGACGAAATTGGCGTAAACCGGGCAATCGGACGGGACTGGGAAACATCCAATGCCGTTTTATGGATATTCGATCGCGCTAATTAGTTTAATCGGCGGCCTGATCATTCTGTTCGCCATTATGTTTCAGTTCCTGCACGGGCGCACGCCACGGCGATTCCTGTCAGCCGCCATCGTCTTTTTAGTCGCGTCCGGGCTCGCGCTTTTGGGGCTCGACATCCATAAATGGGTTAATGTCGCCGCGACCGAACCCGCCGCAATCATCGCCAAACAGGTTGTCAGCGTCTTGTGGTGGATGGTGTTGGCGAATTTATCTATTCGCGCCGCCGATTTATTCCTGTGGCGGGGCGTGCTGCGCAGCCAACAGGTTCCCAAGCTGCTCAAGGACGTCGTTGGCGCGCTTTTTTATCTGATCGCCTTCTTTGCGATTGTCGCGCTGGTGTTCGACCAACCGGTGACCGGACTTCTCGCGACATCCGGCGTTGTCGCCGTTGTCCTCGGTTTCGCGCTGCAAAATACGCTGGGCGATGTATTTTCCGGCATCGCGCTCAATATGGAACATCCCTATCGACAAGGGGACTGGATTCAATTGGACAATGGATTTGAAGGCGAGGTCGTAGAGGTTAACTGGCGCGCCACCCATCTACGCAGTCGCGACGATACTGAAATCGTGCAGCCCAACTCAAGCATGGCGACCGCACGTATCGTCAACTTCCACTATCCGACCAAACAATACACCTTTAACCTTCAACTCCGTCTCGACTATCAATTGCCACCCTCGCGCGCCAAGGCGATTTTGATGGCGGCGGCGCTGGATTGTGACATGGTCAGTAAGGATCCTGCGCCAATACCGCGCGTGTGGGATTTTGAGGAATCGACCGTATTGTACGACGTAAAAGTTTGGGTCAACGACTTCTCCCAGCACCCCAATCATGCCGACGCCGTATACAGCAAGATATGGGAGCACCTTCGTTGGGCGGGCGTCAGCGTCGCCTATCCTCAGCGCGACGTTCATATGTATCGCAGCTCAGAGCGCGATCAAACCGCCTCGCTGGCGATAAATGAGTTGCTGCGCCGGATTGATTTATTCGCCTCGCTCGAGGGCGACGAACGCGCCGAGTTAGCCCAACGCACCAATATGGTGCAACTGCGGCCCGGCCGCCATGTGGTGGAGCAAGGTGATTCCGGGTCTTCGCTTTACATCATTGCAGAAGGCCTGTTGTCGGTGCGCGTCAAATTCGAAGACGGCTCAATCAACCAGGTTGCGACCGTTGGACCGGGCGATTTCTTTGGCGAAATGTCGCTCCTGACGGGAACTCCGCGCACCGCCACGGTCGTTGCGCTCACGGATTCTGTGATTTACGAAATTGACAAAGCGCAAATGGAGCCAATTTTGAAAGCCCGCCCGGAAACCGCTGAGGTTCTGGCGCGCTATCTGGAGCGTCGTCGCGAAGCAACCAGGATCGCCGCCGACGATTCCCAAAACACCGGGAACCGCTCAGGATCGACGAATAGCGGCTACACAGAGCAATTGTTGAGACGCATCCGCGCCTTTTTCCAACTGTAGAGAAATCACCCCGAAGGGCTAATTGTAGGGAAATCACGTTAAAAGGATTGAACGCGTGGTCGCCTCAAACGTCCAACGCGGCGACGCCCGGTAGTTCACGTCCCTCAAGCCATTCCAGAAACGCGCCGCCCGCCGTCGAAATATAGGTGAAATCATCGGAAACACCGGCCTGCGCCAGCGCTGCAACGGTATCACCGCCGCCCGCAACCGAGACCAGATCACCTGCGGCGCTCATCGCCGCAGCGCCTTTCGCCACCGCCATTGTCGCCTTATCGAACGGCGGAGTTTCAAACGCGCCCAAGGGGCCATTCCAAACCAATGTCCGGCAGGATTCCAGTTTTCCCAGAATTCTCGCAACGCTCACAGGCCCAAAATCGAGGATCATCTGATCCTTGGGCGCCGCATCAGCGGAGACTGTTTCAGCAACGGCGCCAGCCTTGAATTCCCGCGCCACGACAACGTCTTCCGGCAAAAGCACCGTACAACCGACCTTCTCCGCCTTGGCGAGGATATCGCGCGCCGTATCCGCCAGATCCTTTTCACACAGGCTGGCGCCAACCTCGCGCCCTTGCGCGAACAAAAATGTATTCGCCATTCCACCGCCGATAACCAGCACATCAACCTTATCGACCAGATGCCCCAGGACCTCCAGCTTGCTGGAAACCTTTGCGCCCCCCACAAGCGCGGCCACCGGGCGCTTTGGATCTTCAAGCGCCGTCGTCAAGGCTTCCAGCTCCGCCTGCATATTGCGGCCCGCCGCACAGGGCAAAAGCCGGGCCAGCGCCTCGGTAGACGCATGGGCGCGATGCGCGGCGGAAAACGCGTCGTTCACGTATAAATCGCCCAGCTGCGCCAATTCGCCCGCAAATCCGAGATCATTCGCCTCTTCGCCCGGATGAAACCGTAAATTCTCCAGCAAGGCGACGTCGCCGGGCGCCATTGCATCGATCACCGCCGTCGCGTCGGCGCCTATACAATCAGCGCCAAAGGTCACCCGAAGGTCGGGAAGCGCGGCCTGCAAGGCTTCAGCCACCGGGGCCAGAGACATGTCCGCGACGACAGCGCCTTTCGGACGCCCAAAATGCGACAGGACGATCACTTTGGCGCCGGACGCCACGAGTTCCGTAATCGTCGGCAACAGCCGTTCAATCCGCGTCGCGTCGGTCACCGCGCCATCGCGCATCGGCACGTTAAGGTCGCCTCGCAACAAAACCCGTTTCCCTTTGGCGTCGATATCGTCAAGCGTCCTGAACATCCGTTTACCTATATTTACGTGAGGAAAATACAACGCATGGAGTACGCGAATTTGTACGTATTCGCAACGCGCCCCCTCGCAAATCTATATTTTAGGGGGCTGACGGCGGCAGGGCGTCTGCGTTAGATTACCTGGAATGACGAGAGGGAAGCGGGTTGGTGTTAAGCGAAGCGCAATTTGACGCGATGGCGGTATGGCTGCAGGAGGTCGAGGGCATCACGCCGACGACAGAGGAGATTGTCGCCTCCGTCAAACCGCTGGACCACTACATCGAAAGTTGGGGCGAGCCACAGGCGCGTGAACAACTTGGCGATGGCAGCCCCTTATTGATTTGGCGCGGACCCGGATACGGATTCTGGATTGCAGAATTTGGGGACGCACGAGGAGCGGCGGTGTTTTGAATACGGAAACGCACAAGTGAGTACGGAAGAACACAGACGCGCCTTGTGCGAAACCGGCTTTTGGGGCCGCGCCGCCGCAGGTTGCCTGTTTGTGGCGAGCGAAACCGGGCGCGTTCTAATCCCGCACCGTTCGGAGCAGTGCCAACAACCAAACACCTGGGGCACCTGGGGCGGGGCCGTGGACGGCGATGAAACGCCACTCGACGCCGTACGGCGCGAAGTACACGAGGAGGCGGGCTATCACGCGCCGGTGAATTTAACCCCGCTCTTTATATTCCGGCACGAATCCGGGTTCGCCTATCATAATTTTCTGGCCGTGGTGCAGCATGAATTTGCGCCAGACCTGAATTGGGAAACCCAGGCCTTTGACTGGTTCGCGTTCGGCGACTGGCCGGAACCGGCGCATTTCGGCTTAACCGCCCTGCTGGAGGATCCGGACAGCCACGCCATCCTCAAGGCTGCGACAAACACGCTCTGACACAGTTGAGTTGGCTAATCGCGCGCGGGTTGCCCTCGGTCGTATTGTTCCGGGATATAGGGCCGGTCCACCCCAAGCGCATCGGACGCATGCCACGCCCAACGAGGGTTATAGAGCAGCCCCCGCGCCAGCGCGATCATGTCCGCCTCGCCACTTTGCAAAATGGCTTCCGCGTGGTGCGGATCGGTAATCAACCCGACCGCCATGGTCGCAATGTCGGCTTTGCTGCGAATTTCGTCGGAAAACGGCACCTGATAGCCCGGCTTTAAGTCAATCTCCTGATAAGAGACCAAGCCACCGCTGGACGCGGCGATATAATCGCAATCGCGCGCCTTCAACGCCGCCGACAAGGCGACGGAGCCATCAATATCCCATCCGCCCGCCGCCCAATCGGACGCTGAAACCCGCACGCCAATCGGTTTATCATCCGGGAACACCGCACGCACCGCATCGTACACTTCCAACGGATAACGCATCCGGTTTTCCAGACTGCCGCCGTAACTGTCATTGCGCGTATTGGAAAGCGGCGACAAAAACGTATGCAGAAGATAACCATGCGCAAAATGCAATTCGATGACGTCAAACCCGGCGCGCTCGGAACGAACCGCCGCGGCCACAAAGGCCTGTTTCACAACGGCCAGATCTTCATCATTCATCATCGCCGGCGCGGGCCAACCCTCATCGGTGGGAATATTGGACGCCGCAATCGTTCGCCAGGCGCGGTTTCCATCCGCGCGCGGCCCACGGCCTTCGCCAGGTCGATGCGCCGACGCCTTGCGTCCGGCATGGGCCAGTTGAATGCCCACAGGCGCGTCGCCATGGCAGCGACAAAACGCCACGACGCGGCGCAGCGCTTCCTCATTATCGTCCGAATAGATCCCCACGCATTCCTGCGTAATCCGGCCGCGCGGCTCTACCGCAGCGGCTTCGGTAATAACCAGCCCCAATCCAGATAATGCGTATCCGCCAAGATGCATCATATGCCAGTCATTGGCGTTGCCTTCGCACGCGCTGTACTGGCACATCGGCGACAGAATAATCCGGTTTGGCAGCGTGACGCCACGCATCGTAATGGGTTCGAAGAGCTTGCTCGTCATTCGCATATTCCTTGAGACTTAGAAGAAATGGGGAAATTTAAAAACGACGACTCAATCGTCATCGTCGGCGCCGCCGGGAAGATAAGAGACCAGAACGCTGCACGGGGCGACGGACAGCAAGGATTTCGACATGGATTTGCGCCACCAGCTATGGAACGCACTGCGGCGGCGGTGACCAACAACAATCAGATCGGCGCCAATTTCGCGGGCGGTGTCGGCGATTTCATCAACCGGGTCGCGAAATCCAACACGGCCCTGGGCCTTGATACCCCGCTTCTGCAGCCGTGCGACGCCTTCCTCCAGAATCTTCTGGATTTCCTTTTGTTCTTCATCCACCAGGTCCGACGGGTTTACCCCGCCCGCGATTGGCAGGCTGGTCGTCGAGGTGATAATCGCGAGAAGATGCACTTCCGCGCCGACAAACTGGGCCAAATCCGCCCCCTGGCGCAGTCCCGATCGATATTCCGGGCTGCCGTCATAGGCCAATAAAATCCGCTTAAACATCGCTTGTTCGCCTCGCCCTTTTTAAAACCCACGTTGGAATTAATGCGCAAATAAATACCGCAGCAATGAACAGGAACCCATCCTGAAACCCAAGTGTACCCGCTTGGGCCTCCACAACACTACCCAGATAATGAAGCGCGCCGGAATTATGCAGCGCTTCTGGCACACCGCCCTCGTTCAACAAGTTCTCGACCCGTCCAATCCATTCCGCGCTGGCCGAATTCGCCGGTGTTTGGGTCGCCGTCAGAACGTCGTTGTACAATTGCGTTCGCTGCTCCATCCAGATCACCAGCAGATTAATGCCGCATGACCCGCCGAGTTGGCGAATAAAATTGAGCGCGCCAGAGCCTTTGTTCAGGTCTTCGGGCGGCAGTGTTTTCAAGGCGGACGACACAAGAGGCGGCATAATGAGCGCCATGCCGAACCGTCCGATCATGGTGAAGATTGCAATACTCCAGAACGCCGTATTGATATCCGCATCCGACATCAAAATCGCGCCAACGGCGAAAAACATCAGCCCCAACATGATCGGAATATACGCGGGAACATTGTCGGCGATCCGACCGGAGATCGGAAACAACACGATCAAGAGCAAACCAGCCGGCACCAACGCCAAGCCCGCTTCCGTCGCGGAGTACCCCTGGACGGTTTGTACAAAAACCGGAATCGCGTAGCTCGACGCCATATTGCCGAACCCAAACACAAACGCGACGCTGGCCGCCGCCGCAAACGCCGGGATCCGCAACAAACGAACTTCAAAAAGCGGTTTCTCCGACCGTGCTTGAAACCAAACGAAGGCGACCGCCGCCGTCACTCCGATGCCAAACCGGGTAAACAGCTCATTCGACACCCAGCCATATTGTTGCCCGTTCGCCAGAGTCGTCAGCAAAAACACCAAGGCGGTGCACAACAAGATCAAGCCGGTCCAGTCGAATTTCGGTAACTTTCGCACCCGCAGCCCACCGGGCATGAAGATAGCCCCTAACGCCATCGCCAACAGGCACAAGGGCACGGGGATATAAAAAATATGACGCCAGCTAAACGCGTCGATGGCGATCCCCCCGACCACAGGCCCCAACCCCGGCGCCAGCATGATCGTCATGCCATAAAGCCCCATGGCGAAGGCGCGGCGGTTGGCCGGAAACACCTGAAAGAGCGTCACCATCACCAGCGGTTGGCTAACCCCGGCGGAAAAACCCTGTAGAATGCGCCCCACGATAATAAAATCGAAATTTGGACTGACCGCGCAAATCGCAGTGCCGAACAAAAACACGCAGATAATAATGATATAGGCGAGGCGCTGGCCAAAGGCTTCAACCATCCAGGTGTTCAATAACTGGCTGACCGTCATCGTGGCGATGAACGCCGTCGCCATCCACTGCGCCTTGTCCTGCCCAATGCCATAGGCGCCCATAACGCTGGGCACGGCGACATTGACGATCGTCACGGACAAGACCATCGCCATCACGCCCAACATACCCGCAAAGGTCACATAGTAACGATAGTTCGGTCCGAACCGCTCGAACATCTCCTCAATCGTATTTTCGGAAACCTTCTCGGTACTGTCTTCAGAGCGCATTGGCCAACCTGCGCATTATTGTTTTTTCCTGCGGCCAAGCGTCCAGGCCGGAATCAGGGCGAGAACAAACACGACGGTCAGAATCATAAAGCCGTCCTTGAAGCCCATGGTGGTGGCCTGCGCCTCGACCACGCGCCCCAGAAAATTCAACGCGCCGGGCTGAACAACCGCTTCGGGAACGCCGACCGCGCTCAAGAGTTCGGCCACCCGTTCCAATAATTCCTGACTGGACGAGTTGTCTGGCGTTTGCGTCGCCGTCAATGACAGGCTGTGCATTTCCGTACGTCGCTCCATGAAGGCGACCAACCCGTTCACCCCACACGCGCCGCCCATCAAGCGAACGAAATTGATGGCGCCGGACCCCTGGTTTAGCTGTTCGGGCGTCAGCGCGCGCAAGGCGCTGATCGTGATTGTCGGCATCATGATGCTCATGCCCAGTCGACCGATCACAACGTAGAACGCCAGGGTCCAATAGGCAGTATTCACGTCGGTTCCCTGCAAAAGCATGGCGCCGATTGCGAATACCGCCAAACCGAACATCGCCAGATAGCGAACCGCGACCGTATCGACCAGGCGACCCGCGATCGGAAACAAAACCATCAGCGCGACCCCGGCTGGCACCGTGACCAGCCCGGACGCCGTTGGCGTAAAGTTCTGAACGCTTTGCACAAAGACGGGAATGAGATAGGTCGATCCGAAATTCCCCGCGCCAAAGACAAAACCCAGGACGGCGGCGGCGACGAATTGCGGATTTTTGAACAGGGCGCAATCGAGGATAGGGTCGGAAGAGCGTAATTGAGAGATAATAAACCCACTGGCGAATGTCAGCACCAGAAACGCGCGCACCAGGGACGCATCTGAGGTCCAACCATCGCGCTGGCCGTTCGCGATGAAGATCATCAGACACACAATTGCGCCAACGATCAAAGCGTATCCGGTCCAGTCGAACGGCGTTCGGCGCGCTTTGGGATCGCGGCCGGGCATGAACAACGTTCCCAACAACAAGGACAAAGCCGCCACCGGCAGCGGTACGAAAAACAGGTGCCGCCAGCTCCAGGTGTCGATCGCGATGCCGCCAACGACAGGCCCCAGAATCGGCGCCACCATGATGCCCATGCCATATACACTGAGCGCCAATCCGCGATTTTCCGTTGGGAATACGCGAAAAATCGTCACCATGGCGATAGGTTGCACGACACCGGCGGCGAACCCTTGAATCACCCGGGCGATGATAAGACTGTCGATATTGGGCGCAAAGGCGCCCAGCAACGTGCCGAAAATAAAAATCAGAACCGCGCCCAGATAACCATTGCGCGGGCCAAAAGCGGCGATGACCCAGGCGCCCAGCAACTGACTGGCCGTCATGGTCGCTAAAAACGCGGTCGCCATCCACTGCGCTTCGTCCTGACCGACCCCATAGGCGCCCATAATCGACGGCACCGCGACATTCACCATCGTCGATGTCAGGATCATGCACATCGCCGCCATCATACCGGTGGTCGTGACGATCCAACGGTAGGAGGTCCCGTAACGCTCGGTTAACGTTTCGATGCTTTCGCTCGCCACCGTCAACCTCGCGGGTCAGCAATTGTGTTGTTAGGTCGAGCCTTGGGTCATTCGTTCCGGATATCAATATTGACCTCGACCATCATGCCCGGTCGAAGCAACCCCTCCTCTTGATCAATCGCGATCCGCACCGGCAAGCGCTGTGTAATTTTGGTGAAATTGCCGCTGGGGTTGGGGCTGGGCAACAATGCGAATTCCGCCGTCGTCGTGTTGCCGATTGTAATGACGCGCCCGGCGAAACTGTTATCGGGATACGCATCGACGCCGACATCTACAATCTGGCCAATCTTGAGTTTACGAATTTCAGTTTCCTTGATATTCGCTTCAATCCAGATCGAGTGCGGATCATGGGTCAGGGACAAACGTTGTCCCGGGGAAATGTATTCGCCGGTATCCACAAACACCTTATCGATGACGCCAGAGACCGGCGCGCGAATACTGCGGTCGGCCAAATCCAGCTTTTGTTGCTCCAGGCGGGAGCGCAGCACGCCTTCTTGATGAGAAAGTTTAGCGATCTCGCCATCGAGAACTTTCAGCTGAATGCGATTCGCCTCCGCCTCCAACAGCTTGTCCCGCGCGGATTGAACTTCCGCAGACGCCGTATCGTTTTCACCGGCAAGCTGCTGCATCCGCGCAAACGCCTCGTCGTGGGTTTTGCGGGCGACAATCTTCTTCTTAAAGAGGGATTTCGCGCGCACCAGTTCGGAGCGCGCCAGCTCAAGCTGCGGCTGCAGTGACTTCACAACGGCCTGCGCCGCGCTCAATTCTGATTTCTGCGTGCGGTATCGGCTTTCGGTCTGCTTGTCGACCAGATCCTTTTGCGCGCGTAGGCGTTGCCGTTCCGCCTCGACACCTTGAATTTGCGCGACGAGCTGGTCCACCAGTAATTTTGAATCGCGCGTGTCGATTTCAAAAACGACCTGCCCTTTCGCGACCTCATCGCCCTCGGCGACATGAATTCTGGTGACCCACCCGGCGACGCGACTGCTAACCGTTATCAGGCTGCCGGCGATTCGCGCATCATATTCATAAACATGGGTGAAGCGTTGCTGGATTTCCTGTGCCCCCCAAACACCGCCAACCACAAGTACGACCGCGACAATCACATAGCGAATCAGATTTCGCGCCCGCGACCGGGGCGCTTTCTTGGGTTCCTCGTCTTTTTTTTCTTCTTTACTATCTTTATCGGACACTGCTGTTCCTCCAACCCGGACGCACGGACATATAACGTCCGCCGGTGCTCCATTAATCTTCCACGATCAGGGAAATCGCGGTATCTACGCCTGATGCGCCATATTGGCGCCTGGGCATGGCTCAATTTGTTTACGGCTTAATTCGTTCTTCGGGCGGTCCTGCATCCAGCGCCCAGAATTCGCAAAAGGCGGAACACAATGATTAGACCGGACAATAACGACGCCGGAACCGTAATTTATAAAATCTAAATACGGAAAAGGCCAGCCATGGTTAAGGTTAAGACGGTTTGGCTGGATCGCCAATTTGACACGGCGCCAAATACAGTTTCAGTATTCAAAACGCGCCATAATTGTATTGGAATTAATATTGACCGAAAATAATAGCATCGAATACCGAGGCCAAGCCGCGCCCTTGGCCAGATTATTGTTCGTCAACATCCTGTTGAATTTTCCAACCCTGGGATTTTACCGATTTTGGGGCAAAACGCGATTGCGCGATTTCATATGGCGTCATTTGCGCTTTCGGGATGAAGGTTTTGAATATAGCGGAACCGGCAAAGAGCTTTTCATCGGTTTCCTGATCGCGCTTCTGGTTCTGGTCCCCCTTGTCCTGCTCTTTAATGGCCTCAACGCCTGGTTGATAACGGTTTCCTCTGTTTGGCAAGGCGCGCTGGGAATGCTCCAGACCGTACTCTTCCTTTTCCTGTTCCAATTCGCCATCTACCGCGCGCGGCGATACCGCATGTCCCGCACCCAGTGGCGCGGCATCCGCGCCGGGCAGGACGGCGCTGCTACGCGCTACGCTCTCTTGGTGATGGGATATTTATTGTTAACCATCGTGACGCTGGGCCTGGCCTATCCCTGGATGCAATCAGCCATGGAACGCTACCAAATTTCGAACACGCATTTTGGCAGTCGCGCCTTCACATTTAGTGGCGTTGGCGAAGGACTCTTCAAAAAATGGTTGCTTGCCTGGATCTTAATTCCCTTCACGCTCGGCCTATCGCTGCTTTGGTATAGCGCCGTGTCGATCCGGTATTTCACCAACCATACTCACTACGAAGGCTTGTCGTTTGAAAGCAATCTCAGAGCACGAAGTATC
>JBLHZD010000099.1:0-12558 GCA_047631095.1 Alphaproteobacteria bacterium
ATCGCGACGCCGCTGGTGATTATCGCGGCGTCGTTTGCGGCAAGCAACCGTAACACTGTTGAAGTGGGTGTCTGGCCTCTTCCATTCATTTGGGACGCACCGGTTTACGTCGTCGCACTGGGTGCGTTGGGCATCGGAATTGCGCTGGGCGGTGCGGTAACAGGCCTTGGTGCCATGGGCGCGCGCTTTCGCGCCCGGCAGGCGTCACAACGCGTCAAAACGTTGGAATGGGAATTGTCGGCCACAGCGGCAGCGGAGAAATCAAATTTAGGCACGCCCAACGCATCACCAAATGGCTCTGACGCCCCTTCCAAAGGTGAACTCGTTTCACAACGCTGATCGGAACAGCCCTTTCCCATGCCGCCGTTGGGGTGTAAAGGAAAGGCTAATGCGCGTATTTCTAAATATTGCGCTACTAAATTTCGAGACAATCATGCCAAATATGGAAAACAAGATTTTTGCTGCGCTCGACACGACGAACGTGGAGGAAGCCGCCGCGCTCGCCAAGCGCTTAAAAGGCGCGGTCGGCGGCGTAAAGCTCGGACTGGAATTTTTCAGCGCCAATGGCGCCGCGGGCGTGAGAACAATAGCACGCGCCGGATTGCCCATTTTTCTTGATTTAAAATTTCACGACATCCCCAACACCGTGGCAGGCGCGGTGCGCGCTCTAGTGAAGTTGCGCCCCAAGATTATAAACGTTCATGCCGCCGGTGGCCCCGCCATGATGCGCGCCTCTGCTGAAGCCGCGACAGAAGCCGCCGAGACCTTGAAAATGCCTCGCCCCCTGGTCATCGCCGTCACGGTGCTGACCAGCATGGACAACGACGATTTAAACGCCGTCGGCCAACAAGGCCCCATATCCGACCAAGTCATCCGCCTGGCGCGTTTAACACAAGACAGCGGATTGGACGGCGTGGTGTGCTCGCCCCAGGAAGCCGCAGGGGTGCGCGCCGCATGTGGGCCGGACTTCAAGCTTATCGTGCCCGGCATTCGCCCGAGCCTGAGCTTGTCCAACGATCAAAAACGCACCAGCAGTCCAAGCGAGGCCGTTAACGCGGGTGCCGATTACCTGGTAATCGGACGCCCCATCACTAAAGCCCCGGACCCAGCGGCGGCTGCGCGCGCCATGGCGGCCAACCTTGGCAGCTCTTAAAATTCTATCGTGATTATCATGGCAAAAATATGCGGCGTTAATTCGACGGACGCGGTGCGCGCGGTCGTCGCAGGCGGCGCCAGCCATATTGGTTTCGTATTTTATCCTCCCAGCCCCCGATCCGTATCACCGGATCAGGCCGTAGCCTTGATGAAGGATTTGCCGGAATCGATTGTCCCGGTGGGATTGTTTGTCGACGCAGATGATAACTGGATCGACACAGTTTGTGCGGCGGTGCCGCTGGGGATGTTGCAATTACATGGCAAGGAAACGCCTAAACGCGCAGCTGCTTTAAAGGCCCGTCATGGCCACTTGGTAATGAAGGCGATTTCCGTCGCCAAAGTGGACGACGTTGACGCCGCATATGACTATGTAAACGCAGTGGATTGGCTGCTGTTCGACGCCAAACCACCGCCAACTATGACTAACGCCCTGCCGGGCGGCAACGCGGTGCAGTTCGATTGGTCTTTGATGGCGAGCCGGATCTGGCCTTTACCATGGATGTTGGCGGGCGGTATCGACGAGGATAATGTGGGACGCGCGGTTCACGAAGCAAATGCGCCAGTCGTCGACGTCTCATCCGGCGTTGAAGATGCGCCCGGCGTCAAAAATCCTCAAAAAATAGCAAATTTCCTGACAACGGTCGCCACATTGCAGTCCTAACCATAAACTCTGCCCGGCGGTGCCTTGTTTTCCTTTAGAATTCGGTCTCGCATTGTATATTAAAGGACGCGTCCCCATCCGGGCGGTTAATCTTAGCGGAGACCCCATGGAGCCTGTAAATACCTATCGGTCCGGCCCAGATGAAACGGGCCATTTTGGAATTTTCGGCGGACGGTTCGTTGCCGAAACATTGATGCCTTTGATCCTAGCGGTAGAAGAAGCCTATGAAACTGCGAAGAGCGACCCCGCATTCGAGGCGAAATTAACGTATTTGTTCAAACATTACGTGGGCCGCCCCAGTCCGTTGTACTTCGCACCCCGGCTGACCGAACATTTCAACGGTGCAAAAATATACTTCAAGCGTGACGAATTGAATCATACGGGCGCGCACAAGATCAATAACTGCCTGGGACAAATCCTGCTTGCCAAGCGAATGGGAAAGACCCGCATCATCGCCGAAACGGGCGCGGGCCAACACGGTGTCGCCACGGCAACGGTATGCGCGTTATTCGACCTACCGTGCGTGGTTTACATGGGCGCGACAGATATCGAACGGCAAAAACCCAACGTGTTTCGTATGAAATTGCTCGGCGCGGAAATCGTGCCGGTGACTAGCGGCACCGCGACGCTTAAAGACGCCATGAACGATGCCTTGCGCGATTGGGTTGCCAATGTGGAGACGACATTCTACATCATAGGCACTGCCGCTGGACCGCATCCCTACCCGGCCATGGTGCGCGATTTCCAATCTATTATTGGTATTGAGACCAAGGATCAGATGATGGAGGCGGAAGGCTGTTTGCCCGACACGTTGGTCGCTTGTATTGGCGGCGGCTCTAACGCCATTGGCTTGTTTCATCCGTTCCTCGATGATTCGTCGGTCGAAATGCATGGCGTCGAAGCTGCGGGCAAAGGCGTTTCCACTTCAAAACATGCAGCCTCGCTTACAGGCGGGTCACCCGGCGTCCTGCATGGCAATCGCACGTATCTTTTACAGAACGACGACGGCCAAATTCTGGATGCACATTCAATTTCAGCCGGGCTGGATTACCCCGGTATTGGCCCCGAACATTCCTGGCTGTATGAATCGGGCCGAGTGAAATACGTCTCAGCTACCGATGACGAAGCCTTGACTGCATTCCAGCTATGTTGCCGGAAAGAAGGCATCATCCCAGCATTGGAGCCTGCGCACGCCCTGGCTCATGTCAGCCGAATTGCGCCTAAGTTGCCCAAGGATCATATCATTTGCATGAACATGTGCGGGCGTGGCGACAAGGATATTTTCACCGTTGCAGACGCGCTGGGAGAGGTCATATGAACGCCCCCGCCGCCATAAATTCTATCACTGGCACCGCCGATTCTGGACGCATCACCAAACGCTTCGCAGCACTGAAAGCGGAAGGTCGTGGCGGATTGGTGACGTTTATTACCGCCGGCGATCCGGACGCGGACACTTTCCGTGACCTTCTAAGCGGACTCCCGGATGCTGGTGCCGATGTGATCGAACTTGGAATCCCGTTCAGCGACCCCATGGCCGATGGCCCCGCTATTCAAGCCGCCTCGTTGCGCGCCTTGAAAGCCGGTGCCAATTTACGCAAAACGCTGGATCATGTTCGCGACTTTCGGAAGTCCGATGATGATACGCCCGTTATCCTGATGGGATATTTTAACCCGATCTACAAATACGGCGTCGAGAAATTTCTTGCTGATTTTAAAGACTCCGGCGCTGATGGATTAATCATTGTCGATTTGCCGCCGGAAGAAGACCCCGAATTATGCATCCCAGCGCTGGAGGCTGGGGTGAATTTCATCCGGCTGGCGACGCCGACGACGGATGATGCTCGCCTGCCTGCTGTACTAAAAAATACCAGCGGGTTCGTTTATTATGTTTCGATCCTGGGCATTACGGGGACCAAATCTGCCGGAAACGACGATATCCAGTTCGCCGTAGAAAGGCTCAAACGCCACACCGATTTGCCCGTCGCCGTCGGGTTTGGCATCAATTCGGCCGACGCGGTGCGTGACATCGGAACCATCGCGGACGCCGCCGTCGTGGGTTCCGCCATCGTCAACTGCATCGCCGCCAATCTGGACAATAACAGCCGCGCCAAGCCCGGGCTTGTAGACCATGTTCTATCATTTGTGCGCGAACTGGCGAGCGGGGTTCGAGGTTAGTGAACTGGCTGACCAACTTCGTTCGTCCAAAACTGCGCGCGCTGGTTAAACGGGCGGACGTTCCCGACAAGCTATGGCACAAATGTCCCAAATGCGACCAGATAATTTTTCACCGCGATCTCGAACGAAACTTGCATGTCTGCCAACACTGCGGTCACCACATGCGCATGACGGTAGAGGCGCGGCTTCGGCTGTTTTTTGATGACGGCATCTTTGAACGCGCCAAACTTCCCAATGTCCCTACCGATCCGTTAAAATTTCGCGATCAAAGAAAATATACCGACCGGCTTCGCGACGCCCAACGCAGTTCCGGCGAAGACGACGCAATCGTCGTCGCTTCTGGCAAGATGGATGGCCGAACTATTGTGGTGGCGGTTTTCAATTTTTCCTTCATGGGCGGATCGATGGGCCGTGCGGTTGGTGAAGGCGTTTTATTGGCCGCCCAACTAGCGGTCGAAAAAAATGCCCCTATGATCGCCGTTCCAGCCTCCGGCGGCGCACGAATGCAGGAAGGTGTTCTATCCCTGATGCAAATGCCGCGCACCGTCATTGCGGTGCAACAGGTCAAGAACGCAGGTTTGCCCTATATCGTGTTGCTGACTGACCCGACGACCGGTGGGGTCACCGCCAGTTTCGCCATGCTGGGTGACATTCAAATCGCCGAACCGGACGCGATGATAGGATTCGCCGGACAACGGGTCATCGAACAAACGGTTCGCGAAACTTTACCGGAAGGCTTTCAACGCGCCGAATATTTGTTGGAACACGGTATGATAGACATGGTCGTACCGCGGGGGGAACTGCGGCAAACACTGTGTAATATATTCGACTTGCTTTGCCGCCCCATGCCCAAAGGCAGCAGCGGCGCGCTCACCATTCCAGAAAGGCCCGATTCGGCACAACATCCATGACCACACCGTCGACGCAGAATCCAAAAGGGAGCGACTTAATCCTGACACGCCTCCTATCGCTTCATCCTAAAAAGATTGACCTATCCCTGGGCCGCACGCTCGATCTGCTAGATCGGCTTGACCGGCCCCAAAACCGTCTCCCGCCCGTTATTCATGTTGCAGGCACCAATGGCAAAGGGTCGACCATCGCCTTTTTGCGGGCGATTATGGAAGCTGCCGGGTATCGGGTTCACGCCTATACGTCACCACATTTGGTCCGTTTCAACGAACGCATTCGATTGGCGGGAAACATTATAGACGAGGCCTTGTTGGCCCGGCATCTAGGGTATTGCGAAAAAATCAATGAAGGCCGTCCGATCACCTATTTCGAGATCACGACGGCCGCGGCTTTTAACGCTTTTGCCGAAACCGCCGGCGATGTTCTGCTTCTAGAAACCGGGCTGGGAGGACGTTTTGATTCGACCAATGTGGTGGACCACCCAGCCTTGACCGTCATCACGCCAATTTCGATAGATCACACCGCATTTTTGGGCCCGGACCTCGCCTCTATTGCCGCGGAAAAAGCGGCCATCCAAAAACTCGACGTTCCTTCCGTCGTCGGGGCGCAATCCCCCGAAGCGTCGCAGGTCATCGCAGACTACGCGAACAGCGTCGGCGCGCCATTGGTCCGGCACGGCATTGAATGGAGCGCGCAGAGCGCAGAAGACCGTATACGCGTAAGGTTCAGATCGAAAATACGAGAATTCCCGCCGCCCGGGCTCTTGGGCGCACATCAGATACACAACGCCGGATTAGCCATCGCCTGCACAGAATTTTTAAAAGGTTTTAAGATTACCAACGCCGCCATTGCCGAGGGCGTGCGGAGCGTCGAATGGCCCGGTCGTCTACAACGGCTACGCGGAGGCCCCCTGGTGACCCAATTGCCAGTCGGTTGTGAGGTCTGGCTCGATGGCGGCCATAACGCCGCAGCGGGAGAAGCGCTCGCCGCCATGATTCGGGACTGGGATGACCGCCCGATTCATGTGATCCTCGGCATGTTGAACTCGAAGGACGACAAGGGATTCTTGCGCCCGCTGGCGCCGTTTATCACCACCATGCAAACCGTCGCCATTCCCGGCGAAGCCGCATCGATCAGCGCGGAAGACGCCGCCAAAGGCGCGCGCGCCCTTTACATAAAAGCGGCGGCCGCCCCTAATTTGGAAGCGGCCGCGCGTAATTTATCTCAGGATATCAACGGTCCGGCGCGCGTCCTCATTTGTGGATCGCTATATCTCGCCGGTGTTGTTCTCGCCCAAAACGGGTAGGCATTCTTTATCTCTATACGACAGATTCAACCCATTGCGCGAGCTGGCTTTTCGGTAAGGCACCGACTTTCGTCGCGGCAACCTGACCGTCCTTGAACAGGATGAGTGTCGGAATGCCCCGAACGCCATATTTCGCCGGCGTTTGCGGGTTATCGTCGATGTTCAGCTTGGCGACGGTTAAGCGCCCACTCAAATCACCGGCCAATTCTTCCAAGGCCGGCGCGATCATTTTGCAAGGACCGCACCATTCGGCCCAAAAATCCACCAGGACGGGTTCTTTCGACTGAAGTACAGACGTCTCAAAATCATCATCGGAAACCTTTACAGTCGTCATATTATCTAACCTTCCCCGTGTTATCGTTATTTACACCTACTTTACAAATCAAGCAGGTATTCGGGTAATGACATAATGCGCGGACCGTCGGTCCACAAGAGGGCGCACACAATATCTTTACCGGGCCATATTTGTTTTAATATATCACGATACGCAGCCATTTGTCGAAGGTAGACCGAAGAAACATCATCAGGTCGCGTCGGCGGGGGTCGATTTGTCTTATAATCAACGATGAGAATGTCGTTGTCGCGAATCACCAACCGATCAACCTGTCCCGAAATAATTTCCGGGCCATCCGGTCTATTTATCGTACCAATAACAGGCACTTCCGCACGGCTGTTGGGACCGAAAAGTGGTTGAAACTCCACCGATTCCAGAATTTTCATCACCTCTACGGACGTCAAATGTTGATCCGATTCAGCCAGTGGGGACCGTTCCAGCAACCGCAAACAAGCCGTATGTCGATCTGATTCGGGAATACCCGGCAGAATTTGCAACAGTCGATGGACCTGTAAACCCCGCTGAAACCGCATCTGGTCATCCAATTGCAGGGGCGAATGCACTGGCGGTGGATCGCCACTGGGCCGGGAGGGCACAATTGGATGCGGCGGAGATGGTTCAGGCGGCGGCGCTTCACGCATCCAAGGTTCGATATCCGCTTCCGGCTCCAACGCGGCTTCCACCGCGCCATCGAGTTTCGCCGGAACAGTTTGTGGGTTGGACAGATGCAACCCTATTGGCTCATTGTCTTCCGGTGCCACTTCAGCGGCAAGCATTTCTTCAAAGCCTTCAAGAAGGGGTTTGCTGACGCCCGCCAACCCATTCTTGACCAAATTATACCAACAATCATCCGGTATTTTCCTGTCGCCGCGCCAGCCGCAAATATACAATCGGTCTTCCGCGCGCGTCATCGCGACATATAACAGGCGGCGGTATTCCTGATCGCGCAACTGATCAGCCTCGGCGCGAGCGACCCTACATCGGCGGTCCTCAAACACGCGGCGCGGCGGCCACAACAACATATCGTCGGGCCATAAAATACGCGGGCTCTGTGTGGGTTTCACCGTCGTGTCCGGCAGAATAACGATGGGCGCTTGAAGCCCCTTGGCGCCGTGCACGGTAATCACACGAACCTCATCGCGCTCGCCCTGCTCCATATCACGTTTGACAGTCGCGTCCCCGGCCTCCAACCAATGCAGGAACCCCTGCATGGAAGGTGGGTTCAAATGGTCGTACTGCAACGCCAAATTCATGAATTCACCCACCGGGTCTTCGGCTTCCGGGCCAAGTCGCCCCACAATACGCTGCAATCCGGTTTCGCCTGCGATGTTGGGCGTTTGCAAGATTTGCGCAAACAGTTCATAGGGCGGAACGAAATCAATCTTGGACAAAAGATAGCCCAGCCAGGTGCGTGCAGTGGCGAACCCCGAATTATCGCGCGACAATCTTGTTAATCGACTCCACAGACTCGACTCGCCCCGCTCATAGGCGAGGGTAAACAAGTCATCGTCATCCAAGCCAATGAACGGTCCCTTCAGCACTTCCGCCAAGGTTAAGTCGTCCTCTGGCAACAATAGAAACCGCCCCAGCGACATCAAATCCATGACCGATAATTGATGGGTCAATGCCATACGATCAATCCCGGCGACCGGAACGCCGTGGCTTTTCAAGGACCGAATTAATTCTTCAACAAACGCGTCCCGGCGGCGCACTAAAACCATAATGTCCCCGGCGCGCACGGGACGACCGCGCGGCTCCAGAATTTCATGGCCCACCCAAGATTTGATCCGGCGCGCCAAATAGCCCGCTAGCCGGCTGGCGGGGTTGTCGCCGTCCTCCCTGGCGACCGGAGGCTCCCACGGTAGTGCGACGCGGCGTTCTCGCGGAGCGACGACCGGCCACAGCTCGACGACGCCCGCATGACCCTCCCGCACCGCCTGATGGCGCACTTCCTGATCTGCGACACCGTCACGCGCACCGGGTGCCTCAAATACCAAATCGACCGCCTGCAGGACGGCCTGCGCCGACCGGAAGGACCAGATCAAATCAACGTTGCGCAGCGCACCGCGCGCTTCCGAAATACGTTGGTCGAAATGATCGCGCATTCGCGCGAACGCGGCGGGGTCTGCCCGTTGAAAGCTAAAAATCGACTGTTTCGCATCGCCGACCGCGAACACGGTACGATTCATCTCGCGCGCACCTTCTCCGGCGAAAAATTCTTCAGCGATTTGGGCGACGATCCGCCATTGTTCGGGGTTCGTGTCCTGCGCCTCATCGATAAGAATATGGTCAAGCCCACCGTCCAGTTTGAACAACACCCACGCCGCCCCGGCACTTTCGCTCAAAAGATCCAGGCTCTTCAGGATCAAATCGTCATAATCCAACCGCGCCCGGACTTCCTTTTCACGGTCGTAGGCGGACAGCAACGCATCGGCCAATCGTAGCAACGCCGCCGTCGAATGCGCCGTGACCACCCGCCGCTGGGCTTCCAGGACGGCTAGAAGCCGTGCGCCTTCCGCTTCCATCGCCGGTTTGGCGCGAGGTTCCACATCCGATGGCTTTTTGGTAACAAGGCGGGCGCGAAGATCGCCGGCTTCAGTTAAAAATATAGTTTTGTATGCATCAAACCGCCGTTCGCGATCCGCGTCGCTGGCGGCAAGCCACTCGGACAAGATAACGCCTTTCGGCTGATCCGATTTCTCGGTCCCGCCCAGAAGCGCCGTAGCCGCAAGTTTCAAACTATCCGCATCAAACGCACCATCTGCGCTCGCCGCCGCGATCGCCCGTTCAACGCTATCTTCCGGCGCAGTTTCCAAATAGAGGTAGGTGGCCGCAATGGCGCCTTCGACCCCGCGATGGCGACGAAACAGTTCCTGAATGCGCCATCTTTCTCTGGCGACAATTGACATCAAATCGGCGAATCCTGTTTCTTCGATATGTGCAGTCATAATCGACAACGCATCCGCCAACGGCCCCGCGTCGCGCGCGGCGAGCAACAAGTTGTTGCGCGCCGACGCCATCAATTCCGCAGCACTGCGTTCATCCATGGCTTCAAAATGCGGTGGCAATCCGGCTTCAATGGGGAATCGGCCCAACAATGATTGGCAGAAACTGTGTATCGTTTGAATTTTTAAACCGCCCGGGACGTCCAAAACCCGGGCCAGCAAGCGGCGCGCCGCAGCGACGTCCGCAGCGTCTACCGGTCGGGCGCGCAGCGAGGAAATTTCCACTTCCAGCGCTGCTGTTGGCAAAATTGACCATTCCCCGAGACGGCGATTTATGCGGTTGGCCATTTCTGCCGCCGCCGCGCGAGTAAAAGTCAGGCATAGAATACGTTCCGGTGGTGCGCCGTCGAGCAGGATCGACAACACTCGATCCGTCAGAACCTTGGTTTTACCGCTACCCGCCGACGCTGCGACCCAGGCGCTGGCCGCTGGGTCAGAAGCGTGACGCTGGGCCGCTGTCGCGGCTGATACCGGTGTTATTTTTAAGGCGCCTGTCATTCGACACCCCATTCCAGACGCCTGGACAGATGGGCGTAGTCGTTGAAGCGCGGCGCCCGCGCAGGACGCGGAATTGACGTATAAGGCGTCGCAGGGTCGTCAAAAGACGCCACCAACTGCCGAAGCCCGTCCAGCGCCTCATCCGCGCGTGATTGTTCAGCCCCTTCAACAGCGACCTTGCTTTCCTTTCCCGGCGTCGCGCCACCGCTCAAAACCCAATAGGTCAGCGCCGTCACCACGTCGGCAGGAATTTCCTGAAATCCACCGTTTTCTAAAAGGGCCGCCTCCAATGGCAATTGGGGCGCGAACCCCAAACCAACGTCTTCCCGTTTCGGTGCCACGCCGGTCTTGTAGTCGATAATTTCATAACCACCCTCGGCCAAGCGGTCTATCCGGTCGGCCTTCGCGGTCAATGTAAATAATCCTTCCGGCCCTTCGATGACCAAGCGCCCGGATCGTTCGCTGTAAGAAGCGTTCAATGAGGGCCGACGCCGACGTTCAGCGTCAATCACCCACGCGGCGATTCGTTCGAAACGCGGCCACCAGAACGCCCACACCGCGGGCTGGCTTAGTGCCGGACCAAAAGCTTCCTGTCCAAAGCGCAAAAGTTGGGGCAACGCATCCGGCGGTAATGTATCGGGGTAAGCGTTAATAAATTTATCCAAGGCGTCATGGATAAAGGTTCCGCGTTCCGCAGCTCCGGGATCGGCTTCCAGGGGGTCAAGCGGGCGGAGCCTTAAAACATGACGGGCGAAGATTGAATACGGGTCACGCATCCAGGTTTCAATCTGGGTCACCGACAAGCGACGCGGGCGCGCAGCCACCGGCGGGCGCGGTTCCGGCGGCGCAACGCGGGCGAAGGTTTGCGGCAAATCCAGCGTCAAGCGCCGCCGCCGCCAGAGACCCGGCGGCACGCCTAACGCGTCTTCTTCATCCAAGCCCCGAAGCACTGCGTCCAGACGAGACAACCAGCGCGACGGCACTGTTGGTTGTCCATCCACTTTATCCGCCCGCGTCAGATACACTTCAGGCGCACCAAAGGCCTGGACAAAATCATGTGCGGTCAAACCAATACGTCGTTCCGGCGCTGGAAGTCCAAATTGACGGCGCATGGGGCGGCTCATCCAGGGGTCCGGATTAGCGGCGGGCGGCCAGGTTTCTTCATTCAAGCCCGCCAGCACAATCAAATCCGCATGTTGCAGTCGCGCTTCGAGAAGTCCTAAAATCGCCAACCGGGGGTGGCCACCAAAGCGCGGGCGTACCATCAGCCCCACCATAAGTGCTTCCAGAAGCGCTTCGTAACGGTGCCCCGGCGACTCGTTTATCAAAGCGGCGGCGTCACGAAGTTGGGTAATAAAACCCGCCGATATTTCCCCGTCATCGCCCGACCATAGCCGCGCCGCACCAGGGTCGCTGTCTGTACCTGCCAAGGCCTCAGCCATTTCGATATGGGCGTCCAGGAGATCACTAAAAGACGCCGCAGGGTCTTCCAGTCGGGATGTAAATGGTGCCGTGCAGATTTCAATTTTCTCAAGAAGGTTCAAAATTTCTGCGCGATCCTTAGCGTCAAGATCCTTCGCTTTCGCGTCAAATACCGCCAGCAACCCCGCGAAACCGGGGCCTGGACGTGGGCCACGCAACAAACGTCGCTCCAACAAACGGATATTGGCGCGAAATTTTCCTGGCGCCTGGCCGCACGCTGCCAGGGGATGTTTCATCGCGGAAAGCAACGCCACCGGCGCAAATTCAGAAATCACCATCAGCGCACACAGGCGCAAAAACCCACCTGGCGTCGACGCGGAAAGCGGTTCGCCCGCAGAATCATCAATTTCAATGTCCCAGCGCCGCAACGCCGCCGCAACCCGGCGCGCCAACGCCCGGTCCGGCGTGACCAAAGCCGCAGTTTTGCCATCTGTCTCCAGGGTTTGACGCAATAATAGCGCAATGACGCCTGCCTCTTCTGCGGAATCGGCGCAATCGATTCGCGTCACACCGTTCAACGCCCCGTCCGGAACGTCCCCAGGGTCGCCGAGACCGCCAGTTTCCTTCAACCCCGCCCACCCGTCGGTGCTTTCCGCCGGGCGCATGACTTCCCGCATCAACGCCGCGCGCGCCTGCATGCTTCGATATCGCGTTTCACCTGACGGTGTGGGCCAATCGGCGACATCATCCGGAGTCGATCCAAGATGGTTCAGAAGCCGCGCAATATTGAATTGAGGATGTGTTTCCGTGCGGGCGATTATCTTCCAGTCTGCGTCCTCCACCGACCGAAACAGCCCCGGTAGAACAATCCGCCCATTCGGCAGTGTCGACACCACCGCGAGCAGATCGGCAGTAGCGGGAATACTGCCGGTGGAACCCGCCGCCACAACAGGGCCACTTGGCGGTGCCACGCGCCATAAATCCGCCTGGGCCGCCAACATCCGGTTACGCCGGTCAGCGCCATCAATGGTACCCTCCGCCGTTAAAAGCGTGGGCCAATGTTCAGTCAGAATACGCAAAAATTCTAAGGTAC
>JBLHZD010000100.1:0-12487 GCA_047631095.1 Alphaproteobacteria bacterium
AGTGATAAATTCAACCACCTCAGCGCCCCTATCCAATGCCGTGTAAACTCTGCCCAATAATAGCAGATCAGGCGCTGAAAGTCCGACAGTCTGCTAGCCAACAATAGCCGCAAGGCCTGTTCGTCAAACGGGCTAATTCTGGACTGCGCATATTGCGCTAAATCGACGGCCATTTCCGGCGTTCCCTGCTTTTCGTTTATGCCCCTAACGATCGCGCCCATGATAATCGCGGATATGACCATCGCGGACGGGGCGTCTGTCGTCAAATCTCAACAGGCGCTATTCCGCGATCATAGAGGAGAGCGAAACATCAGGCGAGCGGCGTTCAACGCCTTGCACGGGCGTGGCGCAGTCGGGCGTACCAGATTGGCGTAAAATCAACCGTCCTATCTTGAATTGTCCAAAACCGGACGGCTGGTTTTATATCACGCTTTTATATTTAACATTTAATTTTAGTGTTATTTTATGTATGCATATTTTTTATGTGTAATTAAACGAAACACCACACTTTACCCTCTCGGCCTGACAGACGTGCAGGGTCGCTGAACGGAGACGCCGTCACCATGTCGAAGCAGAGTATTGAAGATTTAGCGTCGGTTGGCGACACCTCTCCCGCCGTGAAATTCACCGTCCCGCATTCTGGCGGCACGCCTTTCGGCATCGAATCTTCATCGCTGCGAACGCCAAAGGGTCGATGTTTGCGACCACAACGCAAGCGCTGCATCGCCTGCTGAACTCTGGCCGCTGAACCTTGGCCGCGAAACCCAGGCTAGGGACCAAGGGCTACGGACCAGGGGCTACTGACCAAAGGCCGCTAACCGCCCCTTTTATATTGAACCACCATCATCGCCACCGGATTCCGGGCGCATCTTTGCGCCTGCAGTCCACAAAAGGATTTTACCCATGCTCGACCCGGAAATATCCCCCATCAGCGGGTATCCCGCGCCCCACATCCCCTCCTTTGGCGACGCGCCCGAATCGCTGCTGCGCACCCTTATCACCAAAATTTTTAGCAACCGCATCGCGCTGGTGTCCTCCTTCGGCGCTGAAGCCGCGGTTCTGTTACACATGGTGGCGACCATAAATCCGGATACGCCCGTTTTGTTTCTCGATACGGGAAAGCTGTTCGGCGAAACCCTGCGCTATCGCGACCAGTTGGTTTCGCAATTGAAGTTGACGGATATTCGCACATTGACGCCAGACAAGGCGCAGATCGCAGCGGCGGATGCCGACGGGATGTTGTGGTCGCGCGACGCCGATTTGTGCTGCCAAATTCGCAAGGTCGAGCCACTGCAACGCGCGCTCAACGGGTTTGACGCCTGGATCAATGGCCGCAAAGCCCATCACGGCGACGAAAGAGCAGCCTTGCCCCTGCTCGAATTGGATGGATCGCGTATAAAGGTAACGCCCTTGGCGCACTGCGTTCCGAGGACGTCGACGCCTATGTCGAAACCCATAATCTACCCGCCCACCCGCTTGTGGAGGATGGTTTTTTGTCGATTGGCTGCACGCCCTGCACCAGCCGCGTTGCGCCCGGCGGCGACATTCGCTCGGGCCGGTGGGCGGATAGCGACAAGACGGAATGCGGCCTTCATCAAAATCCAAACCCGGTGGCGGGCCCAGACAAGGTGGCGAGCCCAGACAAGGTCGAGGGCCCAGACAAGGTCGCGGGCCCAGACAAGGTCGCGGGCCCAGACAAGGCGGCGGGACTATAATTTCCGGGATCCCGCCATCCCTTTCGATTTCCAATCGCCGGTCGCCATTCTCGCATTGAATATTGCGCAAAGCGGCGATTAATGGCAAAAATTTGTCCATACAAATTGAGGGAGAGAACGATGTCGTCGCAAGAACAAAAATCAGAAGCCGAAGATTCCAGTGACTATGTTTTATATGAAGTTAAAAATAACATCGCCTATATCACGTTGAACCGACCCGAGCGACTTAACGCGCTTGGCATTGAATTATCCAAACAGCTTATCGCCGCACAAAACCGGGCGGAAGAAGACCCAGATGTCCGTGTGTTATTAATCAAGGGAAACGGGCCGTCATTTTGTGCGGGCGCGGATTTAACCAAAGGCGATCCAGACAGAGAGTCCGAACACCGCGCGCTATATGCGCACCGGACTTACACGGAAAATGGCTATCTTCGGTTCAAGCCAATTGTCGGCGCCATTCACGGCTATGCGCTTGGCGCGGGATTTTATCTGGCGGTCCGGGGGTGTGATATTTGCGTGGCCACACAATCCGCGCAATTCGGTTTTCCCGAAGCGCGCGCGGGCGTCGCTTTGCAACACAACACATACCTTCCGTTTACGCCCATTAAACACATGTTGGAATTTTTAATGTTGTCGTGGAAGGGCGGCGAGTTTTTAAGCGCGCAGCGGGCCTTTGAACTGGGCGCGATAAACAGCGTTGTTCCGGAAGATCAATTGCTGGTGGAAGCGGAACGTTATGCGACTCTCCTGCAGAGAATTCCGCCGCTCTATATCAAAAACCTTAAAGAGGGCTTTTATAAAAATCTCGACAGCGCACACACCCATACCGAACGCCATCTTGTGGAACACGTTATCCCCCAACGCGAAAGCGACGATTTACAAGAAGGGCTACAGGCGTTTTGGGAAAAACGGGAACCAAATTTCAAAGGACAATAGACCGACGCCGCAGAATTCGGCCGCCGCTCAAAAATAGCTGTCATCCGACTTGAATTTCCCGATAAAAGGACTAAATGCCTATGACATAAGCCGGACGTCCAACGCGATCCGCGCCCGTGTTAATGAATGCTAACGGATGATAACCGATGTTAACTATTTTGGGGCTTGGTCTCGGGATGGCGTTTCGGATGCGCTGCGCGAAAAATGAGGTGGGTCTATAGCTCCAGGCGCCCGATAACCCAGTCTTCGCTCGCCGCCGCCGACAACCATTCGCGCATCGCCGGGTGGTTCAACACCGAATCGCGGTAAGCGTCGCACGATGCGTCCATGTCAATATCGTAGACGTGCAACCGGCTGACCACCGGCGCGAACATGGCGTCGGCGATGGAAAACGCGCCAAACAGAAAATCGCCATCGGCCCCGAATTGATCCCGGCAATCCCGCCAAATGTCAAAAACCCGACTGATATCCGCCTCCACATCCGGCGCCGTCGGGATTTTAGCGGGCGTTCGGCGGCAATTCATTGGCATGGCCTTGCGTAGCGCGGGAAAGGCTGCATGCATTTCGCTCGAAACCGCCCGCGCCTGCGCGCGCGCTGCGGCGTTGGCAGGCCACAAGGCTGGCGTCTGTTCCGCAATATATTCGCAAATCGCCAGTGATTCCCACACGGTGATCGCCCCATGATGCAGGACTGGCACACGCCCCGCAGCCGAGTGCGACAGGATACGGGATTTCGTGTCATCGTGATCGAGAGGGATGATTGTTTCGGCGAAATTCAGCCCCGCCGCACGCAATGCCAACCACGGTCGCAACGACCAGGACGAATAGTTTTTATTGCCGATGACAAGCTTGAATTCAGGCATCGGTATTCTTCCTTGAGTTGGTCTGTGAGGGCGTTACTAATTGACCGGTCGCGCATAATTGCGCAATTCAACGGTTCCGCAAGGAGAATAAGATATGGCTGACTGTTTCGCTGCACGGACCGACGCCCGAACCGTCCCGATTACGGCTATGACGCGCGACGCGGTTGATAAATGGACAAAGGCGCAACCCGACGCGATCGCCGATTGGGTTCGCGATTCCGGGTTCGACGCCAAACCGGGCGCGATCCTGTCGATACCCGCTGTCTTGCTGGAAAATCCCGAGACGAAAAACGCGATTGGCGCGGTCCTGGCGGGCACCAACGGGCCAGACGATTTCTGGTCCTGGGGCGCCATCGGCCAGAAGCTGCCCGCCGGGCGCTACCGTATTGACGGCAAGCCCGGCGCCAAGGAAGCCACCCGCATCGCGATTGGCTGGGGTCTGGGCGCGTACCGGTTTGGCCGCTACAAGGACGTCGATCCCGTCGGCGCAAAACTGGTGATCCCCGCCCAGGCGGACAAAGACGCGGTAGACCGCACGGTTAGTTCTATCTATCTCACGCGCGACCTGATCAATACCCCCGCATCCGATATGGGACCTGCAGAATTAGCCAGCGCCGCGCGCGCGCTGGCCAAGGAGTTCAAAGCCAAATTCAAGGTGACGGTCGGCAACGCCCTGCTGCGCGATAATTTCCCCTCCATCCACGCGGTCGGCCGCGCCTCGACGCGCGACCCGCGCCTGATCGACTTCCAGTGGGGCCGCGCGAGTGACCCTAAAATTACACTGGTCGGCAAGGGCGTTTGTTTCGACACGGGCGGGCTGGACCTTAAACCGTCTTCCGGCATGTTGATGATGAAGAAAGATATGGGCGGCGCGGCCAATGTTTTGGGTCTGGCGCGCATGATCATGATGGCCGGATTGCGCATCCGCTTGCGGGTGCTGATCCCAGCGGTCGAAAACAGCGTTGCGGGCAACGCCTATCGCCCCATGGACGTCATCAAGACTCGCAAGGGATTGACGATTGAAATAGGCAACACCGACGCGGAGGGGCGCGTTGTCCTGTCGGACGCGTTGGCGCTGGCGGCGGAAGAAAAACCGGACATGATCCTGGACTTCGCCACCTTGACCGGTGCGGCGCGTGTAGCGCTGGGCACAGCCTTACCCGCCATGTTCGTCAATGACGATAAATTGGCGGCATCCTTCGAAAAACACGGCCGCACGGAAGACGATCCCGTTTGGCGGATGCCTCTATGGCAGCCCTACCGGTCTTTGATCGACAGCAAAATTGCGGATATGAACAATGCGGGAAGCGTGCCTCAAGGCGGCGCCATTACTGCGGCCTTGTTCCTGGAATCCTTTGTCGAGGAAGATATTCCCTGGGCGCATTTTGATATCATGGCCTGGAATCGAGGCTCGCAACCCGGGAAACCAGAGGGCGGCGAGGCTATGGCGATTCGAACGGCTTTCGCGGTAATTGCAAATTCCGTCAAGAAATAATCAACATCTAGCGATTAATGCTTGCCGTAACGCCATATAACGCCTATTTTTGATCCGGTACCGTAATGATTCGGAACAAGAATATACGATTATGCCGTTGGATTCGACCAACTCACTGACACCCAACCGCCTGTTGAAACTATGGCACGACGCCCTGCTGGAAAGTGTGCGGCGGGACACGCCAGACCTGTCGGCGCGCTAAATGTCGGTTTTACTGGCTGTTTACGTTGATCCGCCGCCCCATACGGTGCGGGGTCTGTCCCTTGCGATGAACGTTTCCAAACCGGCGATTACCCGAGCGCTCGATAAATTATGCGCGCTTGAATTCCTGCGCCGCAAACCGGACGATGCCGACCGACGGTCCATCATCGTTCAACGAACGGTCAAGGGATCGGTCTTCCTGTCTGATTTTGGCGATTCTATCGCCGAATCGCTAAAGCATCTGGACGATTAAGCCGTCCATTCTCGCCTAATACCCGGCGTTGACGTCCGCTATGTTCAGCGGCGCCCGCCCCTTACCGATACGTTCAATATTCGCCGCCACCGTACGCGCCGCCGACCAGGGCTGCGCCATTCCCGCGTTATGGGGCGTCACCGTCACCTTCGGATGCGCCCAAAACGGATGAGCCGCAGGCAACGGCTCCTGTCGAAAGACGTCAAGCGTCGCCGCCGCCAATTGCCCGGATTCCAGCGCTGCAAGAATGTCATCTTCATCCTGCAAATCGCCGCGCCCGGCGTTTATCAAGCTGGCGCCGTGCGGTAATCGGGCGAATAATTCCCGGTTTAAAATATTGTCGGTCGCCGCCGTAAAGGGCAGCACACAGACAAGGATTTCAGTTTCCGCCAGAAACGCCGTCAGTCCGTCAGCCCCATGAAAGCACTCAACGCCGGGAATTTCCTTAGGCGTACGCGACCACCCCGACAATGCGAACCCCAGCGCCGATAAAACGCGCAGGCAATCGCGCCCGATCACGCCCAGCCCCATGATGCCGACACGACGCTTTGGCGCGGTTGGCGTCATCAACTCCCGCCATTCACCGCGGCGCTGCTGGTCCTCCAGCGCCGGGACCGCCCTGTGATAGCGCAGGACATGCAAAACCACATATTCGGTCATGCCCCGGGTTAGTTCAGGTTCAACCATCCGAACGATGGGAACGCCACCGGGCAAATCGGGATCGTTCAACAAATGATCAACACCGGCGCCCAGCGAGAATATCGTGGTCAAGTTTGGAAACCGACGCCGCAATTCGCCATGGGGCGGCTTCCACACCAGCGCATATTCCACAGCCGCATCATCGCCGGGATCGTCCCAGTTTCGACAGTCCATATTCCGAACTTCCCGTCGAAGAGCATCCCGCCACGCCGCCCAGGAATCAACATTGGATCGAAAAATCAGCGTCATGCCGTCACCCGCCTCAGGTTGTCACAACGCCGGCGGCGATGGCCTCAGCGTCGAATTCATGATCAAACGCCGCCGCCATCAGCGCATGGGTGTAGGGCGTCTCCGGATGTTCGAAAATCGCCGCCGCCGGACCTTCTTCGACCACATGGCCGTTGCGCATGACCAGCACATAATCCGCCAATGCGCGCACCACTTTCAAATCATGACTGATGAACAAATAGGCCAACTTGTGGCGGCGCTGCAATTCCATCAACAAATCGACGATTTGCGCCTGAACCGACATATCCAGCGCTGATGTCGGTTCATCCAGAACGATGAATTTCGGCTTTAGAACGATCGCGCGCGCAATCGCAATACGTTGGCGTTGGCCACCAGAGAACTCATGAGGATAACGGAACCGACTATCGGGGTCGAGATCGACTTCCCGCAAAGCCTCGACCACAAGATCTTCGCGCGCTGACGCGCTCAAATCGGGCTCGTGTATCTTCAACCCTTCGCCGACAATTTCACCGATGGACATGCGCGGCGACAGGGACCCGAATGGATCCTGAAAAACGACCTGCATTTCCCGGCGCAAGCCTTGAAGTTCGGCGGCGCTATCATTGACGATCGAACGACCGAAAAATTCAATGGCGCCCTCGGCGGATTCAAGCCGCAGGAGCGCCATGCCCAAGGTCGTTTTACCCGACCCGGATTCACCGACAACGCCAACGGTTTGGCCTTCACGCACACACACCGAAATGCCGTCGACCGCCTTCACATAGTCCACCGTACGGCGCAGTAATCCACGCTTGATCGGAAACCACACTTTTACGTCTCGGCCCTCCATGACGATTGGCGAACCATCTGGCGGGGCCGTCTTCTCCCCCTTGGGTTCCGCCGCCAGCAAGCGGCGCGTATACGCATGCGCTGGCGCGCCAAAGACAGTCTCCGTTGCGCCCGTCTCCACGATCTCTCCATTTTGCATCACGCAGACCCGGTTTGCGATTTTTCGAACGATGCCCAGATCATGTGTGATGAACAACATGGCCATGCCAAACTTCGCCTGCAACTCCATCAGGAGTTTCAGAATTTGCGCCTGTATGGTCACATCGAGCGCCGTGGTCGGTTCGTCTGCGATCAACAAATCAGGCTCATTCGCCAACGCCATGGCGATCATCACCCGTTGCCGTTGCCCGCCAGACAGCTCATGGGGATAGGCGTTCAGGCGCTGCGCCGGGTTTTGAATGCCGACGAGGTCCAGCAATTCCAGTACGCGTGCGCGCGCCGCTGCAGCATTTAAGCCCTTATGCACCAACAACGTCTCTGCGATTTGCTTCTCGATATTATGCAGCGGGTTGAGCGACGTCATTGGCTCCTGAAAAATTATGGAAACCTGGTTGCCGCGCACACCGTGCAACACTGATTCCGGCGCGCCGACAACTTCCGTTTCCTTGAACCGAATAGAACCAGACGGATGCTTGGCGACGGGATAAGGCAACAGTTGCAATATCGACAATGCGGTGACCGATTTACCGGACCCGGACTCGCCAACCAGCGCCAGTGTTTCACCAGGCGCGATATCCAAAGACAGGTGACGGACCGCGTCCACACGCCCGTCCGGCGTGTCGAAGCTGACGGACAGATCCTTTATGGACAGCAAAGTTTCGATCATCAGCCATGCGCCTTTCTGGGATCAAATGCGTCGCGCACGGCCTCCCCTACGAAGACCAGCAAGGTCAACATAACGCTGATCGTCATAAAGCCGGTGATGCCAAGCCAGGGCGCTTGCAAATTATCCTTGCCCTGTTTCAACAATTCTCCAAGCGATGGCGATCCCGGCGGCAGGCCGAAGCCAAGAAAATCCAGCGACGTCAGCGTTATCAACGCGCCCGATGTAATAAACGGCAGGTAGGTCAGCGTCGCAACCATCGCATTGGGCAGCACATGGCGAAACATGATCGTCCGGTTTGAGACGCCCAGGGCGCGCGCCGCCCTGACGTATTCCAGATTGCGGGCGCGCAGCACCTCCGCGCGGACCAGCCCGACCAATGCCGTCCAGCTAAACAACAACAACAAGCCCAACAGCCACCAGAAATTAGGTTCCACGATACTGGCCAAAATTATCAGCATGAACAGCACGGGCATCCCGCCCCATATTTCAATCAACCTCTGGCCCAGTAAATCGACCATCCCACCGAAGAAACCCTGGATCGCCCCAATGGCGACTCCAACGATAGAGCTGATGATCGTGAGCGTTAACCCGAACAGCACTGAAATTCGAAAGCCGTAGATCGTGCGCGCCACGATATCACGCGCCTGATCATCCGTGCCCAGCCAGTTTTTCATCGATGGCGGCGCGGGCGCAGGCCGCCCAAGATCTGCGATATGCGTGTCATAGCGATACGGGATCAACGGCCAGAGAATCCAGCCTTTTTCCTCGATCAATTCGACCACCGCCGGGTCGGTGTAATCGGCTTCCGTTGGAAAGTCGCCGCCGAATTCCGTTTCCGCATAGGATATCAGAAACGGCGTTTTCAACGCCCCGTCATAAAGTACCAGCAATGGCCTGTCATTTGCGATCAGCTCCGCAAACAATGACATTACGAAAAGCAGCAGGAATAACCAAAGCGACCAATAGCCCCGTCGGTTCGCCCGAAAACTAATCAGCCGGCGATGGGTGATCGGCCGGATAGGCGCGCCGAGAAAGCGATATTCAACGAGTCGCATCAGGAACCCCGGCTTTCGAAATCGATGCGCGGGTCAATCAACATGTACATGATATCGTTTACGATACCCATCAACAGCCCCATCAACGTGAAGAAATAGAGGGATGCGAACATAATCGGATAGTCGCGATTGATCACCGCCTCGAACCCCAGCAGCCCGAGACCGTCCAACGAAAAAATAATCTCAATCAGCAGGGACCCCGTAAACAAGATACCAATAAACGCGCCGGGAAACCCTGCGATCACAATTAACATGGCGTTCCGGAATACATGGCCATACAAAACCCGTCGTTCAGTCAGGCCCTTGGCGCGGGCGGTGACGACGAACTGCTTGTTGATTTCCTCCAGAAAGGAATTCTTGGTCAACAATGTCAGGGTCGCAAAGGACCCGATCACCAGTGACGTTAAGGGTAGCGCGAGGTGCCAGAAATAATCCAGAATTCGCGCAGGCCAAGACAAGTCATTCCAATTGTCCGAGGTCAGGCCGCGCAATGGAAACCAGTCCAGATACCGACCACCGGCGAAAATAACGATCAACAAAATTGCGAACAGAAATGCGGGCACCGCGTTCCCGGCGATCACGAGACTACTGCTCCAGACATCAAAGCGCGATCCATCGCGCACCGCCTTGGCGATACCCAGCGGGATTGAAATCAAATACACCAGCAACGTCGTCCAGAGGCCAAGCGATATCGACACCGGCATTTTTTCGATGACTAGGTTGAAGACGGTTTCATCGCGAAAATAGCTCTCGCCAAAATCAAAAGTCGCATAATTTTTGATCATCATGAAAAACCGCTCATGCACCGGTTTGTCGAAGCCAAACTGTTTTTCAATTTCCTTGATGAATTTAGGGTCGAGCCCTTGCGCCCCGCGGTATCGCCCGCCCGCGCCCTCTCCAGCGCTGGACGCACCGCCTTTCCCCGGCGCCGTGGCGATGGTTTCGCCGCCCGCTTGTCCGCCCAGGCGCGCCGTAGCGCTGACCGCCGTACCTTGCAGTTCTGCTAAAAGCTGTTCGACCGGGCCGCCTGGGGCGAATTGTACAATCCCGAAATTGATCACCATGATGATGAACAAGGTCGGGACAACAAGTAACAGTCGGCGGATGAGGTATGCGATCATGATGCTTATTGACCGGTTGGACTATTTGCCAGACAGCGAACGATCGAGTTCCGGTAGCGCAGCGTCCTTTTCCGGATCAATCCACCACGCCATAAATTCAACGCCATTTGCAGGCGTCACGTCCGGAATTCCAAACCGGTTCCAATACACCAACCGATCGGAGGGAATATGGAAATGGGGAATAACCAGATAGCTCCATTGCAGCACTGTATCCAAAGCCTGCACCCGTGCAATCAATCCCTCCCGGTCCGGCGCGGTAATCACAAGTTCAATGAGCGCATCGATCACGGAATCTTTCGCGCCCGCCCGGTTTCGACCGCCAGGACGATCCGCCGATGCAGATCCCCAAAAATCGCGCTGCTCATTCCCGGGCGATAGAGACTGACCCCAGCTCCCCACGATTATGTCATAGTCATAATTATTAACGCGTTCCTGATATTGCGCGCTATCAACCGTCCGCGCCCGCGCATCAATGCCCAGCCGCTCTAAATTTTTTGCAAACGGTAATACGACACGCTCGAATAAAGGGCTGACCAGCAGGATTTCGAACTGCATGGCCTTCCCGGTTTTCGCATTGGTCAATTTTTTGGTTTTGGGGTCAACGATCCACCCAGCGCTTTTGAGCAGTTTGAACGCTGTGCGCAAATTCTTGCGCATGGCGCCTTTGCCCTCATTCCGGGGTGGATTATAAGTTTCGGTGAATACTTCTTCGGGAATACGGCCCCTGAATTTTTCCAGAATTTCTAAAACAGCGCCTTTGGGCGTCCCCGTCGCCGCCAATTCCGAATTGTCGAAAAAACTACGGGTCCGAGTGTACTGTCCATAGAACAGGGCTTTATTCGACCATTCGAAATCAAACGCATAGGCTAAGGCGGCGCGCACTCGACGGTCTTTAAAAATGTCGCGACGCTGGTTCATGACAAAACCCTGCATCCCCGCCACGCGGTTATGGTTGAATTTCCGCTTTATCAAACGCCCCTCGGCGACAGCGGGAATGTCATAGGTGGTCGCCCAGGCTTTGGAGGAGTTTTCAAGGCGAAAATCAAACGCGCCCGCCTTGAACGCCTCAACGGCGACTGTGGAGTCCCGATAATAGTCGTATCTGATCTCATCATAATTCGAGGAACCCTTTTGCGTGGGGTGGTTCACGCCCCAATAATCCTTCACACGCTCATAGGTGATCTGGCGGTTCGCCTCAAATTTTTTGATTTTATAGGGACCGCTGCCCAAGGGCGGGTCGAGCGTCGCAGATTTAAAATCCCGCCCCGCCCAGTAATGTTTCGGCAATACCGGTTGTTGGCCAACGATCAGCGGCAGTTCACGGTTTTCGCCCCCTGTGAAGACAAACTTAACAGTCCGTTCGCCCGTTTTAACCGGCGTTTCAACATTGGCGTAATAGTACCGATAAAACGGCGCCCCCTTGGTTTTCAACGTCGTGAACGTCCAGATCACATCCTCGACTGTCACCGGCTTTCCATCATGCCAGCGCGCATCCTTGCGCAGGGTAAAACTGACCCAAGACCGATCCGGCGGCGTCTCCATCCGTTCCGCCAGCAAACCGTATGCGGAAAAAGCCTCGTCTTGTGAGGATACGGCCAGCGATTCATAGATCAGCCCAATTCCCGCCGCAGCGCGCCCGCGTACGATATAGGGGTTAAAACTGTCAAAACCACCAATCGCCGACCGCCGAACAGCGCCACCTTTCGGCGCGTTCGGGTTCACATAATCAAAATGAGTGAAATCAGGTGGATACTTCAATTCACCATGCATCGCTAAACCATGTTGGGCCAGACTATCTTGGGCCAGGCCATCTTGAACGACCTTAGGTTCAGCGGCGAAACCCGAATGGAGCGGCAATCCCGACACCGCAATTGCAGCGCATACCGTGGCCGCGGCGCGCAAAATTCCACCAAAAGTCATCGATTCATCCCCACCTGCAACATGACGCTTCTAACCACCATACAAACGAACATGGCGAAATTTTGACCACAGCCCGCCGCTTTTACCGGTGCGTATCACCGTCAACATGTATAGTAGTATTTACAAGTCGATACGAAGGTAATCTTGGAAACTGTCCGCACATCGAAATGACTGATGAAACCCCGGTCCCTTGGATCGCCCATTATATCTACGCTGGCGGTTCAGGCGAAACGAAGACACTTATCCGGGAAATACTTGCGGTCACCTATCACGACGCTTACCACCATGCAGCGGAGACCGCCCCCGACGCGAAATTCATATTGAGC
>JBLHZD010000101.1:0-12393 GCA_047631095.1 Alphaproteobacteria bacterium
CTGGATGCGCTGCTGCGCGCCGAGGGTGATATCGTGATCGTCGCCGACGCTTTGTGGCGGGATCGGGAGCAGTCGTCCGAGGGTTGGTGCGTGATCTGGTGACGTGCGACCGAGCGTTTACCACCGATTTTCTGGATGATGACCCGGTGTATTTGACCGGGGCGGGCGGCGACGTTTCGCCTGACGGCGCCAGTGGCGAGTGGATCGGCTTGCTGAAGTTGAGCGAGGCCGGCGCCAAACTTGTGGGGGATGAACTGGACGCTATGGGCGCCGACGGATCCTTGGGGCAGGCGGAAATACCGGATTTTCTCAACCGGTTGATTGCGGGCGGCCATAAGGTTCAGGTCCAGTATATCACCGGGCAATGGCTCGACATCGACGATGCGCTCGATCTGGCGCGCGCGCGCAACATTTTGTAGCGAACATTCTGTAACGAACATTTTGTAGTTGAGGCTCTATGATTGAAGCTGACGCGTTTCTCGACCCCGCCCGTGACGCCGGATACGATTTTTACACCGGCGTGCCGTGTTCGTTTTTGACCCCGGTCATCAATCGGGTGATTACCCGGCGAGATCTGGATTATGTGGGCGCCGCGAGCGAGGGAGAGGCGGTCGGCATCGCCGCAGGGGCGTGGCTGGCGGGCCGAAAAACCGTCGTGATTTGCCAGAATTCTGGATTGGGCAATACGGTGAACCCGTTGACCTCGATGAATTGGCCATTTCGGATTCCGACCATGATGATCGTGACCTGGCGGGGGCAACCGGGACTGAACGACGAACCGCAACACGAATTGATGGGACAAATTGTTGATCCTATTCTGGACGATATCGATGTGCGCCATGCGTCTTTCCCCAGTGGAGCCGCGCAAATTCAGCCGGCGCTGAGGCTTGCGATGGAGCAGATGGCGACGCGCAATCTGCCCTACGCCTTTGTGATGGCCAAAGGATCCGTCGCGGATGCGGAACTTATTGAACCGCCTTTGCCCGTTCGCCCGATGGGGGATTTGCGGGAACGCGCGACGGGCGGTGATCTACCCCGTCGTTTTGATATTATGGAGCGGATGTTACCGCTTGTCGGTGAAGATGCGGCGATTGTCGCGACCACGGGAAAGTGCGGCCGGGAGCTGTTCACGCTGGCGGATCGCGAACAGCATATTTATCAGGTCGGCTCCATGGGCTGCGCCAGCGCCATGGGGTTGGGCGTAGCGGCGAATACGGCGCGACCAGTTATCGTGCTGGACGGCGACGGCGCCGCGCTGATGAAGATGGGAAATTTCGCCACAATCGGGGCGCAAAGCCCAAAAAACCTGATCCATATATTGTTTGATAATGGCGTGCATGATTCCACCGGCGGGCAGGCGACCGTTTCCGCCGGGGTTGATTTTGCGCGTATTGCGCTCGCTTGCGGCTATTCCAGCGGTGCCACCGTTGACGATCTGGCCGGGTTTGAAGCCAGCGTCGACGAGTGTTTAAAAACGCTGGGGCCTCACTTCATTCGCGTTCGCGTGCAACCGGGCAGTATCAAAAATCTTGGCCGTCCCACCGTGTCGCCTTTCGACGTCGCGCGGCGCTTCCGGGATTTTTTAGCGAAGCCAATCGACTGATTGAATTTTGAGGGTGCGGTAATCCCGCGCTGTACAATTCGGCGGACACGCCTTAGAAGATGGCGAATGCGTCGTGATCCACCGCGTTAATCTGGCGATGGGCCGCATATTGAAAGAAAAACAATGACAAAATTTGAAGGCGTCTCTCCGGCGCTCGGTCAGGCGTTGGAAAAACGCGGTTATGAAGTTCTGACGCCGGTGCAAGACGCTGTTCTGGACGTGAAACTCACCGATGCCGATCTATTGGTATCCGCGCAGACAGGGTCCGGCAAAACCGTCGCGTTTGGGATTTCATTGGCGCCCACGCTTCTGGACGGCGCGGAACGTTTTGAACGCGCGGCGCAGCCTCTGGCGCTGGTCGTCGCGCCGACGCGGGAATTGGCGATACAGGTGAAGCACGAGCTGGAATGGCTGTACGCGTTGACGGGCGCCTCGATTGCCTCTTGCGTGGGCGGCATGGACATGCGGAACGAACGTCGCACGCTCGAGCGGGGCGCTCATATTGTTGTCGGGACGCCGGGTCGGTTGCGCGATCATATCGAACGCAGGTCTCTGGATACATCCGCCTTCAAAGCCGTCGTACTGGATGAAGCGGACGAAATGCTGGATCTGGGGTTCCGTGACGACCTTGAATTCATATTGGATTCTGCGCCTTCGGATCGCCGCACCTTGATGTTCTCTGCAACAGTGCCCCGCACCATTGCGTCGATGGCCAAGCGCTATCAACGCAATGCAGTGCGCGTGTCGACGGCGTCGGAGCGTGAACAGCACATCGATATTGATTACCGCGCCATTACCGTCTCGCCGAATGACCGTGAAAACGCAATCGTGAATGTGTTGCGCTATTTTGAGTCGAAAAGCGCGCTCATATTTTGCGCGACCCGCGCCACGGTCAATCGCATGACCAGTCGTTTCAACAATCGTGGCTTTTCAGTCGTCGCGCTATCTGGGGAGTTGAGCCAGAACGAACGCACCCACGCCTTGCAGGCGATGCGCGACGGTCGCGCGCGGGTTTGCATCGCGACCGATGTGGCGGCGCGTGGCCTTGATTTGCCGAACCTTGATCTGGTCATCCACGGGGATATTCCGCGCAATAGCGAAACCCTGCTACACCGGAGCGGGCGCACGGGGCGCGCCGGGCGCAAGGGCGTGTGCGCCTTGATCGTGCCATATAATTTACGCAGTCGTACGGATCGGTTGCTGCGCGGCGCCAACGTAAAAGCCAAATGGGAAAACGCTCCCTCCGCCGATGATATCCTGCGTCAGGATGATGAGCGTCTTCTGTCAGACGAAATGCTCACCCAACCGGTTTCGGAAGAAGAAAAGGCCTTCGTAGGGACGCTTTTGGAACGCCACAGCGCCGAGCAAATCGCCGCTGCATTCACAAGGCTGCACCGCGCGGGTCGTTCTGCGCCGGAAGAGTTGTTGAACAACGCGCCGCCCCTGAAACGCGAATCATCCCAGAAACGCGAACCACGAGCGAAACGCGATAGAGACGCTGGTTTCAAGGACAGCGTATGGTTTTCTCTCTCTGTTGGACGCAAGCACACGGCGGAAGCGCGCTGGATTTTGCCGATGCTTTGCCGCGCCGGCGATTTGACCAAGCAGGATATTGGCGCGATTAAAGTTCAGGAGACTGATTCTCACGTGGAATTGGCGCGGGGCGCCGTCGAAAAATTCCTGAAGGCGATCGCACCAAACAGTGTTGTTGAAAAAAACATTTCCGCCAAACGCATGGACCAGGCGCCGAGCGAGGCGAAACCGGCAGGTGAACCCGCCAAACGGTCCGAATCCCGTTCCGCCCCCGCGCCCCACCGGCAGGACCGAGGCGCCCGCAACGCCTATAAAGGCCGTAGCGACCGAAATGATCGCAGCGACCATAAAGACCGTAACGATAGTAATAATCGAACCGAACGAACAGAGGCGCATAGCAAACCAGCCAAGGACAATACGCCTTATAAAAGCAAACCCTATAAGGGGAAACCCGCCACTGTGACGCCGCAGCCGCGCTCCGAACATGCAAAAAAACCGGAATCAAAGCCGGTCGAAAACAAGACGGCGGTCTCTAAACCCACCACTGCTAAGAGCGAACATCGGAAACCGCTCAGCGATAAATCGGCGAAAGACAAAAAGGGCTGGGCCAAACCGTCGGCGAATGCCAAAAACAAAAACAAGAAATTTCGCAAACCACTCAAAAACGCGAAGCCCGACGCGCCGAACCGAGGCAAGATTAAGTCTGGCTGTGAGCCGCTAAAGCGTCGAAAGCTGCATTTGAGCTGATATCGTTCTTAACGTTCTCGTCCCGAAATGTTAAAGCCGAGAAACTCCCTCTATTGTGGCGACAGTTTTCGGTTACTTCGGCTTCAAGTTGATTTGTTGCGCCCAATACCGCAATAATTGTGTGACACTACGAAGTTTTATCAATCTTGAGAGGGCAAATGTCTTTCCGTACATTCTTGATTTTGTTTGGATTTTCATTACTCGTAGGTTGTGTGGCGGTAATCAAACCATTGGCTGTAAAGCCTAAAACGGGCGCCTTGGTAAGGCGTTATGCTGGCGATTGACGATAGGCCAAAATATGTTCATGCGGGGACGATAGAGTACCAAACTTTTGAGCGTAAAGATGTTTCTGACTGGAACCTAAAGGACCCGTTATTTGATCAGATACAAAATATTGTCGAACGGGACTTTAAGTTAAAGGCGAAAAGAATAGAGCCAACAACGGCGTTTTTGTCCGAGGATGCCGGGCATTGGTATAAAGGGTCGGCGAAGGATTTAGGAGGCAAACGAATAAACGATATGGCGGCGATCCGGTCCCAGGATAAGGTTGATTTCCTTGTTTTGGTGAAGGCTATTCCATTCCCCGCATGGATAAACTCGTCTTTTTATCCAGAAGGGTATGGTATGTTTACCCGCTGCACGCTGGGTTTTTGTCAAGCAGAAGGCTTGGACCATGTCACCATCTTTATTTATGAGGCAAGTACTAACAGACTGATTAGCACTGCTTACCCGGAAAAGAACATTGATGACGGGCAGGGTCTTCAGTCGTTTTCAGCGTTCTTAATCATTATGGCAGCCCTAAAATTCCGGGCGTCATAATTCCGGACGATCCAAAAAAACTGTTACGTTCAGAGTTCGATAAAGCGCGTCCTATATTGTTAGATACATTATCTAAACGTGTGGCAAAGGCGATGAAGTCGGCGGGAATGTAGAGAATTCCGAATTTCTTACTCTGCGGCTTCTTTCTTCTCCAACCTCGCAATAATTTCCGCCGTGTGTTCACCGTGGCGTGGGGCGGGGCGGCGGATGGCGCCGGGGGTGTCGGATAGTTTTATGTGCACGCCCAGTGTCTTGGTTTTGCCCGCACTGGGGTGATCGACTTCAACCACCATGTCGCGCGCCAGGGTTTGCGGATCGCTGAGCGCCTGTTTGTGGTTTAGTACTGGGCCTGCGGGTACGCCTTGGGCGTCGAGCGCCTTGAACCAGTGATCCGTTGTTTCTGCGGCGAAATAGGTTTCCAGAATTTCGACAAGCTCGACGTTGTTTTTGACGCGGTCGGCCTTGGCGGCGAAGCGCGGATCGTCGATCATTTCCGGGCATCCCAGAACCTTGCAGGTGAGGGACCAGAATTTCTGCGCGGCGCCGCCGACGGTGACATACCCATCTCTGGTTTTGAAAATCTGATAGGGCGCGCTGCCGCGATGGCGTTGACCCAACCGGGCGGGGACTTCATCTGTGGCGAAATGATAGGCGGCTTCATAGACGCCGAGCGCCAGTCCCGCTTCATAGAGCGATGTATCGACATGCTGGCCTTTGCCCGTTTGGTCGCGTGCGGCGATTGCGGTCAACACGCCGATCGCGCCGTTCATGCCGCCAGTTAGATCCGTGATCGGGATTGGCAGGCGATGCGGCGGGCCGTCCTCGTCGCCGCAGACGGCGGCCAGCCCGCTCATGCCCTGGCTGATCAGATCGAACCCGCCGCGTTTGGCGTAGGGCCCGGTCTGGCCGAACCCTGAAATTGAGCAATAAACCAGTCGCGGGTTCAGCGCCTGCATGGCCTCATAGCCAATGCCGATGCGTTCCGCCGTCCCGGGTTTGAAGTTCTCCACCATCACATCGGCGTCTGCGACCAGTAGCTTTAATCGCGCGAGGTCTTCCGGGTCTTTGAGATCGAGGATGATGCTGCGCTTGTTGCGGTTGAACAACATGAACGGGGCGCTCTCCCCATTGATGAAGGGCGGCGTTAGCCGCATGTCGTCGCCGACATCGGGGCGTTCAATCTTGATAACGTCGGCGCCTTGATCGGCGAGGATCATCGCGCAATAGGGCCCGGAGAGATTGGAGGTGAGATCAAGCACCTTCAGATGGGAGAGCGCCATTGTTTGCGGGGCCTTGGTGTGCGGGACCTTGGTTTGTGGGGCCGTATTCATGATGAGCCTGCCTTTCGCGGTGGGGAATGTCTCGTACGGGGTTAATTCCTAGACGGGGTTTCGGGCGAAAAGTTGCCGCGCGATGATGATGCGTTGCAATTCGTTGGTGCCCTCGCCGATGGTGAGAAGCGGCGCGTCGCGATAATAGCGCTCCACGGGAAATTCCTTGGAATAGCCATAGCCGCCATGGACGCGCATTGAATCCATGGAATTGGTGATCGCGGCTTCGGTGGCGAATAGTTTCGCCATGCCGGCTTCCATGTCACAGCGCTCGCCGCGATCAAACGCTTCGGCCGCGCGATAGGTCAACAGGCGCGCGGCTTCGGTGCGGGTCACCATATCAGCGACGTTCAACTGGATTGCTTGATGCTCGGCGATGGGCTTGCCAAAGGTCTCGCGCGTTTGGGCGTATTTAACCGCTTCGTCCAACGCCGCCTGAGACAGGCCAACGCCGCGTGCGGCGACGTTAATGCGCCCAAGCTCCAGACCGCCCATGACATGTTTGAAGCCCTGGCCTTCGACGCCGCCAATCAAATTTTCGGCGGGGACCCGGCAGTTGTCGAAGATCAGTTCGGCGGAATCGATGCCCTTGTAGCCCAGCTTCTCCAGTTTGCGCGACGGCTCGAAGCCGTCGCCTTTCTCGATCAGAAACAGGCTGACGCCACGATGGCGGGGATCGATTTCCCAGTCGGTCTTCACCATCACGGCGAAACAATGGCCGTGTATACCGTTGGAAATCCATGTTTTGGTGCCGTTCACGACGTAATCGTCGCCGTCCTTCACGGCGCGGGTGCGAATGGCCTGCAAATCGGTGCCGCAATTGGGCTCAGTCAGCGCCAGTCCGCCCCGGATCTCGCCGGTGGCGAATTTTGGCAGCCATTTGCGTTTTTGGGCCTCGGTTCCGGCGCGCTGCACGCAGGACGACATGATAAGGTGGGAGTTGAAGATTCCCGCCAGCGACATCCAGACCCGCGTGACCGATTCCACGACCTTTGCATAAGTCGAGCAGGACAGGCCAAGCCCCCCATATTCTTCCTCGATGATGGAGCCGAAGAGACCGAGTTCCGCCATCTTGCCGACAATTTCCTCGGGCCAGATGTCATCATGCTCCAGCGCCATGACATGAGGGCGCACGTCACGGTCGAGAAATTGCTCGACGCTGTCGAGGATCATGCGTTCTTGGTCTTCTGTGTCTTGCGCCGATGTTGGCATGGTCTGCTCCTTAATTGGGTGTTTTGAAGTCGTTTGTTCAGTCGAGGGCGTCGCCAACCCCGTGGCCGCGTTTCGGCGTCAGGATGGACCGTTCAAAGGTCATGAACACCGTGCCGTCGGCTTTCTTGCCGGTGGTTTGAATGGTCACGATACCTTGGGTCGGACGGGATTTCGACTCCCGCATCTCCAGCACTTCGCTTTCCGCGTAGATTGTGTCGCCATGAAAAACCGGGGCGGTCAATTTGATGTCATTCCAGCCTAGATTGGCGATGGCGTTCTGGCTTGTGTCGCTGACGCTCATGCCGACGACAATGGACAGGGTGAGCGCGCTGTTCACCAGAGGTTTGCCGAACTCGCTTTTTGCCGCGAAATTGGCGTCAAAATGCAGGGGATGGGTGTTCATGGTTAAAAGCGTGAACCATGAATTATCCGCTTCGGTAATTGTTCGACCGGGCCGATGTTCATAGATGTCGCCGGTTTTAAAATCTTCAAAATACCGCCCGATATCTTCGCGATACCGGTTTGGTCCCACTTCCGTCGCTTTATAAACCACGCTCTATCGTCCTTAAATTTGCTGTCGTACAGGAGCGGCACCGTACCGGATTTTGCGCTTGAAATAAAGGCGGGGTGAATTGTCGGTTCAGTGGTAAAATGAGTGAATTTTTCGCTAACAGGGGGTATCGGTATGCCAAGAGACAATGAAGATTACACCGTTGAGGACTTTACCTATTTGCATCATGGCGATCGGGCGATGGCGCTGCGCCTGTTTCGCCCGATTGGCGAGGGCCCGTTTCCCGTTGTTGTGGATCTGCATGGCGGCGCATGGAACAAAGGCGACTTGAATGAGTGCGGCGATCGCGATGCGTATTTCGCTAAAGCCGGTATTGCTGCGGTATCGCTCGACTTTCGCCAGGCAGTGGACGGGTATCCCTCATCCTCGGTGGATATCAACTACGTCATTCGCTGGTTGAAGGCGAAGGCGGGTGAATTGAACCTCGACCCCGCGCGCGTGGGCGTTACGGGGCAATCCAGTGGCGGGCATCTGGCGATGCTGGCGGGATTGCGGCCTTCCGATGCGCGCTATTCGGCGATTGCGCTGCCCGAGGGGAGCCCTGTGGTCGACGCCAGCGTGAAATGCATTGGCATGACGTGGCCGGTCATTAACCCCTTGTCACGCTATCGCCACGCCGTGCGGCTGCGCGCCAGCGACGAGACCCCCGGCTGGGTCGGTGATATTCCCGAACGTCACGACACCTATTGGGGGAGCGAAGCCGCGATGGCGGAAGGAAACCCGATGCTGGCGCTTGAAAATGGCGAGGTGGTTGAAACCCCGCCCGCAGTATGGGTGCAGGGGCGCCCGGATCCGGTGCATGATTATCGGGATCCGGACTCGCCGCTGGATTTGAATGAACCAGAGCGTTTCGCGACGAATTACCGCAATGCAGGCGGCGATATCGAGATTGTCGATATCGACTATGCGACGCGTGGTTCTGAAGTATCTTTTAAGCCGCTGGCGGATTTCTTCGCGAAAAACCTGTAGGCGATCTGTTCAGCGCGGAATGTTCGGCAACACTTCGTTCTCAAGCAATGTCTGAACCGTTGCGGCGTCTTCCTGATTGGCGCCGCGACGGCCGCCGCTGATGATGATTTTGTCCAGGCCAAGCGCGGCCAGATCGCGCAACCGTCGCACGCAATGATCGGGGGCGCCGACGATGGCGAACTGGTCGATGAAATCCGCCGTCAAGACGCCCGCCTGATCTGAATCCGCGCGGGTATGGGCTTTCATGTCGTATGACTCCCGCATGGTCTGCATCACCGAATCCGTGTCTTTGGAGACGGGGCCCGCGGCGGCGCCTTGCATGACGGAAAACCGGGCGAAGGTGGTGACGCCGCCGCGCGCCATATCGCGCGCAATGGCGATGTCGGGGTGCGCCGCGCAATTAACATAGGCGCCAAAGGTGATCCCATTTGGATCGAGACCGGCGGCGTCTCTGGCGGCGCGGGCTTGCGCGATGCCCCATGAAATGCGTTCCGGGTCCGCGCCCAGGGTGAATATCAAACGGTCGGCGTGGCGCGCGCCGATGGCGATGACGCGCGGGCCGCTGGCGGCGACCTCCACAGGAACCTTTCGCTCGCCTGTGATCCAGCCGATATGGCTGGCCTCCGGTTCCCCCGCCAACCCCAACGCCGCGATGGGCGGGGCGACATCATCGGGGAAACTGATCTCATCAAACGGCACCGGTTGGCCGGAAAGGTAGGCCTGCAGATGCTTGATATAAGTCTCGAACTGCGCCGTGCGGGCCGGGCCGCGCCCCAGATGCGCCAGCGCGGAATCACCGCGTCCGATGCCCAATACCGCGCGACCTTTTGAAACGCGATGCACGCTTTCAATCGCCGCTGCGGTGACAGCGGCGGCGCGCGTGACCGAATTGGTGACGCCCGTGCCAAGCCCAATGCGGCTGGTGACCGTCGCGGCCATTGCGAGCGAAACATAGGGATCGCCCGAAAGGTTCTGGGAATCAACGACGACCAGCCCGTCCCACCCGGCTTCCTCCAACTGTGGCGCAACTCGCATAATACCACGGGGCGAAGCGACGCCAGTCGTCCAGATTTGCATGGATTTTTCCTTTGCTCGGTGACGGTTCAGCGTTAATTTATCGTTTTGTCGCGGCGACCTTCGCTAACATCCGGTCGACCATTTCGCCGGATTGGCCGGTATAGTTCGCGGGGTCGCAGAGGTCGCCAATCTGGGCCTCGCTCAGATGTTTGGTAACTTCCGGAGTTTCGTTTAGCAGCGCCTTCAAGGGGCGGTTTTGCGCCATCGCGTCGCGACACAAATCATAAACGACGTCATGGGCGACTTGACGACCCATATAGGGCGCCAACCCCATCATGACGGCCTCGGACACGATCATGCCGTTTGTCATGTCCAGATTAGCGCGCATGCGATCTGTATCGACAATCAGACCTTCCAGCATTTCGCGCGCTTGATGCAAGGCGCCAGCGGTCAGAATGAAGGTTTGCGGTATGGCGAGCCATTCCACATGCCAGGGGCCGGACGCGCGTTCGTGGTCCTGCACCATACCGTCCAGCATCATGGCGACGTTCTGGCGCACGGCCTTGGCGGCGATAATCAGCAATTCCGATGACACTGGATTGCGTTTCTGTGGCATGGTGCTGCTGGCGCCGCGACCCGGCGCAAAGGGTTCGAATACTTCGCCGACTTCGGTCTGCATCATCATCAACACATCGGTGCCGATTTTCGCCAGCGTACCGGTCACGAGGCCCAGAAAATTTGTGACCTCGGCCACGTTGTCCCGCATCGTGTGCCAGGTGATTTCGGGACGGATCAGCCCCAACTCGTCCGCCATCGCGTCCTGCACCGCGAGCCCTTTATCGCCAAGCGAGGCCAAGGTGCCCGCTGCGCCGGAGAACTGCGCTTGAGTTGCGCGAGGCCGTAATTCCTCTAGCCGCGTGCGATGGCGTTCAACGCCGGACAGCCAGACGGCGGCCTTGAACCCGAAGGTGACGGGCAACGCCTGTTGTAAATGGCTACGCCCGGCCATCGGCGTATCGCGGTATTTTTTCGCCATATCGACAAGGGTCGCTGAAATCGCCGTTAATTCATTTTCGATCAACACCATGGCGTCGCGGAGTTGCAACGACATACCGCTATCCATGATGTCCTGTGTTGTCGCGCCCCAATGGCTGTACTCGCCCAGCCCATTGTCACAGGCTGCGACGATGCCCTCCACGAGGGGAAGAATGGGGTAGTAGACGCGCTCAACGCCTTTCTGGAATTTATCAAAATCCAGGTTTTCGAATTTCGCTTTTGTGGAAATTTCATCGGCCGCCGCTTGGGGAATGATGTCCAGTCGCGCCTGAACCCGCGCGAGCGCGGCTTCGACGTCCAGCTGCATCTGCATATGGTTTTCGTCGGAAAATAGGCGGCGCATTTCCGCTTCTCCGAAAAGGTTTTTGTAAATGTTAGAATCGAAAACCGTAGAAGGCATAGAGGTATTCCTTTAAATTTCAAAAGCGCTGAGGGTCGCCGGATACGCGCGGGTGTCAAACCGTCAGCATAATTTTCCAGCATAATTTTCTTGAGGGCGGGCTCAAGCGTTTTTGTCGCTCTCGTTGTCGCGAAAGATGCGCGCTTGCGATCGCGCCAGCTCTACAAAGCGGCGGGCGGCGCTGGAATGGTCGACCGCGCGACACGCCAGATTAAGCGGCGCCGTTAAATCAAGGTCGGATTGCAGCGCCCGATAGGAGACCCCGTCCAGATGCAGGGAGCGCAGAGATTCCGGCGCCAGGGTCACCCCCAACCCGGCGGCGACAAGGTTCAGGGTCGAAATCAGACGCGGGGCTTCTTGGGCAATATGTGGCGTGAATCCCGCCCGGTTGCAGGCGGCGATGATCAAATCATAAAACCCGGGGCCTGTATGGCGGCGGTACAAAATAAAGGGTTCCTGCGCGAGGTCTTCCAGCGCCAGGGGCGGCGCGTCCCCAACAGCCGCCAGACGGTGATTATCGGGGAGGGCGGCGAACATCGCCTCTACGCTGATCGCGTGAACGGACAACCCTTGCGAATCCGCAATGGGAGACCGCACGAACGCCGCGTCGATGGTCTCATTGCGGAGCCCTTCCACCAGCTCGGCGGTGCCGTGTTCTTCTAGCGTCAGGCTGACGCGTGGGAATTGTTCGCCGAACATTCGAAATAGGCGCGGCGGGAAGGGATGAAACGGCGCGGAGCTCGTAAAGCCGACAACAATGTTGCCTTGTTCGCCGCGTGCGGTTCGCTCCACTTTGGCGCGCGCTCGCGCCATATGACCCAGGATGTGTTCGGCGTCGACCTGTAAGGCGCGCCCGACATCGGTAAGCTCCATGCCGCGCGGTTTTCGGCGAAAAAGCTGGACGTCCAACTCTACTTCCAGCGCTTTAATCTGCTGGCTCAACGGTGGTTGTTGCATGCCCAACCGTTCCGCCGCGCGCGTAATATTACCGTCCTCGGCGACAGCCAGAAAGTAGCGGAGGTGTCTGATATCAAACATGACATATGTTTATTATATGGAGACCTCTGCATAAGTCTCGGACACAGCGCTGAGATTTGTTATATTTGTGGAATGAGAAATTCCTTTGAGACCCAAC
>JBLHZD010000102.1:0-12336 GCA_047631095.1 Alphaproteobacteria bacterium
AACCACAACAGAACCGCCCGAGCCTTCCTTCTCTTGGCGTCAATTCGTCTGATGATGAGAAAGGTTTGTTTAAACGCATGAACTTTCCGGACGGACTCTTAGAAAATCAGCGGTCGCGGTATCCGTCACCGTGGCGTGTATTTTTCGCGGACAAAGTCTGCGGCGGTTTCGTTGGCGTCTGTGCTGAAGATGAGATCCGAGAACGCGCCGCGAAACTGCAACCCGCCAACCGCCCAGCGTTCTTCATAAACCTGGTTGCGCGCCCCGTCGGACACCGATAGCGCTGATTCCATGTTCACGACTGTCGATGTGCCCGTGCGGTTGGCTGCGTTCCGGGCGCGGAACCCGTCATAATCGGCTTTTATGGCTTGCTCGATGTCCGGGTCCATGGGGCGGTTATGCGCAGGGACGGCGTAATTCGCCATGCGCTGGAAGACAGTAAGATGAGCGGCTTGTTCCGCAATCAGGGGGATCGATTGGATGGCGGATGATCCAGTCCCGATGACGCCGACGCGCAGCCCACTGAAATCAACGCCGTCATGGGGCCATTCGCCAGTGTGGTAGGTGGCGCCTGTGAAACTCTCCAGGCCATCGAACTTCGGCGTGTTGGCCGATGACAAATAGCCCGTCGCCATGATGCAGTGGGTGGCGGTCAGATGCTCGCCAGCCTTGGTCGTTAGCGTCCAGCTATTTGAGGCGTCGTCAAAATGCGTGCTGACGACGCGGGTGTTGAATTGTATGTCGCGCCGGAGGTCGAACCGGTCGGCGACGTGATTGGCGTATTTCAGGATTTCCGGTTGCGGGGCGTATCGTTCGGTCCAATGCCATTCCTGCTGTAGTTCTGAGGAGAACTGGTATGAATATTCCAGACTTCCGATGTCGCAGCGCGCGCCGGGATAGCGGTTCCAATACCAGGTGCCGCCGACGCCGGTTCCGGTTTCCAGGACACGCGCCGACAGGCCCATGCTCCGTAATTTTTGCAGCATATACATGCCCGCGAACCCGGCTCCCACAATCAGGACGTCGAATCTTGTCTTTGGCATTTCAATATCCTCGTTAGGGTCGCTTAAATGACTCGTTCGGTCGCCGTGCCCCGCACGTCCATTTCATATTCCAGCCCAATGACGGGCGGGCGGGCGTAATACCAGGTGAGGCCTGCATCCGCCGCGCCGCGACGTACGATTTCGTCGGCCAAAAACGGATGCAAATCATGGATGGTGTAAACTTGCGACGCGCTTACCGTTGACCAATCGACGCCCAGCGCCACCATGCGTTGGGTCATCACGTCCAGCACGTAGCACGCCTTTTCCCGAATGGCGTCCGGCGATGTTTCATTGTAGCGAACAATACGATCCGCATATTTGCCGGGGACGTCTCTTGATTCCGCCGACCCGGCGATGACAAAACTCGGGGCGACATTTTCAGCGGCGGGAACCGTATAGCTGAACGCCTCGAAGCTGGGTTCGGCGGGTGGATTGCCTTCTGGACAGACATTCGACCGCGCGACCGGGTTTTCGTCATCCTTGAAGATGCCCCAGCGCTCTAGCGTGCCGACATAAATTCGGTTGAACGCGATAAACCCTTCATCGGTAAACGGCGCGGGAGAGCGTAATTCACACGCGCAGAACGACGTAAAGGGGCGGTCGATTGATTTCAAATGGTCTTCAATGACGCGAAATCCCGCTTCGACCGGGACTGGTTTGGCGAAGCGGACGCGCTCAATCGTGAAACCGGGGAGCGCGGCGACACCACCGGAATATTGAAAGGGACCGCGCACATAGCGATACCCGCCCGGTTCAAAATTCGCTGTTTCAACCATGTGTTCGCATCCTTGTGTAAGTTGTGGCGGCGTGTTCGCCCAAATTCCAAAGTAGCCCCAAATCCCAAAATACCAATGTCAGGGTAAATGAGTAGGCGGGGCGTATCAATTCGGGATCGGTACGCTGGCCTTCGCTGGGTGTTTCGATAAAGTTGCAGGACTGGCGCCGACACACCACTTCTCTGAAAGGAAACCGAGATGTTGACGATTGACGCTCAAGTCCATGCCTATGAACGCGATAAGCCGGACCGGCCATGGGCGGCGGTGCTCGCGGGGCCTTCGGAAGTGACGGGTGATGATATGTGCGCGGCGATGGACGCCGTGGGGGTCGACGCGGCCATACTTGTGTCGGCGTGGACCATGTATCAATACGATGAAAGCTATGCGTTGAGCGTGGTTGGCGGGCATTCCAATCGCTTCGCCGTTGTCAAACCCGTAGACCCCGGCGACCCGGACGTGGCGCAAACAATCGCTGATTGGGCGCCGGTGAAGGGCGCCGTCGCCGTGCGCATTATGCTGGCCCAGGCGGGTTCTGACGACGCCGATGATCCGGGCATCAACCGGGTTCTCACCGCCGCTGCGCACCATACGCTGCCGGTTAACCTTTCCTGCCGGGGCCGGTTGGCGCAAGTGGCCGCGCTTGCCGCCAAACACCCCGACACACGGCTGGTTGTCGATCATCTGGGTCTGGAGCAACCAAGGATACCGCCCGCGCCGCCGGAACCTTTTCGCGAATTGCCGTTACTTCTGAATTTAGCGCAGTTTGAAAATGTTGCAGTGAAGGTCTCTGGCGCGGGCACCCTGTCGAAAGAGCCATTTCCTTATAACGATCTCTGGGATCCGCTTTGTCGCGTGTTCGACGCTTTCGGCTTTGAGCGCTGCATGTGGGGTACGGACTGGACCCGGGCGATCAATGTCTTGAGTTATCAACAAGGCGTGGAGGCCTTCCGCGTGACCGATTGGATTTCAGGAAACGATCGGATCGCGTTAATGGGGGGAACGTTGCAGAAAATTTACAACTGGTCGCCCTCGTAGAATTTGGATGCTTTAAACCGCCATCAACATTGCCGCGAGTTCCGCAGGATGGCTCAACATCGGAAAATGACCGGCATCGAGTTCCAGATAGGCGCCCTTTAATCGTTCGGCGGTTCGACGTTGATGGGCTTCGGACGGGTTGACGCTTTGGGTGCAGTTGATCACCGTCGTGGGCCAGTCCTGCGCCCAGAACCCGTCCAACTCGCCCGGTGCGCCATTCGCCCCGATAGGGTGGGGCGTATAGCGCGCCAACGCCCAGGCGCGAATATCCGGCGGTAAGGCGGCGAACATACGGGTTTCCATATCTTCTCGGGAGGGGGCGCGCGTGGCGTCGGTGGTTTCATACACCATGCTCTTGCTAGCGATGACGATATCGGCGGTTGTCTCCCCCGGTTGGGGGGCCAGTGCGTCGGCGAAGACCAGATGACGAACCCGGTCGCGCGCCAGTTCGGCGGTCTTGGCGGCCACCATGCCGCCGGAGCTGGTGGAGACGATCACCGCATCGTTGATGTCTTCGCAAAACAACAGATCCGCCATCTCCTGTGCTTGGGAAGTGATGGTGATGCCCACTTGGGCCTGATGCGCGCGTTCGCCGCAGCCGTCCAGACTGGGGGCGAGAACTGTGTGTCCTGCGGCGTTCAGGACCGCCACCGTCGGACGCCAGACCCAGCCCCCCATGAACCCGCCATGGATCAACAGAAAATTCGTCATTACGATGCTCCCCTCTTTCAGGATGGTTTCGATTATTATTCTAAAATTGTTTTTTCCAGCGTAGCGCGCTCAATGGCGTCCCAATCATACGCAATACCCAGCCCCGGCTTATCAGATACCGTGACGAACCCGTCTGAATCAACGCAATCCAGTTGGTCGGAATACCCGTCTTCATAGATCGGCAAGGACCAGGCGTTCGGGCATTTGGGGTGCACTAGATTAACTTCATAATAATTGGCGTTGCGGCACGCCGCCATAAGGTGGCGCATGGCGGGGCCACAGGAATGCACTTCGACATCCATACCGAGCCCTTCCGCAGCGTTCGCCAGTTTATGACACGCGGTGATACCGCCATCATAATCCGGATCGGCGCGCGCAAAGTCGGTCGCGCCGGCGACCATCATATCCGTGGCGGTTTCCAGATTGCGCACATGCTCGCTAATGAGGATTGGCGTGCGAATGGCTTTTTTAAGCATCTGATGGCCATGGATAGACACCCCGCCATCGGCGTAAGGGTCCTCTAGCCAGTACAGCCCGTATTCGTCGCAGACCCGGCCAATCTTGATGGCGTCCGCCAGCGTCGCCAGATGGCAGGCGCTGTCATACATGATCTCCATGCGCCCGCCGACCCGCTCCGCGACCGCGCGGATCATCGCCGATTCTTCTGCGACGTTACCCTCGGACCAGCCATGCATCTTGTAGGCGGTGTAACCCAGCTCAAGGCACTGTTCCGCAAAATCGGCGTAGGCTTCCGGGCTCGACAAACCGCCCGGGTGGCGGTCGCCGCCGATGGTGCTGGCGTAGGCGGGAAGCCGGGTGCGGTGACCGCCCAGGAGTTCATAGACCGGCGCGTCGTAATGTTTGCCCGCCATATCCCACAGCGCGATGTCGAGCGCGCCAATGCCGACCTCGCCTACATGTTTGGTCAATCGCCGAAGGGATCGGTAATGACGCTCGCGCTGTAGCGCCGGTTTGCCGATCAGGGTTTGCCCCAGCGCGGCGCAGGCGGATTTGATGATCCCGGCGCGCCCCCGCCCGGGCACATATTCGCCGACCACGCCCGTATCGCCGAAAATGCGTATTGCGAAGCGGGTTTGCGGCCCACTATAGCCGGGCGTGTAGGAGATGCCGAAACCGGACGGATCGGCGCTCATGTTCTCAACGGTGATTTCGAACATCGTTAGTTCAATACGGTCGATAATGGGGGCGTCGGCCATGGAATCCTGTCTCCGTGTGAATGTGGCTCTGCACCATAGAGCGCCCTGGCGCAGCGGTCCATTTCGGACAGGGTTTGACAATCCCCGTCTCAGGGTTGAGCATATCCACGTCGTCGCGCGCAACTCGTGCGCAACGAGCGCACGAGTTTTGTCCTGCAATCCACACTGGAGCTCCCGCGAACGGGCATCCCGTCGCGCGGCATGAAGGAGAGAAACGCCTATGTTCGCCCCCGTAAAATATCCTGATGACATCGAACCGCTCGTCCAATTCGTTGAAGAAACCGCACCGGAGAATATTGTCGCGGAAACTTACGAAAAATTGCGTAGCGGAACCCCGGTCAAGAAAATGTTGCTGGCGTCCGCGCTGGCGGTCATGCGGTCGACTGATTTGCCGCCGGGCCACCATGGTGGCCCGCTGCACCCGATCAGTGGCCTGCATGCCGTGCGCCATATGGCGGAACGAATGGACGGCGAATACGCGATGATGCCAGTCGTGCAAAACGTGGCGTTGTCCAACAAGCATATTCATTCCATGGCGATGGGCCCGTATATTATGGCCGAGACCTATCCGGAATCGGTCAATGACAGCGTCGAAGAAACGCTGGCGGAAATGCCCTATCACCTGTCGCGCGGCGCCTATAACGCGATGGATCACTATTATCAGTTTTTCCTGGAAAAAATGGCGCCGATGGAAGTGCTGGACCATCTGATGCAGGTGGCGATTCCAAAAAACCAAAAAGACGATCACTATTTTCTGTTTCCTGTTTTCACCTGGCGCGCGATTGAATATTTAGGCTGGGAATACGGAAAATACCTGATCCGTCCGGCGGTGCGTTACGTGACCCGTCCGCCGGGCCCGTCAGCGATTTCAGACGTTGATGATCTGATCGAAGAACACGGTCTGCTGGAGCGCATCTTGCGGTTCAAGACCGGCGATGATGAAACAGCGGTGATTGGCGCATTACGCGACAAGATTGGCCTGTGTAACAATTTCAAGGAAATCCCGGGATTGATGGCCCAAGCGCTGGCCGATGGCCTGTCGCTGGAAGGCGTTGGGGAAGGGTTGTCTATTGGCGGATCGGTATTATTCCTGCGCTCGCAGACCGGCAACCCGATGGATGTGCATATTCACACCGGGGCGAATATTCGCCGCTTCATGATCGCCCAAAAAGATCTGTCGATTTCCACGAAGCTTCGCGCCTTGCTGACCTGGAATTCGGGGCCGGAAGTACGCTCCGCACAGTTCAAACTGGCGCCAGTGCAACAGCCGGAACCGGAGCGCGTTGCCGCTGAACCGCCGAGAACCCAGGAAGAATCCCTGCGCGACATGCAAGCGTTTATCGGAACCTTACCGGTCGGCGAACGTCTGCCGACTCTGGGGTTGGGGCAATGGATGTGCACCGATGAAGTCAAACAGGCGGCGTCCATGGCGCAGCAATACGCCGACAACAATTACGACCCCTATGCGTTGTTCGACATGTTGGCCAAAGTCGCCTGCCGGGACAGCTTCACGGAGATGCACGCCTATAAACACCATCAGGCGACCTACGAGGAATTCCACAATACCCGAGAAGAATTCCGATGGACGCATCTTGTCTCAGCCGTGCAGGCCGCCGCAATTTCCCATGGCCGCATTCAGGACGTCTACGACGATGCCGCGCAAGTGCTGCACTTCTAGTGTGAAACTTTTGCCGGGCGGGTCATTAATTGGCGCGCCCGGCCGAGTTTCGCCTTGCCGAACTTCGGCTCAGTGCCCCCGGCCCATGATGCCTGTTTTGACGGCGTAGTCGACGGCGACGCCGTATTCCGGATCATCGTCTGAATCGATCATCAATTGCCCGGCGCGGTGCAGAAGTTGGTGACAGTCGTGGGACAGGTGACGCAGTTGCAGCGTTTTACCCTGCGCCTCGTATTTTGACGCCAGATCCTCGATCGCCTGCAACGCGGACTGATCGACGATCCTGCTATACATGAAATCCACAATCACCAGATCGGGGTCGTCCTGCGGGTTGAACAGCTCGCCGAATCCGCCCGTTGATCCGAAGAACAGCGGACCTTCGACCCTGTAGACCTTGCCGCCGGCCTCCGTTGTATCGGTTGTCGCGTGAATGCGCGTGGCGTTGTTCCAGGCGTAGGCCAGCGCCGAGACGATGACTCCGACCACCACGGCGATGGCCAGATCGCTGATGACCGTCACGACCGTCACCAGAAACATCACCAAGGCGTCGGTCAGAGGGATGCGGCGCAAGATCGTGAGGCTTTGCCATGCGAAGGTGCCGATAACGACCATAAACATGACGCCGACGAGCGCCGCCAGTGGGATCTGTTCGATCAAGCCGGACGCGACGAGAATAAAGGCGAGCAGGAACAAGGCCGCCGTAATACCGGACAAGCGCGTGCGGCCGCCGGATTTCACATTAATCATGGACTGGCCAATCATGGCGCAACCACCCATGCCGCCGAAGAACCCGGTTACGAGATTGGCGAGGCCTTGGGCAATGCATTCCCGCGAGGCGCCGCCGGTTTTTCCCGTAATTTCGCCAACGAGGTTCAGTGTTAAGAGACTTTCGATCAGACCGATCGCGGAGAGAATAAGCGCAAAGGGCAGGATGATAATGAGGGTGTCCAGGGTCATCGGCGCCAGGGGAATGTGGAATTCCGGCAGCCCACCCTTGATTGAGGCGAGATCACCGACGCGGGGAACATCGATGCCAAAAGCGATGACGAGGATGGCGACGATGCCGATCCCGGCTAGGGGCGCGGGGATGAATGTCGTAATTTTGGGCATGATCCAGATGATGGCCATGGTCAAAACGACGAGCCCCAGCATGATCAGCAGCGGCAAGCCTGTCATCCATTCCTTCGCGCCATCAGCGCCGGGGATTTGAAATTGCGACAGCTGGGCCATGAAGATCACAATGGCGAGGCCGTTGACGAATCCGAGCATGACGGGATGGGGCACCAGTCGAATAAATTTCCCCAGATGGAATATGCCTGAGACGATTTGAATGATCCCCATCAAGACCACCGTCGCGAAGAGATATTCCACGCCGTGCAGGGCGACCAGCGAGACCATGACCACGGCCAGCGCACCGGTCGCGCCGGAAATCATCCCGGGACGCCCGCCCAGAACCGCCGTGATTAGCCCGACGATAAAGGCGGCGTACAAGCCAACGAGCGGATGAACCCCTGCGACAAAGGAAAAGGCGACAGCTTCAGGCACCAACGCCAGCGCAACTGTCAGGCCGGACAACACCTCGGTCTTGATGCGACCGGGCGTAAAGGCGATTGTGTCGGAATCGTCTCGGTTGGCGGCGCGGATTCGTTCAGCAAACGCCGCAAGCATAAGTCTAGGCACGTGAAAATGATCCGTTCCAGTAAGGGAGGTTCGCCGCGTTCATAACCTACACCACCCTGAATGCAATGTATTCCAACAAAGAAACGGGATCGGTTTAGGCGCGCGGTAGGGACAGTCGGGCCTGACGTGTAAGCAAATTCGCCAGGAACTTACGCGTGAGGTTCCTTGATCGAAACACGCCAGTGGATGCGGTCTTCTTCGGGCGGATAATCGCCCGCTGCTTTGTGCACCATACAGCGATTGTCCCAGATGACGATATCACCAACGCGCCATTGGTGACGGTATTCTGCATCAGGTGCGATCATTCGTTCCGCCAACTCATCAATGACATCGTCGTTCTGCGCCTTTTCGAGCCCTTCGATGAAATTAATTTTGCCGGGATCAAAATAGAGGGAAGTTCGTCCGGTTTCGGAGTGGGTTCGAAACATCGGGTGAAACGCCGGGGCGCGGTTGCGATCTTCGGAATTTAACAACGCTTCCGTCTTTTGGCGACCGCCATAGGTGAAGGCGCCGCGTTTGCCGTCCAAGAGGGTTTTCAACCGGTCGGGCAACGCCTCATACGCCAGATACATGCTGGAGAAATGCGTGTCGCCGCCTGTGCTGGGAACGGCGAGAGAGTGCAATTGGGTCGCCTTGAACGGGATATCGTCATAGGCGCCGTCCGTATGCCACCCTGCGCCGCCGCGTTTGTAAACCGCCTGAATCAGGTTGCCGTCGGCGTCGAATTTATTGATGCCCAGCACGGTGATTTTCGGATGGTCCGGATGTCGGGTAGACTTGGATGGATGGGCGACAACCTTGCCAAATCGGTCGCTGTAACGGAGAAAGTCCTCGATTTCGAGTTCTTGATCCCGCACGACGATGACGCCATATTTTAGCCAGGCGTCATAGATCGGCGCGAACCCTTCGTCGTCCAATTGTTTGACGTCGATTCCGGTGATTTCACCGCCTGAATTTGGGCCCATAGGCCGAATTTTAAGCATTGGACAGGACTCCCGCGCTTGAATTTCGAAAAGAAAGAACTTGCTGATTAATTAGCTTAGCCATGAGGGCAAATGGTTACAAGGCAGAGCGTTTTGTTGGTCCTGCATCACAATTAGGAGATGTTTTTTCCAGGGTTTTGGCCTTAATCACAGACAGAGATACAATTATTTTGTAGAGTCTTAAAATCTTGCTCACCATTCCTGTTCCGGCATGAGTGAGCGCCATATGTTTGGGCCTCTCGTGCATTGACGGAAATTTAATTGACTGATTCCCGACATTTAATTTGCGCATATCTGCTCGATGGCGAAGGGCGAGGAAGCGAGATTGACTGGGAGGCCACGAATAACTGGTCTCCGGAAAGCGGCGATCTGTGGGTGCATTTAGACGGCGCTGAAGAACAAACCAGAGATTGGTTGGGCGATACCGCCGCGCTTGACGGTTACGTTGTTGATGGACTGATTGCGGATACGACCAGGCCTCGATGTGATTTGTATCACAATGGCGTCCTACTTATTTTACGTGGGGTCAATCTGAATTCGGGGGCCGATTTTGAAGATATGGTCTCCATACGTATTTGGATCGAGCGACATCGAGTTATCACGACAGGATTTCGTCGCTTGCTTGCGGTGAATGATATTCGTGAGCAACTGGCTCTGGGAAATGGCCCAACTTCGACGGGGCGCTTTGTCGCTCGTCTGTCCGCGGGATTGACGGAGCGTATGGGGCCAGCGATTGAAGAATTAACCGACGAGGTCGCTGATCTGGAGGGGCTGCTTGCGGACAGCGACGACACAACGTCCATGGACACACAGGATATTCGCCAAAAACTGGCCAATGTCCGCCGGGTGGCGATTGCGTTGCGCCGATACATCGCGGCGCAGCGAGAAGCGTTAAACCGCCTGTCGCAGCTGGAGGGGACCTGGCTTGATAGTCCGGCGCGGGGTCGATTGCGAGATACTGTTGATCGGGTCACTCGGGTCATTGAAGAGCTTGATGAAGTACGCGAGCTTTCCGCCGTAATTCAGGATGAACTCCGTAATCGCATGTCGCAACGCATGGAGCGTACGATGTATGTTTTGACCGTGGTCGCCGCCATTATGCTGCCGCTCGGTTTTTTGACAGGTTTGCTGGGCGTCAACGTTGGCGGTATTCCTGGATCGCAAACGCCGTGGGCGTTTTGGGCGGTCTGTGTGGGTATGGTGGTGCTGGTCGCCATCGAAGTGTGGTTGTTCAAACGATTTAAATGGCTCTGATGGAAGCGTCGCAGAGGTTGAAGGCCCTCGAATCCGAGGCGATGACGGCGGCGCAGACGGGCAATTTGCCCAAAGCGGAGAAATTTTGCCGCATGGCGTTGAGCGACGCGCCTCATACGGTTTGGGCGCTGGCGCTTCTGGGAAAAATTGCGACCACTCTTGGGCAATTGCAGGCGGCGCGTGGATATTACCGCGATGCGGCGTCACATGCGCCAGAAGATCAAATTCTTATCCAGACGTTGAACTGGGTCGAGACCGAGTTGGCGTCTCAACCGCCCGTAGCGCCCCAACGCGACGCCCAATATTTGTTGATCAAATGTTGGGGGCAGGGGTTCTGGTCCGATGTCAGCCATGTGTTGGGCCAGTTATTGCTGGCGGAAATCACCGGGCGGACGCCCATTGTTCATTGGGGCGCGAACAGCCTGTTTGGCGACGCTACGGACCCGCAAGGCGCCGACGCCAATATTTTCCACTATTATTTTGAGCCAATCGGGGATTTGAGCCTAGCCGACCTCACAAGGTTTGACGGGGACTTTTTCCCGCCAAAATGGAGCGCCGAAAACCTGAAAGCGGTCGAGGTGAATACCTGGAAGGGCGCATGGTCGCGCATGGCGGCGCTGTACTGCCTCAACCGACCAGAACGGGTCGTCGTCAGCGATTTTTACACGGGAATCGCGGATTTGAGCTCGTGGATTCCGGAAAACCATCCCTTATCGGGTCAAAGCGTCGAACAAATCTATCGGTTGCTGATAAAAAAGTATCTGCGCCCGAACGCCGAAATTTTGGCGGAAATCGAGACGTTCTATGAACAGCGCCTGGCCGCGCTCCCTTATATTTCGGTCCATGTGCGCGGGGCTGATAAGTACAATGAGCAATCCGACCTTGGCGATGTAAATGATCAATATTTTCAGGTGCTGGACGATTATCTGGCTCAAGATCCGAGCTGTAACATCTTCCTGTTCACTGATGACAACCGAATATTTCGGCGCTTTACGGCCCGTTATGGGGACAAGGTGATTTACACTGATTGCGACCGCACCGATACAGACGCTGGCGTGCACGTGGCGCCCAAAATTTCACCGCGTCGTTTGGCGGAGGAAGTGATGGTGGATTCCTACCTTGCGGCGCGGGGGCTGGGCTTTGTTGGCAATGGCGCCTCTAACGTGTCCTGCATGGTCGTGCATTTGAAGGATTGGCGCGAGGGCGAAACGGCGTTGTTGGCGCCCAGCCGCCACGAGCACGACCCGTTTTTACACAATTGGTAAGCGTTCAAGTCGTCTGGTGAGCGTTCACGCCGCTGTTTCAGGGATTAACGACAATTTTACCGTGCGCCCGTCGGTTGGTCAGCAGGGTGATGGCGTCGGCTGTCTGGTCCAGGGGAAAACGCTGCGTCACCAGCGGTGACAGTTTGCCCGCGCTGTGCCATTCCAGCAACGCATCGACGGATTGCTTGAGTTTTTCCGGCTCGTTCCAGCGGTAATGGCGCAAGGAACACCCCAACGCGGATCGGTTTTTCACCAACAGGCGGTTCGCCGGAATGCGCGGTATGCCGCCGACAAAACCAACAATCAGGATACGACCGCCCCAGGCCAGCGAAGACAGCGCGGGATCGAACAAATCGCCGCCCACGGGATCGAAGCAAACATCGACGCCGCGTCCATCGGTCAGCGCCATGACGCGGTCTTTCAGCGATTCCTCGGCGTAGTTGATCAACTCGTCCGCGCCATGATCCCGCGCCGTGGCCAGTTTTTCCGCCGAACTGGCGCCAGCGATCACGCGTGCGCCCATCGCTTTGCCAATCTCTACCGCCGTTAACCCAACGCCGCCCGCGGAGCCCAGCACCAGCAGGGTTTCGCCCGCCGCAAGCCGTCCTTGCCAGCGGATCGCCACATCGCTGGAAATGTAGGCGACCGGAAAGGCTGCGGCGTCATCAAAACTCATGCCATCGGGTATGGCGAA
>JBLHZD010000103.1:0-12259 GCA_047631095.1 Alphaproteobacteria bacterium
GTCTCCGGACGGACTCTAAGGGCTTTCTAATTCTCGCCAACAGCGTTTGTATAGCGAATATAAAGTCTACAATTCGTCTTTATAAGAGTGCGTCAAAGATCACGGATGTTGCGCTGATAGTATGAGAAACACGGCTAAAGACCATAAAATTTCCGTGGCGCCCATGATGGATTGGACGGACCGGCACGACCGCGCCTTTTTGCGCGTGATGAGCCGCCATGCCCGCTTGTATACGGAGATGATTACGACCGGCGCGTTGCTGCATGGGGATTCCGCGCGGTTCCTGCGGTTTGATGAAACCGAGCACCCGGTCGCCGCACAGCTTGGCGGCTCCGATCCGCAAGCGCTGGCCCAATGCGCTCGTATGGTTGAGGCGGAAGGTTATGACGAGGTGAACTTGAACGTCGGTTGCCCCAGCAGTCGGGTGCAGGCGGGGCGGTTTGGCGCCTGTCTGATGAAAGAACCGGATCTGGTGGCGGAATGTGTGAACGCGATGCGCGCCGCGGTGACTATTCCCGTCACGGTGAAATCGCGTATCGGCGTCGACGCGCAGGATTCGGTTGAGGCGCTTCACTATTTTGTCGACCGCATCGTTGACGCCGGGTGCGAGACCTTGATCGTGCACGCGCGCAAGGCGTGGCTGTCCGGGTTGAGCCCGAAAGAAAACCGGGAAGTGCCGCCGCTGCGCTACGATATTGTTTATGATCTGAAGCAGGCGTTCCCGGCGTTGGAAATTGTGTTGAACGGGGGCGTGGAAACATTGGACGCCGCCACGGACGCCCTGACCCATGTCGATGGCGTCATGATAGGCCGCGCGGCGTATAAAAACCCTTGGCTCTTGGCGGGCGTTGATCCGATCCTAACGGGCGAGGCCGCGCCTGTGGGCAGCCGGACCGAGGCGGTTCTGGCATATTTACCTTATATAGAGGCGCAATTGGCGGCGGGCGCGCCTTTGATCGCCATGACCCGTCATATCCTGGGGCTGTTCAACGGCTTGCCCGGCGCGCGCGCGTGGCGTCGGTCTCTAAGCGAGGACGCCCGGCAATCCGGCGCCGGCGTTGATGTGGTGCAGGACGCCCTGGCTCTGGTGCAGGACGAGCCCGACGCCGTCGCCGCATAGCGACAAAACACGCCGCGTTTTATATTTTCCCAAGTTTAAAAATATCGGTTGAAGTGTTGTCAATAAAAGGTGCATATACACTTTATGATGAAACACACACCAACGACAATTCAGGCGGACGCTCAAAATCTGGCAGCGTGCACTTGCGCTAATTTACGCAAGGCGACGCGACTGGTGACGCAAGCCTATGACGCGGCGTTGCAACCGTCTGGTTTGAAAGCCACGCAATTTACGGTTCTGGCGACATTGGCGTCGTTGGACGATCATTCGGCGCCGTTGACCCGACTCGCGGATTTGCTGGTCATGGACCGAACGACGTTGACGCGAAATCTTAAACCCCTGGTGCGCGATGGTCTGATCGACATTGTTCAGGAGTCGGACCAGCGGGTTCGTAACGTTACACTGACGGAGAATGGAAAGGCGTCGTTCGAAGACGCCCGGCCGCACTGGGAACGCGTGCAATCAGCCATGGTTGAAAAGCTGGGGTCTGCACGCTGGTCCGGATTACTGGAGGATCTTGGAGCGACGATCACCACCTTAAGAGACGGTTAGTCTGCTTTTTATTTGGATAAAAACGTGCATATGCACATAAATGAGAAAGAAACGATTATGGAAAAACAATACGAGTCGAAACTCTGGACGGCGCCACGCGTTGTCTTGCTGGGCGCGGTGGCCAGCGTGCAATTCATTGCGGCTTATGTCATCGGGACAGGTCGTTATTTAACCAACGATGCGAGCAGTTTTTTTGCGCCGATAGCACTCACCGCTGCGGCGCCCGTGGTGATATTTTTGGCGATCTACGCGGGGTCAGCGTCCTTTCGCAATTTTATTCTGGCGCAAGACTTCAGGTTTTTAACGGCGATCCATCTCTGGCGCGTCGTTGGGTTTTCGTTTTTGGCCTTTTATGCGTTCGATATGTTGCCAGCCGTGTTCGCCTTGAGCGCGGGTATTGGCGACGTTGCCGTCGGGCTCGCCGCTATCTTTGTGCTGGCGCGACTGGATCGCGATCCTGACTACGCCGCAACGTCCGGGTTTTTGCGGTTCCACGCCTTGGGCCTGTTTGACTTTGTCGCCGCCATTAGCACGGCGGGGCTGACCGCAGGTGTCTTTCCCGCCCTCATTCCCAATGGGGTGACGAGCGCGCTGATGGATGTCTGGCCGCTGAACATCTTCCCCAGCTTCATTGTCCCGGCCTTCATCATTTTGCAACTGACGGCGCTTTTCAAAATCCACCACCTGCGCCGCACCGTTGTTGCGCCAGCAGGGGCGATCCCCGACGGCCTCTGAGAGGCGCTCCTTTGAGCGCACTCCCAACCCCTCAAAACAGAAAGGAATTCGATATGTCTATTCAGAATACCAATATAAAGGCGATCCCCGCACCGGGCCCGGTGGTGGCGCGTGCGGCGGTCGCGGCGCTTGTCATTGGCGGCGCCCTGACGGCGATTAATCAACCCGCCGCTGTCTTTGGCGACGCCGCCTTCCAGCAATTTCCCCTTGGCGCGGTTTTTGTGACGCCGTTTCTGGTAGTGTGTCTTTCCCAGGTGTTGGGGTTTCGCGCGGCGCGGCGGGCCTCGGCGCGTGATGGAAACGGACCGCATGAAGACTCGTTTTTCCAAACCATGGCGAAACACGGAATCCTCGCGCGTTCGGTTCTGCTGGGTCTCGGCGCAGGCGGGGTGAATACAATCTTTGTGGGCGTTGTCACGCTGTTATCGGGTCGCGGGCTGGATCAACTCCCGCTGCCACTGGTGTTGCAATCGCTGATCTTGCCCATGGTGTTTGGCGCGCTGTTGCAAACCTTGTCGTTCCGGCGGAATTTGGGAAGCCAGGCGGAATCCGGTTCCGTCGAGGATCAGCCATCCGTTCTATGGAAAATCAGCGGTCGGTTAAGCGCCCTTGAGGACGCCCTGTATGACGATTCCGCCGCTGATATGCGCCGTCGGGTGGGCGTGCTGGAGGCGCAGGTCAACAGCGCTGAACGCCGACCGGTCGAAAGGGTGTAATGCCGCGCACGCGCAAACACCGCCCGACAGCATGGCTTCTGTGGGCGGCGGGTCGTTGAAAATGTCAGGGTCGCGCGACCCTGACGTTATTTGTAGCGGTAGGTGATCCGGCCTTTGGACAAATCATACGGCGTCATTTCCACCGTTACTTTGTCGCCCGCCAGAACGCGGATACGAAACCGGCGCATTTTGCCGGATGTGTGCGCAAGCACTTCATGATCGTTCTCAAGAACAACCTTGAACATAGCGTTGGGCAAAACTTCCCGAACGGTTCCGTCAAATTCCAACAATTCTTCTTTGGCCACGAAAAATCCTTCGATGTCTGGACATTAATTTTCGGAAAATGGCGCTTTAATGACCAAATAACAACCGTTATTTGGCGGTTCGCCGTAAAAGAGCGGCGCTTGCGGTGAGAAAAATTCGCCCCCTGTGACTGGAATGCCACCTTCGAATGGAAAGAAGGCGTTTTAGTGCTAGATTAGGGATCTGCGTATCGGAAATACGGATTTTATCGAAGGAAGACTGGGAATGCGGCGACCTCTGCAAATTGTCGGTAAGGAAAACGGCCTCGGTGGGGCGGCGAACCTGTCCGACGAAAAACTGGCCTGTCTGCGCGAGCTGGAGAAAAAAGCGCTGTGGCTGTCCGCCTGGATGATCCATAACGCCAATTATCTGCGCGAAGACCGCGACGGGATCAAGGTCGGGGGCCATCAGGCCTCCTGCGCGTCCGCAACGACGCTGCTGACCGCACTCTATATGGATGTGCTGAACGTCGAAGACCGCCTCGCGGTAAAACCGCACGCCAGCCCGGTATTCCATGCGCTTATGTATTTGCTGGGGCGCCAGGACCAATCGACGATGGAGCGGTTCCGGGGGCTTGGCGGCGCGCAATCCTATCCGTCGCGCACCAAGGATACCCGCGATGTCGATTTTTCCACCGGCTCCGTCGGGCTCGGAGTGGCGGAGACGCTGTTCGCCTCTTTAGTGCAGGATTATACGCGTTTGAACGGGTTGATGGGCGACGGCGTTAAGCCCGGACGCATGGTCGCCCTGATGGGCGACGCGGAGCTCGACGAAGGCAATGTATTCGAAGCCTTGCTGGAGGGCTGGAAATACGATGTCGGCGATTTGTGGTGGGTCATTGATTATAACCGCCAGAGCCTCGATGGCGTCATCAACCACATGCTGTTTCAGAAGATTCAATCGTTCTTTGAAACGGTGGATTGGAACGTGATCACGTTAAAATACGGTAAGAAACTGGAAGCCGCCCGCGGCGGCCCGGCGGGTGAAGCGCTATTGAACTGGATCGACAGCTGCCCCAACGATCTGTATTCGGCGCTGACCTTCAAGGGTGATGGCGCGTGGCGCGAACGTCTCGCCACTGATCTTTCGGGAACGGCGGGGTTGAAAACCTTGCTCGACAGTCATGACGATTTCTCGCTGCATGGCTTGATGACCAATCTGGCCGGGCACGATATGGAAACTGTGCTGGAGGCGTTTCACGGCGCCCCGGCGGGTGAGCCCTGTTGTTTCGTCGCCTATACGATCAAGGGGTTTGGCACGCCGCTGGCCGGTCATAAGGATAATCACGCCGGGTTGATGAACGAAGCGCAGATGGCGGAGTTCAAAGAGACCATGAAAATTCCCGATGGCGGCGAATGGGACGCCTTCGCCGGGCTCGATCTGGACGCGGCGACTTTGCGCGGATTTGTCGAGCAGACGTCGTATTTTGGCGCTCGGTCCCGGCGCCACCACGCCCCGGTTGTTGATGTGCCGGAACTCAGCGCGCCAAAGACAGACAATACGTCCACGCAACAGGTCTTCGGCCAGATCATGAACGATCTCGGGCGCAGCGACGGCGCGCTCGCTAAACATATGGTCACCACTTCGCCCGACGTGACCGTCTCGACCAATCTTGGCGGGTGGGTCAACCAGCGCGGGTTGTTCAATCGCCACGAAAGGCCCGATGTGTTTCGGCAGGAAAATGTGGCCTCGGTTCAGCGTTGGACGCGGACCCAGTCGGGCCAACATTTTGAGCTTGGCATCGCGGAGAACAATCTGTTCCTGATGCTCTCGGCGCTGGGCCTGTCGGAATCCCTGTTTGGCGCGCGGTTGTTGCCCGTGGGGACGCTTTATGACCCCTTCGTTAATCGCGGGTTGGATGCGTTGATGTACGCCTGTTATCAGGACGCCCGGTTCATGGTTGTGGGCACGCCGTCCGGCGTAACGCTCGCGCCGGAAGGCGGGGCGCATCAATCGGTCAATACGCCGCTGATCGGGATGTCGATGCCGGGACTTAGTTATTTTGAACCAGCCTTCGCCGACGAGCTGGCGACAATTATGAGTTGGGGCTTTCGTCATATGCAGGCCGATGACGGCGGCGCGGTGTATCTGCGCTTGTCCACGCGGGCGCTGGCGCAGCCGGATCGCACCCTGAGCGACCCCGATAAAAACCGGATCACATCGGGCGCCTATTGGCTGGCCCCGCCCGCGCCGGGCGCGGAATTGGCGATTGTGTACGCCGGGGCCGTGGCGCCGGAGGCAATCGCCGCGCATCAGCAATTGCTGGAGGACATTCCTGGCGCTGGATTGTTGGCGGTAACGTCGCCGGACCGGCTGCATGCGGATTGGTTGGCGGTCAAACGTCGTCGCCGCGCTGGCGACCGATACGCGCAGGCGCGGATCGAGGCGATGTTAGGACAGCTCGCGCCCGACGCCGTGTTGATCACGGTGATTGACGGGCACCCGACAGCGCTATCCTGGATTGGCGCAGTGGGCTCCCAAAAGGTAAGCGCATTAGGCGTCGATCAGTTTGGCCAGTCGGCGGATCTGGGTGATGTTTACGCAGCGGTGGGGATCGACGAAGCGTCAATCCTCGACGCAGCGGCGTCCGCCTGCCTGACGCGTATGGGATAATTTCACCGGGATCGCTAGGACACTTTCGCTAGCCGACCATAGCGGGGTCGCCGGTTCGGAGTTCACGGCGCGCCGCGCCAATGACCCGCCACGACGCGCTGAGCGCCAGGCTCGCCATGATTCCGGCGACCACAATATCGGGCCAGCCTGATTGTGAGACGAAGACGCCGGCCCCGGCGACGACGACCGCCAGATTGCTGATCGCATCGTTGCGAGTGCAGAGCCAGACTGACTGCATATTGGCGTCGCCCGCGCGAAATCGTAAAAGCAGGAAGGCGCAGGTCACATTCGCGATGAACGCCAGGGTTCCGACCGCGCTCATGGTCATGGCGCCGGGCAGGGTGCCCGCATGGGCGTGCCAGATCGCATTGGCGATGACGAAGATTCCGAACAAGCCCATGACGACGCCCTTCAGCAGCGCCGCGCCCGCGCGCCAGCGCAAACCCATGCCAAGAACGCAAAACGAAATGGCGTAGCTGGCGGAATCGCCCAGGAAATCGAGTGCATCCGCCTGAAGGGAGGCGGAACCCGCCGCAAATCCCGCACTCATCTCCACCACAAACATGGCGAGGTTGATAACAAGCACGACAACGAGCACGCGCCGAAACGAGCGGGTCGTATTTTCGTCTATTGTCGGTGCGTGTGACTCACAACAAGAACCCATGCCAACCGCATAGCATGAAAGGGTGTTGTTATACTATTCCGCACCGGGTTCTGCGCCCTCAAACGCCGCTTGCAGCAGCGCGCGGATTTTGGTTCGGTCGTAGGGGGCGGCGTTGGGGTACTGGTTTTCCATGACCTCATCCGCGGCCTTGTCCAGGTCGGATTCCTGCATGCCGATATCCTTTAACGACGCCGGGGCGCCGATAGTTTTTGACAGATCAGACAGGGCGCCAGCGGCGTCGGCGTTTCCGCTTCGGCCCAGCGCCTTGGCGATGGTCGCCATGGCATCAGGGACAGCGGGGGCGTTGTAGGCGGTGGAGTAGGGCAGCAGAACCGTGTGAGTTTCCGCATGGGGCAGCCCGAAGGACCCGCCGACGACGTGAGCCAGTTTGTGGTGAAGGCCACGACCGCCTAACCCGGCGGCGATTCCGCAATTCCAGGCGCCATACAGCGCGTCGCCGCGGGCGTCGACGTCATTTGGGTTCTCGTAGATGCGGGGCAGCGCGTCAGCCATGGCGCGAATCCCTTCCAGCGAGATCAGCGACTTCATGGGCGTCGGGTTGCGGGAGCAGATAGCGCTGACGCAATGCGCCATGGCGTTCATCCCGCTGGGGCCGGAAACCGACGGCGGCAGGCCTACGGTCAGTTCCGGATCGTAGATAACGGTCTTCGGTCGCATGTTGGGCGATTGGTGCATGATTTTACGTCCACCATCGAGCATGCCGCAGGCGTCGGTCATTTCCGAGCCGGAATAGGTGGTGACGATGCAGATCAGCGGAACGCCCAGTTCCAGCGCGACGCCTTTGCCCAGCCCGATGGCGGAACCGCCGCCGATGGTGATGAGGCAATCCGCGTTCAGTCGTCGGGCTTCCGCCAGACCTTCTGCGGCGATCTCCACCGGCGCGTGCATTTTGGCCTTGGCGAAAAGCCCGACCCGGGCGGACCCCAGACTGTTGGTCGCGGCGTCGGTCTGGTCTTTGCGGCCCGGTGTGGCGAGGACGAGCGCGCGCGAAGCGCCGAGGCGTTCAATTTCCGCAGACAATTGATTGACGGCGCCGGCGCCCAGAACGACTCGGCCGGGTGCCATGGTATGAGTGAAGGGCTGCATGTTTATGCTCCCGCAATCGTCATGGAGGCGATGCGCACTGTCGGTGCATTGGCGCCGTAGCGGAAGCGCAAGTCGTCAGCCGCCGTCAGGTTCAGATACATATCTTTCAAATTACTGGCGATGGTCATTTCGCTGACCGGATAGGCGATTTCGCCGTTCTCGATCCAGAAGCCCGAAGCGCCTCGGCTATAGTCGCCGGTTAATCCACTGATCCCGAATCCCATCAGTTCAGTGACGTAAAACCCGTTCTCGATTTCGCCAATCAGCGCCTCTGGGCTCAATTCGCCCGGCTCCATATACAAATTGGTCGTCGAGGGCGAGGGTGAGCTGGAGACACCGCGCGCGGCGTTGCCCGTGCTTTTGAGTCCTAGTTGGCGCGCGCTGCGCAAATCCAGAACCCAACTGGTCAGGACGCCCTTTTCAACCCAGTTGCGCCGTCCGTTGGCGATGCCTTCCGCATCGAAGGGTTTGGAGCGTAACCCGCGACGCCGATGAGGGTCGTCTACAATCGTGATGTCCGACGCAAACACCAGCTCGTTCATACTGTCTTTCAAAAAGCTGGTGTCTCGCGCAATGGAGGCCCCGTTGATCGCCCCGGCGAAATGACCCAACAATCCATGACTGACGCGGGGGTCGAACACGACCGGTGCGGTAACTGTCGCCACCTTGCGCGGGTTCAGCCGTTTTACCGCGCGTTCGCCCGCCGCCCGGCCGACCCCGGCTGAATCATCAAGGTCTTCGCCGAAGACGGTGCTGGAAAATTCGTAATCACGCTCCATTGCCGTGCCTTCGCCCGCGATGACCGAAACGCCGACCCCGTGGCGCGAGATCGCGTAGCTGGCGTTAAATCCGTTGGACGCCGCCAGTGTGACTTCACTATTGGACCAGCTGGATTCAGACCCTTCGGAGTTAGTGACGCCGTCGACCGCCAGCGCCGCTTCTTCCGCCACGCGGGCGCGTTCGATCAGCATATCAGCCGTTGGCTCCACCGGGTCGTGGGTGTCCAGTTCAGGCGCGACGCCTGTGAAGAGCTCGTCCGGGTCCGCCAAACCGCAATAGGGGTCGTCGGGCACAACTTTGGCCATGGCCACGGCGCGGTCCACCAGATCGTCCAGCGTCCGGGGGTCCCAGTCATTGGAGGAAACGATCGCCTGTTTGCCGCCGAAGAACACGCGAAGCCCGACATCGCGGGATTCCGAACGCTCCAGATGCTCCGGCTTACCGAATCGTTCGGCGTGCGAGAGGGCGGCGCTATTGATGAGCACGGCGTCGGCGGCGTCCGCCCCGTTGGCTTTCGCCTTGGCGATCAAGTCAGCCAGAAGGCTCTGGGCGTCAGTCGTGGTCATGCGGCTCCCTTTCGGTATGGTTTCCCCGTTTTACTCGAATTGTTCGAATCACGGGCGTTTGTTCCGGTGGAGATTATTTCAGGATGATCGGCGCCGCAACGAAGATGATGGCGAGCACCAGAACAATAAAGAATTTGATGCGCTCTTTGGTGAAATTCGCATGCGCGCTTTCCAGGTCATCGATGTCCGCAATGTCTTCCAGCCGCGCGATTTTGCGGTCTCGAAGTTTGGTCTTGAAGGAGCGTGTCGCCATCAATAACAGGACCAACCCGAAGCACAGGCCGAAGGCGATCTCCAGAATCCAGTCGGCTAAAAGCTCAGCAGTTGACATGGTCGGTTTGGAGGGTCGACCGACGCCGACCCTCCGCCCTTTGGATTGTTATTGCGCGTTAGGCTGCGCCAATATTACGGCCTTTTTTAGCCGCCCGGTTTATGGCGCTGGTGACGGCCTTTAATGACGCCGTCACGATGTTTGGATTCATCGCCACCCCGAAGAGGGGCGTCTCGTCGCCCGGGGTTTCAATTTCGACATAGGCGATGGCGGTCGCGTCTTCGCCATGTCCCGCCGCATGCTCGCTGTAATCAAGAACATGGAAGGTGAGGCCGCATTCGCGCCCCAGCGCTTCGACATAGGCGGAAATCGGTCCGTTGCCTTTGCCGCCGATGGTTTTGTCGTCGCCCTTGAACCGCACGCCGGCGTTGATGTCGCGCATTTCCGAGGCGTGCGCGGCGGGCACGGTGCGTTGTTCAATGAATTCCAGCGGCGTTACCGGTCGCAAATATTCGTCCTGGAAGATCTCCCAGATATCCGCCGCAGTCACTTCCTTGCCGGTCTTGTCGGTCACGGATTGCACCACCTGACTGAACTCCACCTGAAGGCGGCGCGGTAAGACGATTCCGTAATCCTGCTCCAGCAAATAAGCGATGCCGCCTTTGCCGGACTGGCTGTTGATGCGGATGACCGCTTCATAGCTGCGTCCGACATCCAGGGGATCGATGGGCAAATAGGGGACTTCCCACATGCCGCTATTGCTTTCCTGGATCGACGCCATGCCCTTTTTGATCGCGTCCTGATGGGACCCTGAAAAGGCCGTGAAGACGAGGTCGCCGCCATAGGGGTGGCGTTCATGCACCGGCAACTGGTTGCAGTATTCGGCGACGCGACGAATATCGTTGATGTCCGACATGTCGAGCTTGGGGTCGATGCCCTGGGTGAACATGTTCATGCCCAGGGTCACGACATCGACATTGCCCGTGCGTTCGCCATTGCCGAACAAGGTCCCCTCGATCCGGTCGGCGCCGGCCATAACGCCCAACTCCGCCGCCGCCACGCCGGTGCCGCGATCATTGTGCGGGTGCAGGCTGAGGATGACGCTGTCGCGGTTTTTGATAGTGCGGCAGAACCATTCGATCTGATCGGCGTAGATGTTGGGCGTCGACATTTCCACGGTCGCGGGCAAGTTGAGGATAATGGGCTTGTCCGGGGTGGAGCCATAAACCGCCATGACCGCCTCGCAGACCTCAACCGCATAATCCATTTCCGTGCCGGTGAAACTTTCCGGGGAATATTCGTATATGATTTCGGTCTTGGTCTGTTGCGCTAATTCATGCACCAGCTTGGCGCCCTTCACGGCGATATCGGTAATGCCGCTCTTGTCGAGCCCGAACACGACGCGGCGCTGCAAGGTGGAGGTTGAATTGTACAAATGGACGATCGCGCTTTTAGCGCCTTCAATGGATTCATACGTGCGGCGGATCAACTCCTCGCGCGCCTGGGTCAACACCTGGATTTTAACGTCATCGGGGATCAAGCCGCCGTCGATCAATTCACGCACGAAGTCGAAATCGGTCTGTGAGGCGCTGGGGAACCCGACTTCAATTTCCTTGAAGCCCATCTTTACCAGGGTGGCGAACATGCGGTGTTTACGTTCGCCGTCCATGGGTTCGATCAAGGCCTGATTGCCGTCGCGCAAATCCACGCTGCACCAGGTCGGCGCCCTGGTGAGGACGACATCGGGCCAGGTGCGGTCGGGCAAGGGAATGGGCGCGAACGCCTGATACTTGTGAAACGGCATCGGGCTGTCGGTCTGGATCGTTGGTGTCTGCTTGCCGGGTGTTTGCTTACTCATGGGTCTTCTCCGAATTTGCGTCCGCGAGGGCTATTGAAGCGCGGCGAACGAATGAACTATGTCTGGTTTTGGACTAGCGGCGCGATTACGGCCACCGGCGACCGCTCAGGCCCGGTGACCGCCCGTTAGTCGCAGACCTAGCCCAGAATCCAGCAGCCCGCGCACGGCGAAAGGACGTGCTGATAACGCAAAACGAATTCGGGGGGATAAAATGCCAATCATGGCGAAAACCTTACTTGGGAATTATGCGACAACAAACCGGAATCCCGGCAAACAATCGTCCCGGCGCGCGTCAGGCGGCCGGGTGCGTAAGTCGCGCTAGTCGTCGTCCCAGAGTGAAGGTCATATACATGAGCTGAGACTATGCGCAAAGGTAAGGCGGGTCAAGGGCGGCGGATCACCCTTCGTCTGTCCGGTTCTGGTTATAATCGTCCAGGTGGTCCAGGTCATCATTTTGAAAATAGCGCGAAATATGGATGCGGACCGGCACGCAAAGCGCGATGAAGAAGGGAAAGAATATACCGAGCACGCTGGATTTAACGACCCACAAAACCACAAGGCAGCCGCCCTGCACGACCGTGAAGCGGTTGCGAATCCGGCTTGGCACCTGGGCGTCCGCATGATGACCGTGGGTGATCATGCCCGGCGCGATCATGGACAAGGTGCGAATAAAAAACGCGTTCCCCCATAGGGAGACGCTTCCCATATAGATGAACAGGCCGAGCAACACCGGCATTGGGATCAGCGCGACAAAAGGCAACGCCAGCAAGGACGCGGCGATTGTAAGGTGGATGACCAGCGCGGAAACCCGGCTTTCGACCACCGCCAGGCTTGGCTGGTCGGCGTCACGAGGGTCGTCGATGCTCAGGCTTTTCAGATGATTGACCGAATGCACCGTCGCCGCGACAATCCAGGGCAGGCCAAAGACGGAAAAGCACAGGGTGAACAGCCCGATTAACAACAGGAGACCTCTG
>JBLHZD010000104.1:0-12049 GCA_047631095.1 Alphaproteobacteria bacterium
TCTGATGTCCACATTAGCCTTGCCCTCCATTCGGCGGTAAGACCCTTGAATCACATCCGACTCATATGATTCAAGAACTTTTCGGACGGACACGAAGACATGGTGCGGGAATTAAAGCCCTCGCGGACGTAGACAGCTTCACCGGCGCTAACCGGGTAGCGGGTCCCTAATTCGCAATAGGAAAAACCGGTGAAACCAACGACGCAAGCCGCGAGTAAAAATGATATCGGGGCAAAAAACCCGGCCTTCGCCGCCGTCGCACCGACCAAAACATAAATCCCGGCGCCAATGGTGACGCCAAGGCCGTACAATGTGAGAAGCGGGAGGGTCAGACGCCGCTCCAACTTTGGCCCGGCGTTCAGTCGGAAATTTTTTGTTTCATGCTCCGTCATCCGTTATTTATTAGGCTTTTTTGACATCACTGGCAACGCGCCGAACCCTGAACAACCACCGCCTGCAACCTCTAACGAGTGGGCGTTTTTTTACCCGGCCCCCCACAACGATCATCGCGGCGATCAACTGGATGCAGGCGACCAGTGCAAACGGCGCGACATAACTGGACGCCGCGTCGCGAAGGACGCCAATGATCGCCGGCGCAAAGGCGAACACGCCTTGATTGATCGCCACAATCAACGCGACCACGGTCACGACATCGCCGCGATTGAATTCCTTCTGGGCGATCAAGGGCGGCAGCGACGTCAGGTTGCCAATCCCCAACCCGAACAAAACGCAACCGGCCGTGAGCACCAACCAGCCCTCGCCCAATATGAGCAATACAACGCCCAGGGCTTGCACGCCAAAGTTCACCGCCGCGGCAATTCGACGGTCGCGGTCGCCGATCCACCGTCCAAGCAGGGTGCGCCCCACGACCGCGCAAACTGTCGCGACACTGACAAGGGCGCCCGCGCCCGTCACGCCAACCACAGGCGTCAGTCGGACGATTAAGTGCGCGAGCAATCCGATTTACGCAAACAGCCCAAGGGAAAAACCGAGAGAGAGCGTCAGAAATTTTGGCGTCCGTATAATTTCGGCGCGGGTTAGACGCGCGCTTGTTTCCAGGACCAGTCTGGATGCCGGGTCCCCATCGGGCGCCACGCCCCGACCGGCGGGCGATTGGGCAAAATACCGCACCGCGAGAAACGTCAGGACAACGAGTGTAACGGCGGCGAAGAACAACGCGGCGGGTTGAAAACCAAAACGTTCGATCAGGAATATCCACAACGGCACGAACAGAACCCCGCCGACGCTGGCGCCGTTGAACGCCAGGCTCATCGCCTTTGGCCGGTCGCGATCAAACCATAACGCGACGATTGCGTTCAGGGCGGCGCCGCTTGTCGTCGCCCAACCGATGGCGCTGGGAATCGCGGCAAGAAAAAGATGCCAGGGATGGGTAGCGCCGGACCACCCGATCAAGCCAAGCGCCATCATCACGCCGCCCCAAAATGTCGTCCCGCCAAGGCCAAACTTGCGGTGTATCTCAGGCAGGACGGCGATGAGAACCGCGCTCAACAGAAAATGAAGCGTAATCGCCATCGATATTTGCGAGATAGACCATCCATTTTTATCGTGCAGGGTCTGAAGAAAAACCGAAGGGCCGTAAAACCCGACGCCCCAGGCGAACACCGCCAGAACGAACGCCGCCCACGCGACAGACCAGCCAAAAAAGTGTTTCTCATCTCGCATTGTTTCACCCACCTGACGCTTTAAAGTCATACGAAGTAGCATTGGGAGAACCATATGGCTGGCCGGAATCGGACCCCATCGCCAAAAATTTCAGGGGTGATGTCAGGGATAATGTCAGAGGTCCTTTCTGAGACAGGCGTCATGAATGTCGCTGTTTGCGAGGCGGCGCGCGTCAACCGGGACCGGCGTTATGACGGCCTGTTTTTCTCTGGCGTCCGCACGACGGGAATCTATTGCAGACCCGTATGCCCGGTCCTTCCCGCCAAATCGCAGAACGTGTCTTTTTACCCCTCGGCGGCGGCGGCGGAGCAAAACGGGTTTCGGCCCTGCCTGCGTTGCCGACCCGAAACAGCGCCGTTCTCGCCCGCGTGGAATGGATCGCGGACGACCGTGGAGCGCGCGGTCCGGTTGATAAAAAATGGCGCGCTGGATGATGACACTGTGCAAACGCTGGCGGAACAGCTTGGCGTCGGATCCCGCCATCTCTCCCGGCTGTTCCTGAAATATCTCGGCGCGAGCCCGACGCAGGTCGCGCGGACGGCGCGCGTACAACGCGCCAAACGCCTGTTGGACGAAACCAATCTCCAGGTGTCGGACATTGCGCTTCAATCGGGCTTTCGAAGCCTGCGCCGGTTCAATGCTGTTTTCGCCGAAGTCTACAAACGGCCGCCCAGCGCCATCCGGCGCGCGGGCGCATAAGCTTTGGCTTCATGTCCGCCGCGTTCATTTTCCGACGCCGGAGTCTGCAAGACGCTGGGGTCAAGGATCTCGGCATCAACACCGAAATGATGGTCGAAGGCCTGATGGAACTCGTCAAGGAAGGCCTTGCGACCGGTGCGCGCAAACAAGTCGATGTGGGCAAGGCCGTTTACGCATTCGCCCTCGGGTCGCGACAACTCTATTCGTATATAGACCGCAACGAGGCTTTCGAGACGCGAGGCGTCGCCTACACCAATTTGCCCCATTCTGTCGCGCGTAACGACAATGTCGTGGCCGTCAACAGTACCGGCCAAATGGATTTGCAGGGTCAGGCGGCCTCTGAATCGTCGGGACACCGACACTTTAGCGGCACGGGCGGTCAACTTGGCTTCGTGCGCGCCGCCTATCAGTCCAATGGCGGTCGAGCGATCCTTTGCATGCCCTCGACCTACGAGAAGGGCGACGTCCACAAGAGCCGTGTCGTCGTGGATTTTCCGGGCGGCACGATTGTCACCGTACCGCGGACCGACATCATGTATGCGGCGACAGAATTCGGCATGGTTTGCCTCAAGGGAAAATCGGTCGCGGAGCGCGCCACGGCAATGATCTCCATCGCTCATCTCGAATTTCGCGAAGAGCTGGAGCGGGAAGCCTACAACAATGGGCTCATTCCACGAGGCTATTACTAACGGCTGGCCGTCAAATTTTTCCAGTGGATTTGTCGATACGGCTTGGCTGACCGGTTTGCTGATGTGTTCGCCACCACGTTCCTACTCGAAATGGACGGCTCCCGCCCAGCGGCGTCGCGACGCTCTCATCCAGCCAGGTTCAGGTCCGCATTTGGCCACCAACGCCTGTTGGACGAAACCAATCGCTGCGTGTCAGACATTGCGCTTCAACCCGGTGATATTTAAGCCTACTCGTGACAAGTCCTACCCTCGTTGGCACAATAAGCTGGCTCCCAATGTTCGCTTTTGAAAAGTGACAAACGCCGAAATGTCCGAGATTAGATTTTCGACCAGCCGCCTCACGGACGAAGATGTGCAATCCCTGATCGCTTTGCTGGATTCGGGGCGATTAGAAGAGGTGGAAAACCATACACGCACCTTAATTAAGCGTTTTCCAAAGGTTTTCATACTCCGCAATATTCTCGGCGCAGCGCTGACAGGACAGCGGAAACTAAAGGACGCTATTGATTGTTTTCGCCAGGCATTGGCGCTTAACCCGCAACTAGCCGAAGCCCATTACAACCTTGGCATCGCGTTGCATGAAAATCGAAACATCGGAGAGTCGATTTCCTGTTACCAATCAGCGCTGATTCTAAAGCCGGATTATCCAGAGGCCCATAACAACCTTGGCCTGGCGCACAGTGAACTAAAACAAAATGACGCCGCGATTGAATGTTATCTAAGGGCGTTAAAAATCGCACCGAATTATGCCGAGGCCCAGAACAATCTTGGCGCAACCCTACTGGATCAGAATAAGCTTAACGACGCAGAAGCCTATTTCGTGCAAGCGCTATCGCTGCAACCGGATTTTGGAGAGGCGCTCAACAACCTCGGCAATACTTTGCATAAATTGGGACGCTCAGAAGAAGCCGTCGACAAATACCGTAACGCGCTAGCGCTGGAGCCCAACTATGTCGAAGCGTATAGCAATCTCGGCGCCGCTTTTATGGAATTGGGTCGGCTGGAAGAGGCGGTGACCAGTTACCGAAGCGCCCTGAACATTAACCCGTCCATCGCCGAGGCGCATAGCAATCTCGGGAATACGCTGCGCGAACTTGGCTTGGTCGACGAGGCCATTGACCATTTCCATCAAGCGTTGGCGCTCCGCCCGGATCAAGCCGAAACGCATAATAATCTTGGCATCGCATTCAAGGACGCCGGTCGACTGGAAGACGCCCTGGAATGCTACGGTCGGGCGCTGGAACTTAAGCCCGACTATGTCGACGCCCATATAAATATGGGTGGCGCATTTATGGCGTTATTGAAATACGACGAAGCAATCGCATGCTATGTTGCAGCGGACCCTAATTGCACGCGACCGACCGTTAGCGCCCCCATGTTGGAATGCTACTACCACAAAAACGACATGCTCGGGTTTCAGGAACATTTGCGGCTCATAAGCCAGCGTCAGGATTATAATTTTCGGGCTGGCGCAGCAAGTGAACGAAACAAACTTGTACGAGTTCTGCGAAAACCCGGTAAATTTGGTGACAACCTACAATATCGTGCAAGACAAGGGCGAGGATTCAGTCAAAAACGCGTCATTGCTGCGGAATTTCGAACACGACATTCGTAACGATAATTGGGGCCAAAAATTTTCCCAGGGACACATATCAGCCGGCTACAATTCGGTGGGAAATTTATTCGACGACGACAGCGACCAAACCTTGGCGCTTGATGCTTTGCTGCGGCGCTTTATTGACCGCTATTACAAAACCCACTGTTCAAAGCAGTCACTCTTTATGGACAGCTGGCCAACGGATTACGACCTGGAAGGCTGGTATGTACGACTCAATCAAGGCGGGGAAATCTCCGCTCATGTCCATACCGGTTGGGTAAGCGGGGTATTGTATATCCGTGTCCCGGAACAGCGCAGTCAGGACGAAGGCAATATCGAGTATTCTCTCAGAGGATACGATTTACCGGTCGTCCGAGATGATTATCCACGTAAGGTCATCGAAACGGCTCCGGGTGTTTTGGTCCTATTCCCGTCTTCACTGCCGCATCGGGTTATTCCCTTTATGTCCGACGACGAACGGATTTGCATCGCCTTCGACATGAAACCGCGACGGGCCCGTTAATCGACGTCACAAACGAGACAAGGCCGCGTCGACCCGCCGTTGTCCACAAGCGTCTTTCCCGATTTTTCCTGGTCGACTTCTCTTAAAAAACCCCTCACCCCGGGTTTCCATCGACCCTCGGGCGCATCAGCACGGGCCAAAAGGCGATGGCGAATATTCCGTAGGACAGGACCCAGGCGCCGCCCGCGATCTCTAACCAGTCAGCGGGCGCGAAGACGCGGATCACCGCTGCGGCCAGCACCAACCAATAGGCGGCGTGGGTGGCGGCGTTGGCCGTGAGCGCACGGCCGGCATGGCCCAGCGCCGCGCGGCTGGCCATCGCCAGAATCATCACGCCGACGGCCCCGGTGGTCAACCCGTGGAGCGCGTTGGAGAGGTCCGGCCATCCGGTCAAAGCGGCCAGTCCCACCAGACAATATCCAATTGGCAGCCAGGCGTATCCGGCGTGCAGCACCCACAGAATCGGCGATTTGAACGTCGCGGTCAGGCGCCAGGTGACCATGCGCGCGCCCAACACCAGCGCCGCCGTCAACGCCGCCACGCCAAACAAGGCGCTGTCCGGTGCCGCGAGCGACAAGGCGGCGACCGAGAGCACGGCGGGAACCGACGCGACCTCCAACACCTTGGCGAACGGGCCGCCGGTAATCTTTATCCCCAACGCATTTGACGTGAAGGGCGGAATCACGCGCCCGCCGATCAGGGATATCAACGCGGTAATCACAAAGACCGACGCCCGCAGCGCATCGGACGCGTCGATCATTCCAGAATCAAAATGAAACCGAATATTCAGGATACTCAAACACACCAGCACGACGGGAATGGCGAGGTTTCGCCAGTTTCGCCCCGCCACGATATCGCGCGCCACAACGACCGCCAACGCCGGCAGAAACAACATATCCAGCCAGCCGGGACCATCGAAAGCCATGGTCAGGCGGCCCAAGACCCACAGGCCAAACAACGCGAGCAGCCCATAGCCCTTCAGCCCCGCCTGTCCGGTCCAGCGCGGCACAGCGGTCAACAAAAAGCCCGCGATAGTCGCGCCTGCAAAACCGAAGATCATTTCATGACCATGCCAGCCGGGACCAAAGGGCAAGGCGCCGCTCAGCCCGCCTAGCCACAACGCCATGGCGAGCGTCCCGTAAACCGCCGTCATTAAAAAAAACAACCGATGCGGGCTGACCAAAAATATCGACGGAGGTTTGGTTGGTTCGATGATCTTTGCTTTCCACAATGATGCCGGGAGACCCTAACTATGCCCGAGGGCGACGGCGGCACCATTGACCCGGATCAATTGGCCAGGGTCAATGGGCTGATGTCAATTAGCCGGGATCATTCGACCGGACGCTTTTCCGTCAGCGCCCGTTTTTTTTGCGCCACGCGGCGAAGTTGTCCAGGGTGTCGTCCGCCGTTGGGGGATAGAGGCCTTTGACGGATTTACCCGACTGCACTTCCTCGGTGACGAAATCTTCAAACGCGGTCATCTCGAATCCTTCCGCCGCGATATCGTCGGCCATGTGGAGAGGAATAACGACCACGCCTTCCTGATCGCCAACAACCACATCGCCGGGAAACACCGCAACGTCGCCGCAGCCGATGGGGCCGTTCAGCTCAATCGCCTGATGCAGGGTGAGGTTCGTCGGCGCGGACGGCCGGTTGTGATAACACGGCATGTCGAGCTGGCCGATTTCCGGCGCGTCGCGAAACCCGCCATCGGTCACCACGCCAGCGACGCCGCGCATCATCATGCGCGTAATCAAAATCGACCCGGCGGAGGCCGCGCGCGCATCCTTGCGGCTGTCGATCACCATCACATGGCCGGACGGAATTTCTTCGACGCCCACACGCTGCGGATGGGCCGGGTCCTGAAACACCGAAATGGTGTTCAGATCCTCGCGCGCGGGAATGTAGCGCATGGTGTAGGCCTGCCCGACCATATTGACGGGTTTGGGCGCCACCGGATGCACATTCTGGATAAACTGGTTGCGCAGCCCGACCTTAAACAAGGCGGTGCACAGCGTCGCGGCGCTGATTCCGCGAAATTTTTCGCGCGTTTCGTCACTGAGGGTTGTTGTCGTCATTTTGGTTTCCTTCTTGATTAGCGTCTTCCATTTCGCGCACAATCCGGGAAACTTCATCGTCTTTCCAATAAAATATTTCAAGAAGGAGAATCCCCCATGACGGCGCGGGATGATTTGCGGGAAACCGGCGCGACATTGCGGCGGAAACTGGGGCTTCAGGACTGGGTCGGCCCGGAAATGGCGCCGGGCTTCAGCCGATTGGGCGACGAGGTGGTGTTTGGTAAAATCTGGGCGCGACCCGGGCTGGAACTGGAGGAACGCATGCTGGCGACCCTATCGGCGCTGACCTCTCAACAACGCCTGCCCCAGCTGGCGACCTATGTGGGCGCAGCGCTGAATATCGGACTGGAGCCGCGCACGATACAGGAAGTCATGATCCATTGCGGCATGTATTGCGGCGTGCCCACGATGGAGAATTCGCTGTTCATCGTCGCCGATGTGTTGGCCAAACGCGGCATCGCCCTTCCCGACGTGACCCTGCCAGAAGCGGATTTGCCGGAACTGGACCAGATGGGACAGGACACCATGCGCGACCTGCACGGCGAACGGGCGGATGCCGGATACGCCGCGCCCGGCCCGCAATCCGCCGCCAAGCTCTACGTCACCGCGATCCAGTATCTTTACGGCGAGGTCTGGAACCGACCCGATATCACGCGCCGCCAACGGATGGTCTGTTCGGTCGCCGCCTTCACCGCCATCGAGGCGGAGTCGCAATCACGAAAATTCTTTCGCTCCGCATTGAATGTGGGTCTGACGAAAGACGAGATCGTCGAAATCATCATTCAGACCGGCCCGTTCTCCGGGTTTCCCCGGGCGCTCAATGCGCTCCTGATCGTTGATGAGGTGATCACGTGAAACCGATGAAAATTACCCGCGTCCAGGCCCACCCGCTGCATGTGGAGTTTCCCATCGGCGTCATGGGGCGAACCGACACCCAATCCATGACGATTGTCTTTGCGGAGGTGGAGACCGATACGGGCCTGATCGGCTACGGCATTTCCGCCATCACCAATGTCGAGGTTGTGGCGACCGCCATCAACAAAGTCGCAGGCCCGGCGATTTTGGGCGACGACCCGCTCGCCAATGACCGCATCTGGGACAAGCTATACTGGAAGCTGTGCCCGCGCGGACAGGGCGGCCACGGCATGCACGCCATCGCCGCCATCGACGTCGCGCTGTGGGATATCAAGGGCAAGGCGCTGGATCTGCCGGTCTGGCGATTGCTGGGCGGCGCGCGCGATACGGTGCCCGTTTACGCCACCTTCGGCTTCGGGTTTTTCGACCGCGACCAGTTGGGCGATGCGACCCGCCACTGGATGAATGAGGGCTTCGACAAACTGAAAATGACCGTCGGCATGAATGCGCTGGCGCGGCGCGACGAACCCCGCCCGCTGGAAGACGCCATCGCCGAGGATGTGTTGCGGGTACGTGCGGTGCGCGACGCCGCCGGGCCCGATGTCGGGCTTTATATCGACGCCAATTGCAGCTTTGACCCGATGCACGCGATCAAGCTGGCTCGGCGACTGGAAGAATTCGACATCGCGTTTTTCGAAGAACCCATCAACCAGAACGACATTCCGCCCATGGTCGATATGCGCCGCCAGACGACGATCCCGCTGGCGTGCGGACAAAATGAAGGCCAGGCGCACCGATATCGCGACTTGATGATCCATGGCGCGGTCGATGTAATTCAGCCCAATGTCGTTATCTCTGGCGGGTATACCCAATGCGCCAAGATCGCGGGCATGGCCCAGGCCTTCAACGTCACCATCGACAATGGCGGCGCCTGGCCGTTCCACAATATGCACCTGCATGCGGGCGCGGCGAATGGCGGGCTGGTCGAATGCCATTATCTGTCAATCCAGACCTGCAAGCGGGTGTTCAAATCCGTGCCCGAACCGGAAAACGGCTGGCTGCGAATGCCCGAGGCGCCCGGCATTGGACTGGACCCCGATCTCGACGCTATATCCGATATGGAAATTCACTAAAATTCACGAACAGGAACAAAAACATGTTTTATGACGATCCCGCAAAACACAATCTGAAGCACAACCCGTTCAAGGCGCTGATTTCACCTCGGCCCATCGCCTGGGTCAGCACGGTGGATGGCGACGGCGTGCTCAATCTGGCGCCGTTCAGCTTTTTCAACGCCGTCAGCGAGCGCCCGCAGATGATCTTTTTTGCGCCCAATGGCCCCCGGCCCAGCGGTGGTCAGAAAGACACCTTGCTGAACATCGAAAAGACCAACGAGTTTGTCGTCAATCTGTGTAGCTATGACCTGCGCGACGCGATGAACACATCCTCCGCCCATGTCGGCCCGGAAGTCGATGAATTTGCGCTTTCGGGTTTGACGCCGGAACCGTCGGTCAACGTGAGCGTGCCGCGCATCAAGGAAGCCCCGGCGGCGCTGGAATGCAAATTCCTGATGAACGTCACCCTGCCCACCAGCAACCCCAAGACCAAAAACAACATGGTGATTGGCGAGGTTGTCGGCATTCATATCGATGACAACATCATCGACGACGGCATGATCGACATGGCGAAATACCGCCCGCTGGCGCGCCTGGGCTATATGGATTACGGCACCACCGACAATATCTTCGAGATTCTGCGTCCTGATTGATCTAGCTGAAACTTATAGAATACTGCTGTTGCGTTCCCTTTTCGTTCTGATACTCTAATTCCCGATAATCGGGTTTTTAAAAAAGGGAACAATCCAAAATGGTTGCGCGGGTTCAAACCATCGCCTTTCAAGGCGTGGATACGCTAGACATCGATGTTCAGGTCCATATGGCCAATGGTTTGCCTGCCTTCACCATCGTCGGTCTACCAGACAAGGCTGTGGGCGAAAGCCGGGAGCGCGTGCGGCGCTGGGTGCGCTGGGCCTCGCCCTGCCGCCACAGCGCATCACGATCAATCTGTCCCCCGCCGATGTCTTAAAAGAAGGCAGCCATTATGACCTGCCCATCGCGCTCGGTCTGCTGGTCGCGATGGGTGTCGTCGCGCAGGAAGACGTGCAGGGTTACGCCGTGCTGGGGGAACTGGCGCTCGACGGCGCGTTGAGCCCGGTCGCGGGCGTGTTGCCCGCCGCCATCGGCGCCAGCGCGGCGGGCCATGGGCTGATCTGCCCCGCCGCGTGTGGGGCGGAAGCCGCGTGGGCCTGGGATGTTGAAGTGCTGGCCCCGGACAACCTTCTGGCGCTGATCAACCATTTCAAAGGCGTGCAAATTCTGGCCGCGCCGGAACCCGTCATGGCGACGGAATCCGGCCCCGCGCCGCTGGATTTACGCGACATCAAGGGACAGGAAACCGCCAAACGCGCGTTGGAAATCGCCGCCGCCGGAGGCCATAATTTACTGATGATGGGTCCACCGGGGTCGGGCAAATCCATGCTGGCGCAACGCCTGCCCGGCATCCTGCCGCCGCTGGCCCCACGCGAGGCGCTGGAGGTCAGCATGATCCACAGCATCGCCGGGCTGCTCGAGGACGGGGTGATCAGCCAAACCCGCCCGTTTCGCGACCCCCATCATTCCGCCTCCCTGCCCGCACTTGTCGGCGGCGGCGCGCGCGCCAAGCCCGGCGAGATCAGCCTGACCCATAACGGGGTGTTGTTTCTGGACGAGCTGCCGGAATTCGCCCGGCCCGCGCTGGAGGCCCTGCGTCAACCACTGGAGACCGGGCGCGTCTCCGTGGCGCGGGTCAACGCCCATATCACCTATCCCGCGCGCTTTCAGTTGATCGCCGCCATGAACCCGTGTCGCTGCGGTCATCTGGACGACCCGGCGCTGGCGTGCAGCCGCGCGCCAAAATGCGCCCGCGATTATCAATCCAAAATCTCCGGCCCGCTGTTCGACCGCATCGACCTGCATGTCGATGTACCCGCCGTCAGCGCCGCCGACCTCTCCCTGCCGCCACCCGCCGAGGATTCAAAAACCGTCGCCGCCCGCGTGGCGCGCGCAAGAGCGATCCAGACCGCGCGTTATGAAAAAGATGAGTCCACAGAAGCCCGCACCAACGCCGAAGTCGACGGCGACGCACTCGCCCAAACCGCCACGCCCGATACCCAAGGCGCCGCCCTACTGGCAGAGGCCGCCAACAAACTAAAACTCTCGGCGAGAGGCTACCACCGCGTTCTCCGCGTCGCGCGAACGCTGGCTGATTTAGAAGAAGCAGCCACGCCGGACGCACCCGTGCGCCGCATCCATGTAGCGGAAGCGTTGTCGTATCGACGCGTAGTGGCAGGTGGGTGAACGTAATGCCTTGTGAATATAACTCTAATGAACCGGGCGAGAAAGACAAAGAAACACACTGTCAATTTACCGAAATAACAGATGAGGAATGCGTTTCCTTTGATGGCAAATATTGGTGCCCGTTCCATTTACCAATTAACGGACAGAAAAACTGGGATAGCGAATACCTTGATAGAGTTAAACAAGAAATAATAAGTCGAATATTAAATTCTAAAGCTGGAGAAACCGTTAATTTAAGTGGCGTAAAAATTCGGGGGCCGTTCCTATTAAAAAAAGGAGGGGCAAATGTACTCAGTCGTAATCATGTTCCGGGAAATATTGACCTTACTAACGCTGAGTTTTCTGGTAAAACAAGTTTCGAAACGACATCCTTTGACGGTGAGTTTCGAATAACCAACACCAAGTTTCATCAGCATTCAAACTTTGCAATGGTAGATTTTAGACAGTTTACAGATTTTTCGTGCCTAGTTTTTGAGAAAGGCGTGAATTTTACAGATTCGGTATTCCGTCAATAGTCTTCGTTTGATTAT
>JBLHZD010000105.1:0-11946 GCA_047631095.1 Alphaproteobacteria bacterium
ACTTTTCCAGCGCAGCGGCTTTTCAAATTAATTTCGATGCACCCCGTCCACGCTCAATCCACCACCCCTAGCGATCTCGCCGTTATTCTAGACGCTTGGGGCTATCTATCAAGCGTGATTGTCCGCAGTCCTTATACACAAAGAACGCGCCGAAACACCGTTAAATACGCCGCCACACAGCCAGCGCGGCATGACCCCAAGCCTCTTTCCAGACACAGGCCGCGCGACATTATGCCGCAAACGCCAAAAATTTGGCGCATCCCAAATACGATTACGGGCTGTTTTTCGCACTTGTTTCTGCCATATTCTCATATGATTCCCCGACAGGGGCGTCAGCGTTATACGAACGAGGCGACACGAACTAAGGAACCGGCAATGTCCGATTTAGCGAAAACCGATACATTATTTTTTGAACGCGCGGGGCTGGACCAGTCCCAGGTTGAGCGCATCGTCGACGATGCGCTTCGCGACGCCGATGATGGCGAGCTTTATCTGGAGTACTGCCAGTCGGAAAGCGTCGCTTTCGACGATGGCCGCATCCGCACCGCAGGCTTCGACACCATGCAAGGCTTCGGCCTGCGCGCCGTCGCCGACGAAGCGACGGGATACGCCCATTCCGCCGAGTTAAGCGAAGCCGCGCTGAAGCGCGCCGCCAGCGCCGTACGCGCCGTACAATCCGGCCATACAGGAATACAGGCGGAGGCGCCGTCGGCGACCAACAACAGCCTGTATGACGACGACAACCCTCTGGAGGCCATGGGTTTTGAGGCGAAGGTCGCGCTGCTGGGCGAAATCGACGCCTATGCACGCGCCAGCGACAGTCGCGTCAAACAGGTCACCGCGTCTATTTCCGGCGAATGGCAAGCGATCCAGATTATCCGGCCCGGCGGGCGACGCGTCGCAGATATCCGACCTTTGGTCCGCCTGAATGTTTCCGTCGTCGTCGGCCAGGGCGACCGCATGGAAAGCGGTGGTCACGGCGTTGGCGGGCGGTTGGGCTACGAGGCCTATATCGACCCCTCCGCCTGGCGGGCGCAAACCGATGAAGCCCTGCGTCAGGCGCTGGTCAATCTAGAAAGCGTTCCGGCGCCCGCGGGCGAAATGTCCGTTGTCATGGGTCCCGGTTGGCCCGGCGTCCTGCTGCACGAGGCGATTGGTCATGGGCTGGAAGGCGATTTCAATCGCAAGAAAACCTCAGCCTTCGCCGGATTGATGGGCGAACGGGTCGCCGCTCCTGGCGTAACCGTCGTTGATGACGGCGCCATTGGCGACCGGCGCGGCTCCATCACCATCGACGATGAAGGCACACCCAGCAGCCGCACCACGCTGATCGAAGACGGTATCCTTGTGGGGTACATTCAGGATCGTATGAATGCGCGCCTGATGAATATGGCGCCGACCGGCAATGGCCGTCGCCAGTCTTTCGCCCACGCCCCCCTGCCGCGCATGACCAACACCTTCATGCTCGATGGCGACAAGGACCCGGAAGAAATTCTGAAATCGGTCAAGAACGGGCTCTACGCCGTTAATTTCGGCGGCGGTCAGGTCGATATCACCAGCGGCAAGTTCGTGTTCAGCTGCACCGAGGCCTACAAGATTGAAGACGGTAAAATCGGCGCGCCGGTCAAGGGCGCAACCCTGATCGGCAACGGCCCGGACGCGCTGACCCGCGTCAGCATGATCGGCAACGACATGAAGCTGGATCCCGGCGTCGGCACCTGTGGCAAGGACGGTCAAAGCGTCCCCGTCGGCGTGGGGCAACCAACGCTCAGGCTTGACGGCCTCACCGTCGGCGGGACGGCGACATAATGAACTTATCGGGAAAAGCCGCGACGCTGTGCGTATTTTTCGCCGCGGCGATGGTTCTTGGCGGCCGCGGCGATGGTTCTTGGCGGCTGCGGCGACGACGCCGAGCAAGCGGCCAAGCCTGATGTGGATAAAGCCGCCATGACCATGGATCTGGTCAATGTCGAATACAGCTTCAAAGACGGCCGCCATACCTATGGCCATATCTGCCGCTTTACGGAATCCGCTGGAATGGGCGTCCTCCTCGAAAAAGGCCGGGTCTGTGTGCACCATGGCGAAGAATGCGCCGAAGCGCTGGTGAAGTACCGGATCGAGCCCGGCGCGGTTCTGGATCAACCCAACCACTATGTCGCGACAAAACTGCTCGTCGACGTCATTACGGTCGAATACACGGGCAAGGACGACAAAGAAAATCCCGTGCGGGTTTTTCGAACGATAAGGGTCGACAACAAAACCGCCACGATTGAATAAATAAATAAACGCGCGACCAACGCCTGAGCCGGTCTAGCCTGAGCTGATTTAGTAGGAATACTCTTCGTAGACCTTGTCGATATCGCCGTTCCAGCGGTTGTTGTAGGCGTCGAGCATGTCATCCGCAGCGGTTTTGCCCCTTGCCGCAATGTCATCGATAACATCCAGGAACTGCGATTCATCACGCCCGGATCGATCCAGTTGCTTGCGACTGACGAGTCCGGCGCGCGAAATTTCCAGAACGCGCAGGGCGATTTCACGGATCGTCTCGTTACGGAAGGGCGTTTTCAGCCCCTGTCGCGGCGCATTGTCACGCAGGGCCGCGCGTTCCACTTTGGTCCAGTCCTTACACAAGTCCCACGCAGCGTCGAGCGCCGATGAATCGTAAAGCAGCCCGACCCACAATGCGGGCAACGCGCAGAGTCCGCGCCACGGGCCGCCATCGGCGCCGCGCATCTCGATATAATGCTTCAGACGAACCTCGGGGAACGCTGTCGTCATGTGATCCATCCAGTCGGCATACGTCGGCACTTCGCCGACATGGCCCTCCAGACGCCCGGCCATATAGTCGCGGAACGACAGCCCGGACACATCCTGATACACGCCCGCGCGGTAAATAAAATACATGGGCACATCGAGCAGATAATCGACCCAACGCTCAAACCCGAACCCGTCTTCAAACACAAACGGCAACATGCCGCAGCGGTCCGGATCGGTGTCCGTCCAGACATTGCTGCGAAAACTCTGAAATCCGTTCGGCTTGCCTTCGGTGAAGGGCGATGCGGCGAACAACGCCGTGGCGATTGGCTGCAACGCCACGGCCACGCGCATTTTCTTCACCATGTCGGCTTCCGACTGAAAGTCCAGATTGACCTGCACCGTGCAGGTCCGCAACATCATATCAAGGCCCAGCGACCCGCGCGTCGGCATGTATTCGCGCATGATCTTGTAGCGCCCCTTGGGCATCCAATGGACATCGTCGCGCCGCCATTTGGGATCAAACCCCAACCCCGCCATGCCCGCGCCCATCTCCCCGCAGACTTCACGGACCTGATCGAGATGCTCATGCACCTCCGCGCAGGTTTCATGGATAGTGTTCAGCGGCGCGCCCGATAATTCAAACTGCCCGCCGGGCTCCAGCGACACCGAGCTGCCATCCGACCGCGTCAGCGCAATAATATTGCCGTTTTCCACCACCGGGTCCCAATTGAACCGCTGTAATCCTTCCAGCAGCGCCTTGATGCCGGGCGTCCCTTCATAGGGAAGCCGCTTGTTGGAATCGAGATTGTACGGAAACTTTTCGTGTTCCGTGCCAATACGCCAATCGGTGGGCGGCTTACAGCCCGTCGCCAGATCTTCGACCAACTGCGCTTTATTCGTGACCGGATTAACGCCCGGTTTTATCGGTGCGGACATAGGATTATATTGTTCCAGATTGCGATCATCAGAATTTCTACGTGCGACGCGCACGGCCCCAAACCGACCGTTACAACAAAGGGTAATTTATTTAACACGTCAAGTTCGTTATTTAGAAGCCCCGCAAATTCAAGGATAATTCAAGACTTGCCCGCACGACCCCCGGTGGACTAGACCACTTTGAACATTTGAGAGTCGATATGACAAAACCCGCAAAGGTCACATCCGCCAGCGATATTCCCGCTGGCCACTGGGTTGATACGCATCTGCCCGCGCCGTTCCGGCCCTATGCGCGGCTGGCGCGGATCGACCGCCCCATCGGAACCTGGCTGCTGCTTTTACCGTGCTTGTGGGGCTCTGCACTCGCCACAGCCATGATGATTCGCCCGCCAGAGCTTTGGCATTTTGCACTTTTCGCCGTCGGGTCTTTGGTCATGCGCAGCGTTGGGTGCGTCTGGAACGACATCATGGACCGCAATTTCGACGGACAGGTCGCGCGCACCGCCACCCGTCCCATTCCCAGCGGCGCAATCACCGTCCGCCAGGCTGTCTTCTTCATGATCGCCCTGATGCTCACCGGGTTAGCGATATTACTGACCTTCAACCTGTTGACCGTCATCATCGGCGCCTCGGCGCTGCTGCTGGTCGCGATTTACCCCCTGATGAAGCGGGTCACCTATTGGCCCCAGGCGTTTCTGGGACTGACCTTCAACTGGGGCGCGCTGGTCGGCTGGACCGCTATCACCGGCTCGCTCGACGCCCCCGCCCTGTGGCTGTATGCGGCGGGGATCGCCTGGACGCTGGGGTATGACACGATCTACGCCCATCAGGACAAGGAGGACGACGTGCTGATCGGCGTTAAATCCTCCGCGCTGAAGCTGGGCGAGCGCACCCGGTCCTTTCTGTTCCTTTTCTATGCGATCACAATCGGCCTGCTGGCGATGGCCGGGCTCTCCGCCGAACTGAGTCCCCGATTTTTTATCGTTCTCGCGCTCGCCGCCCTTCATTTGATCTGGCAGGCGTGGACAGTCGATATCAACGATCCTGAAAATTGCCTCGCCAAGTTCAAATCCAACCGCATCTTCGGCCTGATCCTGCTCCTCGGCATTATCGCCGGAGCGTACTAGGCGAGGGGGCGGCGCATGCGTGAAGAACCACCCGTTTCCGCCAGCGCCGACCCCGCCGGGTTTATTTGCGGCAATACGGTGCTGGGAACCGCGCCGCTCGTAGACGAAATCGAACTTTATCTCGCCCATGAGACCCAGCCGCTGTGGATGGCGACCGAGGCCGAACTGGACGTCTATGGCCTGCCGGCGCCCTATTGGGCCTTCGCCTGGGCGGGCGGTCAGGCCATCGCGCGGTACATCCTCGACCATCCCGAAACCGTGCGCGGCAAGCGCGTGTTCGACTTTGCGTCCGGCAGCGGGCTGGTCGCCATCGCCGCCATCATGGCGGGCGCCGCATCGGTTACGGCCAACGATATCGACCCCTTCGCCATCACCGCCATGGCGCTGAACGCAAGCGCCAACGAGGTTTCGATCACAACCGAGGCGCAAGACCTGATCGGCGACCCGCTCGACGACGTCGATATCGTTCTGGCGGGCGATGTCTGTTACGAACAACCCATGGCGGACCGCACCATCACATGGCTGCGCGGGTTGGCGAACACGGGCAAGCCTGTCTTGCTCGGCGATCCCGGTCGCGCGTATCTGCCCAGAGACGGTATGGAATGGGTCATTCGCTATGGAATCATGGAATCCAGCGCCGTCGAGGATACCGATGCGCGCAACGCCATCGTCTGGCGACTCACACCAGATCCCTGAGTTCAGCGTCCCGTTAACCCGCGATCACTTTATAGGGATACCCGAACGCGACGGCGTCCACCGACACCGCATCAACACAGGCCTCGCGGTAATCCTGATCCTCGATCATCCGCATAATAAAATCATCCACGTCGCCCTCATGCGCCAACGGCGTGTCTGAAAACGCCGCGCGCAAATCCGATAACATCACGGTCGAATCCCTCGCCGTATATCGCCGGTCCCGCGCCGTGATAGTCGACAGCGCCACCGGCGCGCCCTCGCGCAGCAAATGACCGCGCCGTCCGATATAGGCGTGCAGCTCATTCATCACCGATCCATCGTCCAGGGTCACCACGACGTCTTCCAGCAATCCAAAATGGTAATGTGCGGAATCCAGCTCGGTCTGATTCATGATCGCCAGCTGTTCGTCGTTCAGCCATGTCGCAAACAGGGAAACCTCGGTTCCGGGCGACGCCTGGAGCATCGCGGGCACCGAGCCGTAACGCGCGATATGCGCGGCGTACACCACGTCGAAATCACGCACATGGCAACGTTGCACCGGGATTGGCGAATTCCCGTCGCGACCAAACTTGCGGGTTAACTGGTCGGGCGCCTGATTGGAGCCGACCGCCAGCACCGGCGTGCGCCCCGAGCGCGCAGCGGGATCAAACGCTCCCACGACGCCATTGTTCCAGGTATAGGAATCCGATGGCAAGGGATAGGGATAGCCCCGCGCGCGCGCCAGCGCCGTTTCCCGATCCGCGCTCGTATTGTGCCAATCCGACATATCTGTCTCCCATAAACCCAAATCAATTTTCTCGCCAAGCAACATCCAGCACCGCAATAGTCGCGTTTGCGGCCGCGTTATACTATATAGACCGCCACGCCAAAAACAGGCGCCCTACAGCAAGCCCCCGAAAGCAGGCCCTTATGTCCTACAGCTCCCTGCGCGACTTCATGACCCGCCTCGAATTCGAAGGGCGGCTGGTCCGCGTCTCTGCACCGGTGTCGACTCATCTGGAAATGACCGAAATCCAGACAAGACTGTTGGCCGAAGGCGGCCCGGCGGTGCTGTTTGAAAACGTCATTAACGAAAACGGCGACAAATCCGACATGCCCGTGCTGGTCAATTTGTTCGGCACGGTCGAACGGGTCGCCTGGGGCATGGAGCGCGACCCCCATGAACTGCGTGAAGTCGGCGAGACCCTCGCCTTCCTGCGCCAGCCGCAACCGCCCGGCGGCTGGCGCGAGGCCATGGGCATGTTGCCAATGGTCAAGACCGTCATGGCGATGCAGCCCAAAACCGTCCGGTCCGCGCCGTGTCAGGATATCGTGCTGACCGGCGACGATATCGACCTCGCCCGCCTGCCAATCCAGACCTGCTGGCCCGGTGAACCCGCGCCGCTGATTACCTGGCCACTGGTGGTGACCCAGGGCCCCGACCCGAAAGGCGACCGGACCGACGGATACAATCTCGGCGTCTATCGGATGCAGGTCACCGGGCGCGACACCACGCTGATGCGCTGGCTCAAACATCGCGGCGGCGCCCAGCAACACGCGCGCTGGAAGGCCGAACGCGACGACTCCTTCCCCGCCGCCGTCGTCATCGGCGCCGATCCGGGCGCCATTCTGGCCGCCGTCACCCCGGTCCCGGATACGGTCTCGGAGTATCAATTCGCGGGGCTTTTGCGCGGCGCCAAGATGGAGCTCGTGGACTGCAAAACTGTCCCGTTGAAAGTGCCCGCGCAGGCCGAAATCGTGCTCGAGGGCCATGTCTCCTTGTCGAATTATGGCGAGGAAGGCCCCTATGGCGACCACACCGGCTATTACAATTCCGTCGAGTCCTTCCCCGTTTTCACCATCAGCGCTATCACCATGCGGCGCGATCCGATCTACCTGTCCACCTTCACCGGGCGCCCGCCGGACGAACCGTCGGTTCTGGGCGAAGCGCTGAACGAAGTATTCATCCCGCTGCTGCAACAACAATTCCCCGAAATCACCGATTTCTGGCTGCCGCCCGAGGGATGCTCCTACCGCATCGCTGTGGTGTCCGTTCGCAAGGCCTATCCCGGCCACGCCAAGCGCATCATGATGGGCGTGTGGTCCTATCTGCGCCAATTCAGTTATACCAAATGGGTCATCGTCGTGGATGATGATATCGACGCGCGCGACTGGAAGGACGTCATGTGGGCGATTGCGACCCGCATGGACCCGGCCCGCGACATCACGCTGGTCGAGAACACCCCCATCGACTATCTCGACTTCGCCAGCACCGAACCCAGCCTGGGCTCCAAAATCGGACTGGACGCCACCAACAAACTACCGCCGGAAACCAAACGCGAATGGGGAACCGAAATCCGCATGAGCGACGACATCATCGAAAAAGTCGATTCCATGTGGCGCGACCTCGGCCTGCCCGGCAGCGGAAAAGCAATCTGGAAATAGGCGCAAATCCCGAGCAGACGGAATCGTCTGCGACGACGATTTGCGCCAAATTTAGCGGCGCCCGATGTTATAGAAAAACTCTGAAATCATTAGCATGGCTTAACATTGGTTAGCATCGTGCAGTCGCAGCCCCGCCGCATTCAATAGGAATATAATCTATGCTTTGTCGGTTTCAAGACCCGCAAAATATATTCCGTCATTTATGCGCAGTCAGGAATCCATAACCCTTGAGCCCGACGCGAAGATGGGTTCCCGCCTTCGCGGGAATGACGAGAAGAGGCGTAAACCTTTTCCCTAATACATAACCGCCTGCGCGGAGCCGCCATCCACCGCGATGGATTGTCCGGTGATCACATTGGCCATGGGCGAGCAGAAAAACAGCACCGCATTGGCGATATCGTCCGGGCGGATCAGGCGGTTCATGGGGATCGCCTCGATTGTTTCCGCCTCGATCGCTGCGACATCGCCTATGCGCCGCGACTGACCTATGCGGATCAATACAATATCGACGCGCCAAAAACGACGCCGGTTGGCGTCAACTGTTACCTCTGCGAGCGCCCGAATTGTCGACAGCGCGCCCACGCCCCGCTCAACAAGGCGCTGAACTTTGACGAACGCGCGCGTAACATGTCGCTGTTTCGATTTGACGAGGAATAACGGCAACGGTGCGTAACGCAGACTAGACCGTCTCCAGATATTCCTTGGCGTTGAAGTAGGGCAAATTGTCCTGCGCGGAACAGCCGATAATGGAGATCCGCTCGGCGACGCGAATCGCCTTCTGGTATTTGCGCTCGCATTCCTCGCGGTCTTCGGTCTGAAATACATTCCCGCACAGTGAAATGCCGTAATGCGCCTGAAGCGTGCGGATTTTGGTGCCAGCGAGCATTCCATCGGCGATCAGCGACAGATCGAAATCGCTTTGTTTCACGACCTGGATCTTGTTCTTCACCAGATAGCCGCGAATGATCGCCTCCGCCTTCAAGGCGCCGTCCCAATATTCGCTTTCGGTCTGCGTCTTGGCGCCCGATACATCCCGGAACGCCATGCAGAACGCGAGGAAGACCTGTTCCTTGGCGTTGGCGTTGCGCCAGGCGCTGCCGCCCAGGCTCTCCCAGATCGACAAATCCATTTCTTCGTAGACACGCGGCACGCGCTCGAAAAACAACCGGTGCAGCTTGTTTTCGGTCAGCGTCGCGTCGAGTTTTTGTTCCTTGTTGATGTCGATCGCGGCATAGACGCCGCAGACCGGGCAAGTGTCGTCCGGATGGGCGCCCTTTTGGTAGATGTGCGAACACCGCACGCCGTTGGCCAGTTCGTTTTTGCACAACAAGAAGACGTCATGGTCGTCGCTATCCTGTTGCTGGCCGATCCAGTTGAACCGGTTCATGAACTGCATATAGGACCGACGGTGGCTCCACAGGCTCCATTCCAGTTTCTCCACGGGACCGAAGGTGCTCCAGTTGGAGCTAACGTCGATGACGACGCATTTATCCTTGCCCGGCGCAGAGCGCAGGCCACGGCCGACCGATTGGCCCCACAGGACCTTCGACAGGGTGGGCCGCAGATGGACGATGATGTTGCAATGCGGGTTATCCCAGCCTTCGGCCAGAACGCCGACCGACACCATCGCCTCGATCTCGCCATCCTCGTGTTGCTGTAGAAGTTTCATCCGCTCATTAATGCGGGTGCTGGCGGTCACAATGGCGGCTTCAACGCCCATTTCGCGAATACGCTCCAACGTCGCTTCCGCAACGCTGACATCGGCGCAAAACCAGGCGGAAACCGGTTTGTTTTTTACCTTCTCGCGCTCTTCCTGATAGGCCCACATCGCATAATCGATCATCGACGACTTGATGATCGCCGGCGCCAGTTTCGCGACCGGAAAATCACCCGAGCTGATATCAATACTGCCCAGATTCAGATCATGCACAAAATGAGGCCGGTAGACGGGCTGTACAAGCACCCCTTCCGCGATCAGGTCTTCGACATTCGCGCAATCGATAATCGCGTCAAACGCCAGGTGAAGCTGGTCGCGCTGATCGCCAGTCCGGCGCTCCGGCGATGCGGTCAGCCCCATAAACTGTGCGTCGGGTTTACCGTTGGTCTCGAACTCGTCGATGATGCGTTTGTAACCCGTGCCATTGGGCGACACGCGGTGGGCTTCATCAACGATAATAAGGTCGGCCTTCGGAATTGCGTCCGCCAGCACGTCTTTCGCGCGCATATTGGTCGACAGCAGAATGTCGTACCCTTCAAACGCAGGGCCGGAATCGGATACGGTCAGTTTCCGAACCGTGTGCTTTTTACTAAGCGCGCGTTCAAGCTGTTCCAACAGCACAAGCCGATGGCACAGAACGATGATCTTTTTATTCTTGTAGAATCGCTCGACGAGTTCACTCGCAAGCACCGTTTTCCCCGCGCCCGTTGGCGCTTTGAGGATAAATCGACGGTGCTGTTGAATGATCGACGGAAACTTGTCGACGATTTCTTGTTGCCAGTTTCTGAGTAGCATCGGCGGCATATATCAAAGATTTGTTCGCGATGCACGCGGGTAAATCGCGAACCTGAATTTTTATCCGAATTTGTTTTGGACGCCCCCGAGAAACCCAGTGTTATAGACGCGCTTCGCCTCCAAATATTTTTAGGACGCCCGTGTTCGACAGCGCTTCAAATCCGCAACTCTATCACATAAGGTATATTTCTTAATACAAGGAACCGGAACCTTATGCCGAGCGCAAGAAACACCATTTTCACGAAAAACGGCGCGACGGCGCTGTCTGCGGCTATCCGGGAGCAATATCCGGGCGCCGCATTTTTGAAGACCGCAGATGGCGTCACGATTCGTTCCCCCGGACAACCCCACGAAATTGACTGATGGAGCACCTTTCCAAGGAACCCATACATTTTATCAGAGCGAGTTGGATCGCTAGAGCATTCAGTGTGAGCTCGACAAAGGAGGAAATATACCCTGGGCCCGATATACGTTTTTCACGCGCGCCGACGAAGCTGCCCTCTCCGCCACGCTCCGGGCGAATTACCCCAATATACTGTTTTTCGAGAAGAGGATATGGCCGAACGAATATTCGACGCCTGTCCCGCTAGAGTCCATCGACGCGGCGAAAACCGACTCGGTCTATATCTTCGTACCCGAAGAAAACTGGCGCCCAAAGCTCGAATGGCGGGATTGAGTAGAGGGATACGTTATCGCAAACCGACCAGAAATGCGTGGAATGCTCGTACGGTCCAATGGCGTAGGGGATGGCGACTACCCAAACCCGGACGATGATCCCGCAAGAATAGAATTTGGCACGCTCCATATTTTCAGCGACATACCGCCGACAAAGGTTGAAAAATCCTTCGTCAGAGCAATCTGGCGTCGTTTCGACAAAATAGCGACCTGGCGCATGGAAGCCGTGGATCGTGAAACGCGGCGGACCAGGGAATCGGAAAAAACAGACAAATTAATCTGGGCGGGAAACGACGCAATCCGGTGGGCGAACGACAACAAATTGCGTGTGTTCTATAGTAACAACGCTCTTTACCGGCCTATTCGGGATAAGAGGAAAGAAGCCACGCCCTCCGAATAGAACCAAGCTGACGAATGACGAGGCGGCGCTGTCGGCGGTTATTCAGGGATGACCCGGGGATGATCCAGGGTGCGATGAATCGTCTCGCCCCTGCGACGCGCCTTTACTTCTGCGCCACAAACACTCTACCGTTGCATTCTATTTTAATTATTCCCAATTTTTAAAACTGGCGCGCCGCGTCAGCAGTCGATTCTTAACCGGATTGTTTCGTAAAAAATGAGGTTATTCCACGGCATTGCGCAGAATTTCCAGGCGCGCCATCCCTATTATGGAAGCGACTTTTCCGACGGGCTGAACCTTAAGTGTCCGTCCGAAAAGTTCTTGAATCATATGAGTCGGATGTGATTCAAGGGTCTTACCGCCGAATGGAAGGCAAGGCTAATGTGGACATCAGAAAACCGAGGTTCCTATGATCGCGG
>JBLHZD010000106.1:0-11810 GCA_047631095.1 Alphaproteobacteria bacterium
TTAGACCCTTTTGGAAATCAGCAGAAAACGCAGGGGTTCCCACCAACAGGGTTAGGAGCAGGACAGGAAGAATGAGCAGTCGGTTCATCGGGGAAGTTTAGGATGGAATGGAAGTGGAGGAAATCCCCTCGCGAAAGATGCGACGGCGACGTCAAAGCGACTTCTGGAAGATCATCGCCTGAGTAATGAAAAGGAAAAAGAGATACCAAGCCGCTGGGCGCTTATAAGACGCGACTTGTTTGGCGGATTGACGCTGGCGACCTCGACGGCGCTGCGACGTGGCGGCGGATTATTCAGGCGATCAAGGAATTAAGGGATACGGTGCCGGGCGGCTTGGTGCATTAATTGCGGCTTAAAATCGAATTTTGTCCAATTTGTCCAACCGGATGAGAAACCGAATTCAGCGAGGGGTTTTCGACTTCATTCGACTGCGGGATAATAATGCGCGGGCAGGCCCCGGACTAGACTCAAATCAGTTCACGTGGTTGCTAATTGGTTGCTAATTTAGAATGTTCGGAATGTTCGAAAATTTATAAAATAGAATAATTTTAATAAAAATAATGAGTTGGTCTGGTGGGCGCGACAGGGATTGAACCTGTGACCCCTGCCGTGTGAAGGCAGTGCTCTCCCGCTGAGCTACGCGCCCATCCGCCGAGAGTTACAGCGAACAGTCGGGCAGATTTAAGGTTCGCCCGGCGTTGTGTCAAGGGTGGGTGTGCGCTTCTCGCGCCGGACTCACGCCAGGTCCAGATTGAAGGCGAGGCTGATGCGTTCGTCATCAATTTCGTTTTGCATGACGGCGTGTTTGAGATGGCTGCGAAAGAGGATCATTCGGCCCGCCTCTGCTGGGATGAAGGCGGCTGTTGAATTTAAAGCGGTCGTTTCAAAGATCGGCGGGGCGATCATCGTGTCGTTCATCGACGATTGAAATTGCACATCTGCGCAGCCCGCCGGGGCCTTGATATAATAGATACCGCTGAAAACGCTATTTTGATGGATGTGTAATTCCTGGGAATCGCCCTTTGAATAAACGTTAAGCCAAGCGTCCAGTACGCGCAAATGTTCGACAGGCGCATGTATGCCCGAGGCGTTGGCGTAACGCTGAACTTCCTGAAGGATAATCGGTTTCAGAAGCGTAAATGGTTCTGTCTCCAGAAGTTCGATCGGGCTGTGCAGTGTTGTATAAACAGAACAGGTCCAATCGTCAGGTTTGGTGTTAGGCGTCACTTTACGAATCGCCTCAACGCCGGTTAACAATTTTTCATTGAGGGTCGCATGGCCCTCTATGGTCGTCGTTTGGACCAGCGTTGGAAAAAGCTGATGTAGATGAGACTCGGCGGCCATGGTTTTCCTGCGAAGTTTTTTTGCGGAAGGTTTTATTTTATATCGTTTGATGCGGGCTGGGGCAGACTAAATCAATGTGAGCGAATTTGTCGCGGCGCAAGGCCGTTCTCGCGAAGATTTAGGCTGTCTCACAAATTGTCGCGATCGCGGCTGGAACGGCGTCGAAGGAATCGATGACGATATTAGCGTCGAGCTCTTCAATCGGACATCTGGGGTATCCATAACTCACGGCGATCACTGCGACACCTGCATTCTTCGCCGCGGCGACATCGGTTTTACTGTCGCCGATCATGATGGTGTTTTGCGCCGTGGACCCCAATAGGGTCAAGACGCCGTTAACATGTTCCGGGTCGGGCTTTCGGACCGGGAAACTATCGCCACCTGCGACCGCGTCAAAAAACTCAGTCAGGTTCAGCGCATTGAGCAACGCATTGGTGGGGGCGATTGGTTTGTTGGTGCAAAGGCCCATGCGATAGCCGTCGCTGCGTAAAGTGCGAAGGGTTTCTAACACACCTGGATAAAGCTTGGTGAGGTTTGAAGCGCTATTCAAATAAATTGCATGAAAGGCTGACAGGATGCCCTCGGGGTCGATGGCGGGACCACCTGTTGCGTTAAAACCCCTTTCGACGAGTTTGGCGACGCCGTCGCCGACCATTCCGGCGACGTCTTTTACACTGAGCGGATTGCGACCGTCAGCGCGCAAAACCTGGTTAAGCGCGTAGGCCAAGTCCGGTGCGCTATCCACAAGGGTACCGTCCAGATCAAAAATTAGTGTGTCGCAGGGCGAAATTGTCATATTTGAGATGGTTAAATCAGGCGGCGCCGTTTTGCGCTTCATTGACCAGCGCACGGCCGTCTTCGGTAAGTTTGCACACCAGCCAGTCGGGTTTGATGGGATTGTTGAACCATGGTTCCGCCCAACCTTGATCGAGACAGCTTTGAATCATCCGTTCGTCTACGCGCTGACCAATTGGGTCAAACAGCGGTAACTTTCCCCCAGGTTGGCGAACGCCGCTGGATAACCAAAGGAGTTGGTCCGGTGTCGCGCGTCGCTGCCGCTTTACGGTTTCTTCCGCGTGATCCGAAAACTTAATGACAGTCCCTTTACGGGCCATAATCCTGCTCCAGTTATCGTCTGAGCCATATCGATTTAGCGCCCACATTAGGCTAGAATGGCGGTGCCGCCAAGTCGAGGAATACGAAGCGCTGTGTATGCGCCAAAAGGATCGCTAATATGAGCGCCAAACTAGTTTACATCACAACGCCAAGCGAGGCGGAAGCCATCGGTATCGGGCGTGCGCTGGTGACGGAACGCCTCGCGGCGTGCGTTAATGTTCATGGACGGTCGAAATCGATCTTTCGGTGGGAAGACGAGATTCAGGAATCCGAGGAATTCGTGTTGATCGCAAAGACGTCCGAACGCCGGACAGATTTGCTGGTCGAGAAAGTCATAGAACTCCACTCCTATGACTGCCCGTGTATCGTGGTAACCCCGATTGTTGGGGGAAACGCTGAGTTTTTAGCGTGGATAATTGAGGAAACCGAATGAAGGACGACGGGTCGCCCAAATTTGTTTATCAGGACGCCTACGCGCCTGATAAAATTGCGCAGGTGGTTGATGAAATTGGCGTTCGCAAAGTGAACATGCCGATCTTTAAAACCTATACATTGGCGATATTGGCCGGGGCGTTTATCGCCTTTGGCGCCATGTTTTTCACCGTTGTCATGACGGGTGAGGGCGGCGCTTTTGGATTGCGTCGTTTGGTTGGTGGTATCGTGTTCTCACTTGGGTTGGTGCTCGTCATCATTGGCGGCGCCGAACTTTTTACCGGCAACAACCTAATCGTTATGGCGTGGGCGGATCGGCGGGTATCGACACTGGGCTTATTGCGAAACTGGGGCGACGTCTATGTGGGGAACCTTGTCGGCGCTCTTGGATGCGCCGTTCTTGCGGCCTACGCAGGACTTGATTCCCTCGGGAACGGCGCTGTTGGTGAAACTGCTATCGCGATTGCGTCCGCCAAGGTCAACTTGTCGTTTATGGAGGCGTTTCTGCGGGGGTTATTGTGTAACGTACTTGTTTGTCTGGCGGTATGGGTCAACTTGGCGGCGCATGATGTGAGCGGTAAAATACTGGCGATCCTTTTTCCGATCTCGGCCTTTGTCGTGTTGGGTTTTGAACACTCTGTCGCGAATATGTATTTTATTCCGATGGCGATGCTAATTGACGGAGGCGCCGCCATCACGGTGCAGGATTTCGTTGGAAACCTGGTGCCTGTGACGTTGGGCAATATTGTTGGCGGCGGCGTTTTCGTGGCCTTTGTCTATTGGCTGATTTATGGAACGGACGCTGGCGAGTGACGCTTGATCATTTGACGTTGTTTGATAGGTTCCACGCGCTGCAGCGCCATCAATCCTCGAAATCATCAGCACGCAGGTCAGACCCGACCAATGGCCGGGTCGATAAAGGACAAACTAAATGACGTCGCGATCCAACCGAATTTCGCTCGTATTCTCCAGTATCGGGCATTTTTACATTCATTTGTTCACCGCCTTCTATGCGGTCATCGTGGTGACGATGGCCAATGACGCGGTGTGGGGGATGTCTTACGAAGAACTCCTGCAATTATGGACGCTGGGTTCCCTGATGCTGGGCGTGTGCGCTATCCCGGCGGGACGACTGGGGGATAGTTGGGGGGCGCCATTGATGATGACGATTTTCTTCATTGGCATGGGCGTCGCGTCTATTGCGTGTTCCTTTTCAGAGACCTCGTTTTTGTTGCTTTTGTCTTTGGCGGGGCTCGGTTTCTTTGCGTCCATATACCATCCTGTTGGTATCCCCTGGTTGATCCGAACAGCCAGGAACCGCGCGGTTGGCAAGACTTTGGCGATCAACGGGGTCTTTGGTAGTTTCGGCACAGCGGGCGCCGGGGTTATTACGGGGCTGTTGATCGATGGGTCCGGGTGGCGCGCGGCGTTCCTCGCGCCAGGCATTGTTAGCCTGGTGACCGGGTTGGCTATGGCATGGTTCCTGATGAAGGGGGCGCTAAAGGAAAGCCCGATAAAAGAGGAGGCGCGCCAATCTCACAGTAAAGCGGATATGTTTCGTGTATTCGCGATATTACTGGTTTCAATGTCCGTCGGCGGGATCATCTATCATGTCCTGCAAATAGCCTTGCCAAAGATGTTTTCAGAACGCTTGCAGGACTTTCTTGGCGATGGCGCGCTTGGGGTTGGTCTGGTGTTTTCCGGTGTGTTCTTTTTGGGCGGGGTTATGCAGATCGTCGGCGGATTGCTGGCCGATAAGTTTCCGCTGAAGACGATTTATATCGTTTGTTGGGGGCTGCAGATTTTTGTGCTTTCGGCGATCGCCGCCGCCGCGGACATAGGCGTCGTTGCGTTTGCAACGCTGGCGGTCATGGCGAATGTCGCCGCGCTGCCCGCCGAAAATATGCTGTTGGCGCACTACACCCCGCCGCGTCGTCATGGCGTCGCCTTTGGGGTCAAGTTTGTGTTGGCTTTTATTGCGGCGCCAATTTCAATTCAGCTGGTCGCCTGGGTACGTGTTCTGACCGGCGATTTTATTTGGTTGTTCGCTGGATTAGGAATCGCGACCGCCGCTGTCTTTTTTATTCTAATGGCCCTGCCTTCTGGCGCGCGCCAGCAACAAGCCATACCCGCAGAGTAGAGGTGTATCATGTTCAAGATTGAGCGTTTGGATCATTTCGTGATCCCCTGCCGTGATGTTGAGGCGACTTGTGCATTTTATGTTCGCGTTTTGAATATGCGGCGGATCGATTTTGGCGATGGTCGCGTCGCGCTGGGGTTTGGCCGTCAAAAAATAAACCTTCAACCTGCGGGGTGGGTTTTTGGATTAAGGGCCAAGAACCATTTTGAAGGCACCGCTGACTTTTGCCTGATAACGCAGACGCCATTAGAACAGGTTATGGCGCATCTCGACTCTGAAGATGTGCAGTTGGAGGTGAGGCCAAGTGAACGCAGTGGCGCTCTCGGCCCTATCCAATCCGTCTATTTTCGCGACCATGACGGCAACCTTGTCGAGGTTTCCAACTATCCAGATGAAGTCGAAAGCGCTTAACTAGATCGCCAACATACGCTCTACGGACAAACGGGCGCGCGCTGATATTTTCGGGTCAATTTCGACCCGCGGCTCCAGCGTTTGGAGCGATTCGAGTATTTTCGGCAGCGTTATTTTTTTCATATGGGGGCACAAATTACAGGGCCGGATGAATTCGACGTCTGGATGTTCCACCGCAACGTTGTCGCTCATGGAGCATTCAGTCACGAGCAGGACCTTGTTCGATGTTTGTTTGCCCACAAAATCGATCATGCCAGCGGTCGATCCGACATAGTCGGACGCTTCCAGAACATCGGGCGGACATTCGGGATGAGCGATGACGCTTAAATTGTTATGGGCCTTTCTATAGTCTCGAATTTCATCGCCGGTGAAACGTTCATGGACTTCGCAACTACCTTCCCAGGTGATTATTTCGACATCCGTTTGGGCGGCGACGTAACTCGCGAGGTATTGATCCGGGAGGAAAAGAACTTTTTTAACGCCAAGGGACTCGACGATTTCGACGGCGTTGCCGGACGTGCAACATATATCGGTTTCCGCTTTTACTTCCGCCGTCGTGTTGACGTAACTCACCACCGGGGCGCCGGGGTGTTTTTTCCGTAAGGCGCGGACATCTGCGGCGGTGATTGAAGCTGCGAGCGAACACCCGGCGTCCAGGTCGGGCATCAAGACAATTTTTTCGGGATTCAAAATCTTGGTCGTTTCCGCCATGAAATGAACCCCTGCCATAACGATGACTTCGGCGTCGACGGTGGCGCCTTTACGCGCCAAGCCAAGGGAATCGCCGACAAAATCGGCCACGCAATGATAAATTTCAGGTGTCTGGTAATTGTGTGCCAGAATTATCGCATTCCGTTCGCGCTTCAATGCATTAATGGCGGAGACGTAAGGGGCGAAACTCGGCCATTCGATTTCCGGAATGACCCGGCTTACCTTCGAGAATTGCGCTGCAGTTTCAAGAGCGATTTGAGGTGTGTATTCGAGTGGTTCTTGAAGTGACATTGGCGAAAATTCCCCCGGAATATTTAGTTTGTGCGATTTGAAATTTTTAAATGGGCGGGCGCATTTCTTATACTCCATTCGAGCATATATAATACTCAAAATGAGCATAATCAAGTGTATGTTTCGCCAGCGCTGAATATTATCAGCGTTGATTTGAAATTATGTTGTTTTCAAATTTAAGAGGTCGCCAAGGGAAGCGCGACGCCGGGCGCTTGGCGTTCGCGCAGAACATCGGTTCGGAATCTGAATTCCTTGGCGGGGCGCCCGGGTCCTTGTGCGTCTAATGCGCCGGTTGGCTCAACGAGCTTATTGTTGATAACCAATCTGCGGAAATTCTGTTTATGCAAGTTAACGCCGGACAGGCTTTCAATCACCTGCTGCAACTGGAGCAACGTGAACGTTGGTGGTAATAATTCGAAGACGACCGGGCGATATTTTAGCTTACCCCGAATGCGGGCGAGCGCGGTCGCCATCATTCGTCGATGATCGAGCGTGGCGGAACTTCCTGTCGCAATAATCGCGGCGCTCGCGCTGGGATTTGGGCCTGGCGTGTTGATGAATTGCGCGCGCGCCAATCGGTCGCGTTCCGATTCCGCCACCAAGCCGGCTTCGTATAAAATCTCGTAGCGCTCCAGGACCTGTTCGAAATTCCACGCCGCGTCATCATGACCAAAATGCGTCGTCACGCGACGCCATCGATCCGCGCGGATCGTTTCGTAGGGCTCGGAATTCGCCCATTGTTCGAGTGCGGGTATCAAGATTTCGTCGATTATGTCTGGGCGCCCACAGCGCCAGTCTTCCCAAGGAAGGAATCGATACCAATCAAACCATTCGCCGTGATCAACGCCGTTTGGCGGTTCCTCACGACCCAGTGCGAGATATCCGATTGAAATCACACGAGGGCCACCCGCCAACTCGCGAGGGTCCCGATAACGGTCCCCAAAGGTGTAAAGTTGCTCAGCGTAACCGATGGACATCCCGGTTTGTTCCTCAACCCACTGGCGCAGTGAAAGTTCCAGGGTTCGATCGAGTTCCGGGTTGAAGAGGCCGTAAGGCAGAGCGATGTCGTCGTCCATGTCCGAAAGCAGGTTTGGCACCCCCTTCCACAAAACCGGTTTTGCGTGGCGCACCATCATCAATCGCGGCGTCTGATCGGTGACGGCGGCGATTACAGCATTGAGAACGACGACAGTGTTGCCCGACATCGGCATGAAATTTTAACCCGCCTTCACATTTCCGGCCTTGTCCAACGCGGTGGACAGGTCCGCGATTATATCATCAATGCTTTCGATACCGATGGACAATCGGATGACGTCCGGGCCCGCGCCAGCAACAGTTTGTTGTGCTTCGCTCAATTGTCGATGGGTCGTGGATGCAGGATGGATGACCAGTGACCGTGAATCGCCAATATTCGCCAAATGGCTGAATAGTTCGAGCGCTTCAACAAAGGCGACTCCGGCGTTATAACCGCCTTTTAATCCAAAGGTGAAAACGGCGCCGGCGCCTTTAGGCATATATCGTTTTGCGAGCGAGCGATATTTGTTGTCGTCCAGGCCCGCATAGAAAACCCAGGAAACAGCGTCGTGGCGGCTCAAATATTCCGCTACAGCGAGCGCGTTGGCGCAGTGACGTTCCATTCGCAGCGGCAAGGTCTCAATTCCCAGCAGCGTCAAATAGGCGTTCATGGGGGATTGGCAGGCGCCAAGATCGCGTAAGCCAACCGCGTGCCCATATAGGGTGTAGGACAAATTACCAAATGTTTCGGCGAAGGTCAGACCATGATATTCTGGAGCCGGTTGAGACAGGCTTGGATACTTGTCGTTTTTAAACCAGTCGATATTTCCGGAATCGACGACGACTCCGCCTACCGAGGCGCCATTACCCGAGAGAAATTTTGTCGTGGAATGGACGATAATGTCGGCGCCATATTCGAAGGGGCGACACAGATAAGGCGTCGCCATGGTGTTATCGACGATCAGCAAAACGCCCGCGTCGTCTGCGACCTTGGCGATGGCTTCAATGTCGGTGACGACCCCACCGGGATTGGCGAGACTTTCGATGAAAATCGCCTTCGTACGGTCCGTTATGGCGGCGGCAAAATTTTCAGGGTTGTCAGGATCGACAAAGCAGGCGTCCCAGCCGAATTTTTTATAGCTGATGCCCATCTGGTTGATGGATCCGCCATAGAGCTTGTTGGCGGCGACGATGTCATCGCCCGGCGACATGAGCGGGAAAAGCGCTAAAATTTGAGCCGCATGGCCTGAAGATGTCGCCGTGGCGCCAACGCCGTCTTCCAACGCTGCGCATCGTTCTTCCAAGACGGCGACGGTCGGGTTTGTTAAGCGCGAATATATGAATCCTGGCGCCTGAAGATCAAAAAGAGAGGCTGCGTGGTCAACGTCGTCAAAGACAAATGATGTCGTTTGATAGATCGGTGTTTGGCGTGCGCCAGTCGTTGAATCAGGGGCGCCGCCGGCGTGAACCGCCAGCGTTTCCATTCCCGGAGTTTTAGGCGACATAAATTACATTCTCCGACGTTTGCTGGTGATAACTCTCGAGTTGAATCCGTTCCACGACAATTCGCCGCTCAGGCGCGCATATTCAATTTTGGGGCATCGGTTCATGACGACTTTGAGCCCGGCCGCTTCGGCAGCGCTGGCGGCCGCGTCATTTCGGACGCTCAGTTGCATCCAGACAATTTTTGCGCCAATTGCGATGGCCTCTTCGGTAACGGGGCCCGCAGCGTCCGAGTTACGGAAAATATCGACCATATCGATGTCGTGCTTAATTTCGGACAACGACGCATATACCTTTTCGCCCAGCAATTCCTGTCCGGCCAAGCCAGGGTTTACAGGAATGACCTTAAAATTTTTCGCCTGCATGTATTTCATTGCGAAATAGCTGGGTCGGTTCCAGTTAGCGCTGGCGCCGACCAACCCGATCGTGCGGGTTTCGCGCAGGATGTCGCGAATATAGACGTCGTCGTATGCATCGTGGTTCATGCGGTTATGTTCCTGTCCAGACGGGCGTGCGTTTTTCGATGAAGGAGTCGATACCTTCCGCTGCATCCGCCGTCATCATATTGCGCGCCATGACCTCTCCAGTATGGGCATAGGCGTCCGTTACGCCTTTTTCCAACTGTTCGTAGAAAGCGACCTTTCCCATAGCGAGGGTGATCGCTGATTTGTCGAGGATGGTCTCCGTCATCTGTCGCAGGCTGTCATCCAGTATCGCCAGGGGAACGACTTTGTTGACCAATCCCAATGTTAACGCTCGTTCAGCGGGGATGGCCTCGCCGAGCATCAACATTTCCATGGACGCCTTCCGACCAACATTGCGGCTTAACGCCACCATCGGCGTGGAGCAAAAAAGCCCTATATGGACGCCCGGTGTTGCGAATTGCGCATCTTCCGATGCGATGGCCAAATCACAGGTTGCGACCAACTGGCAGCCCGCCGCCGTCGCCATACCGTGGACACGCGCAATAATCGGTTGTGGCATCCGCAGCATCAATTTCATAATCGACGAACTGGTTGCGAAAGTCTTTTTGTAAAAGTCGAATGTCGGGGTTGCGCGCAGTTGGCGCATATCATGGCCTGCGCAGAATGCTGGGCCGTTTGCTGCGATAACGACGACGCGCACGCTGCGATCCGCTGCAATATCGCTCACGGTTGAGAGGAGAGTTTCCATCAACTCCAGTGACAAGGCGTTGCGGGCCTTAGGGCGATTAAAGGTGAGGGTGCATACGCCGTTTTCGTCGGTTCGCAATAATTCCGTTGTTTCTTCGTTCAATTCAGTCGTTTGGACAGTCATCTGGGCCATTTCGTTTATAACTCATCATCTTTGAATTAACGGGCGCTGATTATATTATTCAATTCCTTGAATACAGGGCAATTTCGCCCGTCTCCTTACAGGTGGCAAGTAAATTTCATTATACAGGGTAATTAGTGGTCCCGGGTTATGATATCTATGCTCGCAAACGATAGCGGTAAAATAATACCGCTATCGTAACTAATTGATTTAATAAAAGAATATCCATATTTTATGCGTTGACAGTGTCGTTTTTTCTGACATACTCCGCCGCCATTCAGATGGGACGCTATACTATAAACGTTGGTGCCGAATTTGAATGTTATTCGTAGGCAAATAAAAGACCTAAATATTATGAAAACATATTCGATAACACCCGCTGAGATCGAGAAAAAATGGCTCTTGGTTGATGCGGACGGCGTAGTTTTGGGCCGCATGGCGGCTGAAATTGCGAAAATTCTTCGAGGCAAGCACAAGCCCAGTTATACCCCGCACATGGATTGTGGCGACAACGTCATCGTCGTAAATGCGGAAAAAGTGCGGCTCACCGGTAAAAAACTGACGGACAAGGTTTATTATCGTCATACGGGTTATCCCGGCGGCATCAAGTCGCGCACGGCAGGGCAAATTTTGAGCGGTAAAAACCCTGAAAATGTAGTGCTGAAAGCCGTTGAACGCATGTTGCCAAAAGGGCCTTTAGGGCGCGCTCAGATGAGTAATTTACGGGTTTACGTTGGGCCTGAACACGCCCATACGGCGCAGGATCCAGAAACATTGGATATTGCGTCTATGAACCCCAAGAACAAGCGGAGAGATTAGGTCATGGCTGACGAAAAGAACGAAGACGTGGCGTCAGAGACGCCTGCGCCGAAGCCAGAGCCCATTCGGGATCTCGCTGACCTGGGGGCCGCTACTCAATTGGCTGCTGCTGCGGCAAGCGGCGCCGTCGCACCGGCGACGCCGGTGTCGGAGCCGGAGGCTGTTGACGTCGCACCAACGATTGACGCACAAGGGCGCTCCTATGCAACGGGTAAACGTAAAAATGCGATTGCCCGCGTGTGGATTAAGCCGGGTAGTGGTCGCGTTAACGTCAATGGTCGCGACATCGAAGTTTATTTCGCGCGTCCTGTCCTTCGGATGTTGATCAATCAACCGTTTCAAGCGGCCAATCGCGACGGTCAGTATGATGTAATGTGCACGGTTGTCGGCGGCGGGTTGTCGGGACAAGCGGGCGCGGTTCGTCATGGTATCAGTAAAGCGCTGACCAGTTTTGAACCGGCGCTGCGGAAGACCTTAAAAAGCGGTGGGTTTCTGACACGGGATTCACGCGTCGTGGAACGTAAAAAGTATGGTCGCAAGAAAGCGCGACGAAGCTTCCAGTTCTCGAAACGCTAACAAAATATACAAAAATATCGTTATTTTTCAAGGGGTTGCTTTCGAGCAGCCCCTTTTTTTATCGTTGCCAAAACATTGACAAACCCTTGTTAAACCGTAGGTTCCTGTTTATGATATTGACATATCGTTGACAAAATCACTGCTTAACCGGAGGTTCTTG
>JBLHZD010000107.1:0-11764 GCA_047631095.1 Alphaproteobacteria bacterium
ACAACACGCAGAGACCGCACAGTTCATTGGGCTACCGACCGCCAGCCCCCGAAACAATCGTTACGATGGCGACAAGGCCGGTCATGCACTAACATTCAAACTGGACCATTCAATGGGGGCAGACCAGCGCCGCCCAGATGGTTGCGCAGGGACGCGTTATGGGGAAACCGCGCCACCCCGTCGGACAGGGTCGCCACCGCATCGTCAAATTCATACACATCGTAATACGCCAGACCAAGCGTCAGCGCCGAAAACGACGTTACCGGCGTTGTTTTCAGGGCCTCGCGGTAGATCGCAATCGCGGCCATTGGATCACCGGCCAGACGCAAAAAACCGGCCCGCAATATCATTTCAATCGCCAAACCATCTTCGCTATAAGGCCCATCTGCGCTGTAGGACAGGCGCTCGATCACCGCATCGAGGAGGCCCGGGTTCACCAACGGCGTGGGTCGACCAAAATCCCCGTCGCCCGGTTTATTCGCCGGGTGACAATATTCCGGAATCGCGGCCAGCGCGCGCCCATACAAATCAAACGCCGTTTCGATATCGTCGTGTTCATGGGCGCGTAACGCCGATTCAAGAATCGACTCTATCGTGGTCACGCCGCCGCATCCACAATCGACACGGTCGTACGGATCATATGGCGGCGATGGGTCAGGTTTTCAAAAGGTTGCGCGCGGTGCAACAGGCACCGGTTATCCCATATGACCAGATCATTATCGCGCCATTCATGGCGATAAACCCGATCTGGCTGCGTCGCAAATTCAACCAGTTCCGCAATCAGCGCCGCGCCTTCTTCAACCGGCACGCCTTCAATATGGGATGCGTGAGATGCGACATAAAACGATTTCTCCCCTGTTGTAGGATTCACCGTCACCATGGGCTGCGGCACGGCGGGCAGGACATCCTGTTCGACGTCTGTCGCCAACCCCTTGTAAATCTTGTCGCGGGAATGGGCGAAACTATGCAGCGCGACGCGCCCGTCTATCTTTTGTTTGGTCGCCTCCGGCAACGCCGCATAGGCCGCGCGCATACTGACGAATTCGGTCTCTCCACCCGAAGGCGGCACCGTGCGCCCCGACAACAGAGACGCCTTTGCAGGTATTTTTTTAAACGAACTATCCGTGTGCCAAAGACTGTTGGCGCGATGCGATCCATGCATCCGGTCTTCCGCCGCCGCGATTTCACCATCGGGTCCAATATTGGACAAAATCACCATTTCCGTGCCCGCGCCCGGCGCGCCAATTTTCGTAAGCTCCAGCGGGCCAAACCGGCGACTAAACGCCAGTTGCGCGTCATCGCTCAGCGCTTGATCGTGAAAGACCAGCAACGAATACTTTTCAAACGCCGCGTAAATTTCCGAAAAATCCTGATCGCTAACCGGCGCGGTTAAATCGACGGCGCTGACCGTCGCGCCAAAAAGAGAATGAAGCGGCTTAAATACAGGCATTGTCCAAATCCCAAGAAGTGAGCATCGTTCTGCACCCATGGTGGAACGTTCATTTATGCTTGGCAAGCACAAGGCTGGGCAATCCAGCGCGCCGCCGGAGCGCCCTCCAAACGCCGGGTTGAGGTTCGCCCGATCACCGGTGATGTTGACAGGACCCGCGGTTGGATCGTTTAATCGACTTCACGCCCTTATTCGGAAAAACAAATCGATTTTACCAATGACAATACTGCCCACGCTGCGCCAGCTCCGCTACCTCGTCGCCATTATCGATTTACGGCATTTCGGCAAAGCCGCGGAACGCTGTCTGGTGACGCAATCGACCCTGTCGGCGGGTCTGAAAGACCTGGAGAACATTGTGCAGGCGACGCTGGTGGAGCGCACCAAGCGCACCGTCACCCCGACGCCGCTGGGCGAAACGCTGGCGGCGCAGGCCCGGACGCTGCTTGACGGCGCCGAAGGCATCATGGAGACGGCGCGAAGCGGTGGCGCGCCGCTGACAGGCCAGTTGCGATTGGGCGTCATCCCGACCATCGGCCCCTTTGTTTTGCCCCGTGTTTTAAAAGGTCTGCGCCTCGCCTATCCCGACCTGAAACTGTACCTGCGCGAAGACCAGACCCGCCCCCTATTGGACCGACTGCATCAGGGTGACCTGGAAGCCGCGCTGATTGCGCTCCCTTTTGAGCTAACGGGTTTTGATACGATTGACCTTGGCCCGGACCCTCTCTGGTTCGCCGCGCCTGCGGACCACCCTTTGATCCGCGCCAAGCGCAAGACCGTGTCCGCCGCTCAAATCCCGCCGGAAGAAATGCTCTTGCTGGAGGACGGCCATTGCCTGCGCGATCATGCGCTGGCGGCGTGCCAGTTAAACCGCGCGCTAGCCAACCGTGTGTCGGGCGGCGACGGCTTTCAGGCGACCAGCCTGTATACAGTGCTGGAAATGACGGCGAACGGCCTGGGCGTCACATTTATTCCCGAAATTGCGCTGTCCGCCGGGCTGGTGAAAAGCGGGGAAATCGCCGTTAAGCCCTTGGCGAAAGACAGCCCCCCGCGACGGATCGGGCTCGTTTGGCGAAAATCATATCCGCGAAAGGATAACATGGCCGCGCTCGGCGCTTATCTGCGCGGTCGCATGGCCGGGTTGCGGGTGAAGCGCAGGTAGCGCGGGTAGCGCCTGATTAATTTAATCCACGCTATTTTTCGATAAACGTGCGGCCTATATATTGCCGGTGAATCTGATTTGCGCCTTCCCATATCTGGCAAATTTTTGCGTCCCGCATCAGGCGCTCAACCCGAGTTCCTTTAATATACCCATACCCCCCATGAAGTTGTACCGCATCGGTTGCGATGCGCATGGCGATATCGGCGGCGCGCATTTTCAACATGGACGCCTCGGCGGAAAAATCGGGCGCGCCGGTATCAACCATGCGCCCCACATGCCAAAGCCAGGATTCGCACATCGCCAGATCCGTCGCCAGATCCGCCAGCATAAACTGAACGCCCTGAAAGCCGATGATAGGCCCACCGGATTGTTTGCGCTGGTTGATATAAGCGACCGCATCTTCAAACGCCGCGCGGGCGATCCCCAGCGCATGCGCCGCGACGCTGGGTCGAGATTTGTTCAGGGACGAAAGCAGTATCCGCAACCCATCGCCCGGCGCGCCGAGCAGGTTTTCCCGTGGAATGCGACAATCGTCGAAACTTAACGACGTCGTCGCAGAGGCGCGAACGCCCATCTTGTCTTCCTTCGCGCCGACCGAAAAGCCGGGCGTCTCTTTTTCAATGACCACCACCGACATGGCGCGGCGGGAATCGTCGATCTCCGACCATTTGCCAAACACCAGATAGAAATCCGAAACGCCGCCATTGGAGATGAATATTTTACCGCCATTCACGATGATGGAATCGCCATCGGGCGTAAATGTCGTGCGCATGGCGGTGGCGTCGGACCCCGCATCCGGTTCGGTGATGCAGAGCGACGCCAATGCGCCTAGTGCGATTTTCGGCAAAATACGTTGTTTTTGGGCCTCGTCGCCGAAATCAATTACGGGCTTCATCGCATGAAAATTGGTCGCCCAGATCACCCCTGTCGCGGCGCAGGCCTTGCTGATCTCCCGTACACAGGCGAGATAGGCTGTATAGGACAATGCCGCGCCATCATACGCGGTGGGCACAAACATCGCATTCAGGCCCAGTTCGTTGATGTCCGCGACATTATCCCACGGGAATTCGCCGCTGGAATCATACGCTGCGGCGCGCGGCGCGATCCTGTCCCGCGACAGCGCGCGGACGCTATCCAGTAAAAGCGCCTCATCGTCGCTGAGATAAACGGTGTCGTCGAGATGGTTGAAGATTTTCATAAAGCGCCGCGCCCGTTCCTGAATCCAGAAGGCAGCCTACCATTTCGCGCACCGTATGAAAATCCGACCTCCGGGTTAATGTCACAGGGCTCATGTCACCGGGCTCATGTCACCGAGCCAACGTCACTAAAAAGACACAAGCGCGTCATCAAGCCTTCACGAAAACACGGTTTTCTCTCCGTATTGATAATCACAAACGGAGAGAAACAATGAGTGACATTTTTGAAACGGATAGTTCGTTCAAGGTATGGGTAAAGTTCGATCAATTTGGCGCGCCGCAACGCGCGTCCTGGGGCCTCAACGCGCCTGAAGACGCTGTCGTGCAAATTGAAACCGATGACATGACCACCGCCAGCCGCACCGCGCGGGGTCTGAAATCAGTAATCCGGCGTCGGCACAGCCCGTGCTCCGCATTGGGCATGGCGTTAAGCGGGGAACTTTAATTCCCCGCGCGGGGCGTCGCAACAACCGAAAAAAAATCGTCATTCTCGCGGAGGCGAGACTCCAGAAAACGGCTAAATCAGCCAATCGCAATCGATCAGACGGGATACCCGCCTCTGCGGGTATGACGAGAAAGAGAAGATGTCGGGTTTGTTGGCCACAAATTTACTGCGTTATAGATTGCGCCCCGTCGATATAAATCGTTTCCCCGGTCATGAAGGGGATGTCCTCGCAAAACAGCGCGGCGACGAGTTTCGCGACATCTGATATTTTGCCGGGTCGTCCGAGCGGCGCGCGCTGACGCAGCCACTCCCGGGTCGATTCCGAGGCGAAATGTTCAGCGTTCATGTCGGTTTCGATATAGCCCGGCGCCACATTGATCGCAGATATCCCGTGGCGCGCCCATTCCACCGCATGGCACCGCGTGATGGCCGCAATCGCCGCCTTTGACGCGCAGTAGGACACGTTGCGCGATACGCCCAATTTATCCCAAAACGATCCGATATTAACGATACCGCCACCGCCCGCCGCCACCATGTGCGGGAAGGCCTCGCGGCTGACCAGCATGACCGAGGTCGCGTTCGTCGTCATGACGGCCTCGAAGGTCGCGAGCGATAACGCTTCGCTTTTTTCTTCCTTGAACAGGCCCGCATTATTCACGATCCCGTGCAGCCCCCCGGCGGCTTCGGCGAATCCGATAATCGCTGCTTTAATACTGTCTTCATCGGTGACGTCGCAGACGAACGGCATCACGGCGCCGCCCGAACTGGCTCTAGCTGAACTTGCGCCACCCAAACTGGCGCCCTCTGGCAGTCCGCCGCCGCGCGACAGACAGCCGACAGTAAAACCCCGCCGCGCCAGTTCCCCAACAATACCCGCGCCGATGCCCCGGTTGCCGCCCGTCACCGCAATCGCGCGCCCTTTACCCGGCAAATTCGCTGTTCGCTCAAACGCCTCAGACATCCTTGAAGTCCGCCTTTCGTTTTTCAGTGAAGGCCGCCATGCCCTCCTTGGCGTCCGCCGTCTGGAACGCCAGCGTGTTCAAATCCGCCTCCGCTTTTAGGCCTTCATCCAGCGGCGTTTCACTCGCGCGCATCACCGCCTCGCGCGCCAGCGACAGGGCGGGCAGCCCGTATTGGGTGAACCGCCGCGCATAGGCGATGGCGCCGTCCATCAAATCACCATCGATAACGGCGTTCACCATACCGATGCGTTCGGCCTCGGCGACCTCTACAGTGCGGCCCGACATAATGATGTCCAGCGCCCGCGCCTGACCGATTAACCGCCCCAGACGCTGGGTGCCGCCATAGCCCGGAATAAGCCCCAGTTTAATTTCCGGCAATCCCATTTTCGCATTCGGCGCCGCAACCCGAAACGTACAGGCGCTCGCCAGTTCCATGCCGCCGCCAAAGGCGTAACCGTTGATCGCGGCGATGGACAATAAGGGGAAATCATCGAGGCGGGCGAAAACCCGCTGACCAAACGTCGTGGTGCGTTTCTGGTTGGACAGGGTCAGGCCCTGCAACTCTTTGATATCGGCGCCCGCGCAAAAAGATTTATCGCCCGCGCCGGTAAATATCACCGCGCGCGCGTCTGAAGCCGCCACCGCATCTAGCGCCGCGTCGATATCGCGCACTAACTGAAAGCTGAGCGCGTTCAGCGCTTTGGGCCGGTTCAGCGTGATGATAGCGATTTCATCGCGTCGCGTTACGTCAAGATCGGCCATGGATGTCGTCTCCCTATTTTGGCTCGGTGAACCGGATGGGGGTCGGTTTGATGCGCCCATTGCGCGCCCATTCGGCCAGTTCGCGTTTTAAAATTTTACCACTCGGCGTCAGTGGTAGTTCCGGCATAGCGATAAAATATTCCGGCATGTCGAGTTTGGACAACCCGCTCTCAAACAGATGGGATAGCAGGGCGGCGCCGTCCGGTCCCTCGGCGCCGGTTGTCGGGATAATCGCCAACCCGACTTTTTCGCCCAAGCGTTCATCGGGGACAGGAAACGCCGCTGCTTTCGCCACGCCGGCATGCTTGATCGCCAGATCTTCGATCGTGGCGGGATGAATATTATGCCCGCCGCGAATTATGATGTCCTTCAGACGGCCGACAATTTCCAGACAGCCGCGTTCGTCCAACCGGCCCAGATCCCCGGACAAAAACCAGCCATCTCGATTAAACGACGTCTCCGTCGCGCGCTGATTGTCAAAATAACCCAGCATCAGACAGGCGCCCTTGCCGCCGATCTGACCAATTTCGCCGACGGGGACTTCAATATCGGGGTTCGCTTGCGAGAATATCCGCACGTCATAACTGGGCCCACCGCGCCCACAGGTTGCGACGATGGTTTCCGGGTCGTCGTCCGGATAGGTGTATTGATGCGATGAATTCTCGGTCATTCCATAGATGTTCTGCGGGTTGATTCCCTGATCCAGAAACGCCTGCGCGGTAGCGCGCGGGATCGGCGCGCCCGCCATATAGAACAGAGTTACCTTTCCCAGCCGACTGAGACCGCGCGCTTTTTGTTCCGCCAGAATATCCATCGCGTGGGTGGGCACGCCCATGACATAGGTGGCGCCGGATTCTATAATCCAGTCCAGCGGGCTCATCCCTTCCGCCGGGTCATTGATGACCAGCTCCCCGCCACAAATCATAATTTGCCCCACCGCAACCCAGGCGATGTGATGGCTCAGCGGGCTCAGGGTCAACAACACCGTGTCGGGTCCATGGCGCCAGTCCGCCACCATGTCGCGTGGGTTGGCGAGCAATGTATTGTCAGAATGCATGACGCCCTTCGGCGCGCCCGTCGTGCCGGAGGTAAAGGCCAGATACGCCACCTTGTCCGGGTTGGTTTCCGGCGCAAGCAATTGGCCTGCATCCGGATGCGGAACGGGAAAGTCTGGTCCTGAATCGCGCCCCGGCGGCAATTTGAACACCCGTTTCATTGCGGGCAGAGCCTCGATCTGGTCGAACGCAGCCCCACCGGTCACATCTCGATCTGCGGCATCCACGCCGTAACCCTGTTCCGCAAAGACCGCCGCCGCGCCGATATTGTCCAGCAGGGTGACAATTTCCGCCGCAGTGTAGCTGCGATGCAGGGACGGATTACAGATATAACCATTGCGCGTCGCCGCCAGAAACGCCACCACGGCCTCAACCCTGTTGGACATCCACAGGCAGACCCGTTGACCCTTGACGATACCCGCCGCGTGCAGCTCATCGGCAACCGCATCCACCCCGTGTTTGAGCTCCCGCCAGCTCAACCGCCGCGCGCTATCGCGGAGTGCGGGCGCGTCCGGACGCGCGGCGGCGTGTTGCGCCAGATAGGCGTAAAAGGTCTCGCGCCGCCAAAGATTCGCCGCATAGTAAGCTTGCGCGCGGGCGGGATCGTGCAGCGTAAGGAGCGGGATCATTGGGTCACCATTTTCAGCCTTCGCGATACGCTCAATGCCCGAATTTATCAGCGTCCGGCTTGCGCTTCTCGCGGAACGACGCGCCCAGTTCCTGCGATTCCTCGGTATCCAGGAAAAGCCGCAAAAGCTGATCATGCGCCATGCGCGCCAATCCGCCGACGCCGCCATGGCGCGCGTTGAACGCCGCCTTGACCGATCCCAGCACGAACGGGCCGCGATCCGCAATTTCCAACGCCCATTTTCGGGTCTCCTCGGCCAGTTTGTCATCGGGCGCCACGCGATTGATAAGACCAATCCGCTCCGCCTCCACCGCCGGAATGCGCGGGTTGCTGTACCACATTTCCTTGGCTTTTTTCTTGCCGACCAGATCTTCCAGATACCAGGTGCCATACCCGGCGTCGAAGGATCCCATCATCGGACCGACCTGACGGAACACCGCGCTTTCCTTAGCGATGGTCAGATCGCACACGACCTGCAACACATTGCCGCCGCCAACTGCATAACCATTGACGCTGGCGATGACCGGTTTTTGCAATTTGTCGATGGATTCATACATATCGAGCGTCGGCAACATGCCCGCATACAAGGTTGTCTTCTCCATGCCTTCCTTGCGCCCGCCGATGCAAAAGAACTTATCCCCCGCGCCCGTTATCACTATGACCCGCGTTCGGGTTTCCCGGCGGATATCGTTGATGCAGTCGCGAATCTCGTGACACATTTCCGGGGTGAACATGTTGCCATCATCGGGGCGGTTCAGTGTTATCGTCCCAATCGGGCCGTCTTCCTCATATAAAATTGTCTCGAAACTCACTGCAATTCTCCCGCTGATAATTCAATCCGTCCGATATGATGATGCAAAGTTACGCCGCTTGCGCAATGAATTCCTTGCGCACGACCAACCTTTGGATAGGCTGGCGTCAAACGCCCTCACCATAAGGAGAACCGGCCATGCTCGATTTTCAGCCCAATTTCCAAGACGGCTTTATCGTCGTCGCCAAACGCGAATGCCCCACATGCGAATTGCTGGAGCCCGTCTACGCCGCCCTTGCGCAGAGCGATACGAACTTGTCCGTGTTCACTCAGGACGACCCGACATTCCCGGAATCCATCGCAAGCGTTGTTGACGACACATGGCTGGAAAATTCATACCGGCTGAAGGTCGAAACCGTGCCAACGCTTATTCGCTGGAAGGACGGTCAGGAGGTCGACCGCGCGATTGGCTGGAACAAGCAGGAATGGTGCGACCTGACCGGGGATGCCGGGTTAGGCGAGGCACTGCCGGAAAACCAACCGGGTTGCGGTTCCATCACGATGGAGCCTGGCATGCCTGAGCGGCTGGCCGTGCGGTTCGGCGACACCAATTTACAAGCGCGTCCCATCGAGGTCGCCGCGATGGAGGACGACATTGAAGTCGGCTTCGAACGCGGCTGGAGCGACGGCCTGCCCGTCGTGCCGCCGACAGAGGTTCGCGTTGTGCGGATGCTGACCGGCACGACCCGCGACCCGGCGGAAATCATCGGAAACATTCCGCCCAATCTGGCGCCGTGCACGGTGGAGAAAGTCGCCATCAACGCCGTGCTGGCCGGGTGCAAACCTGAATATATGCCGGTGGTGCTGGCGGCGGTCGAAGCGGCGCTGGAGCCCGATTTTTGTATGCACGGGTTGTTGTGCACCACGCATTTCGCCGGGCCGATGATCATCGTCAATGGCCCGATCACCAAAGCCATCGGCATGAATTCCGGCGTGAATGCGCTGGGTCAGGGCAACCGCGCCAATATGACCATCGGCCGGGCGCTGCAACTGATCATTCGTAATGTGGGCGGCGGCGTCCCGGGCGGCATTGATCGCTCGACCCTGGGCAATCCGGGCAAACTGTCTTTCTGTTTTGCGGAAGATGAATCCGACCCGATCTGGAAACCGTTCAGCGAAGACCGCGGCGTGGCGGCGGGTAAATCCGCCGTGTCCCTGTATGCGGCGGAAGGCATGTTGGGCATCATGGGCGACATGTCGCGCACGCCGGAATCCCTGACCCGCGCCATCGCCATGTCCTTGCGCGCGGTGGGCCATCCCAAACGTGCAGGCGGCCATGACGCCTTTATCGTCATGTCGCCGGAACATCTGCGCACGTATCGGGAGGCCGGATGGTCCAAAGAACGCGTTCTGGTGGAATTCGACAAGGTTTTAAAACTCCCCGGTTCGGAATTCATCCAGGGCGCCTATGGGGTCGCGGAAGGTATTCCCGTTGATCAGGCGGATACGATGGTGTCCAAGTTCAAGCCCGGCGGATTGAATATAGTGCGCGCGGGCGGCGTTGCGGGTATGATGTCCGCTATTATCGGAAGTTGGGCCGCGACAGGCGAACGCGGCAGTAAAATCGTAACCAAGGAGATCGGCACATGATTGAAAGCCAAATCCTGCTGGACCCGACGGCGGAATCCGCCCCGGCGAAACGCCAGCGGGTCGCGCCCCCAGCCTCGCTGGAAGGCAAGACCATCGCATTGCTGGATATAGGCAAGCGCAAAGGCAACGTGTTTCTCGACCGGCTGGAAGAACGCATGGCCGAGCGCGGGTTAACCGTCAAACGCTACGCCAAACCGACAAACACCAAGGTCGCCCCGCTCAACGTCGTCCAGACAATCGCCATGGAATGCGATCTGGTCGTCGAAGCGCTCTCCGACTGAGGCTCGTGCACGTCGTGCAGTTTGCATGATATCGCCGATCTCGACTCTCGCGGCATTGCCGGCGGCATGATCGCCACCACGGCGTTTGAAGACGCCGCTATCGCGCAAGGCGCGGCGCTGGGTTTCGACCCGGCCATCGTCTATGTGCCCCACCCGATTCAGGACCGCACAGACGAAGAAATCGCCGCCATCGCCGAAGATGCGCTGGAGTCGATTCTACGGATGATTACGGCGTAATGCCCGGGGCGTGACGAACGGTGTCACGCGTAAGCGAATATTTTAACGAAGGAGTTTGTTATGGGCGTCATCGGAATCGAGGAAATTTTCCTCAAGGTCAAGGATATGGAAAAGGCCCTCGATTTTTATCACGGGATTCTGGGGATCCCGACCGATAAACGCGACGATGAGCGGACCTATCTACAGATGGAGCGCGGTCATCTGGTGTTACAGCTGGAGCACAATACGGGCCGCCATCAAGGCGGCGGCCCCCTGCATTTCGCCATGACCGTGACGGAGGAAACCTTCGACGAAATCCTCGCTAAATTTGAAGGCGGTCGATATTTTACGCGCGGTCCCTATGGCGTAAAAGGCAAGACGCGCGCGCTGTTCATCATGGATCCGGATGGCAACGAGGCCGAAATCAACACCCGGTATTTATACGGCGCGCCGCAACGCTAACGCCGGTTACAAGCAGGTCGAAAACGACGCGGCGTTAAAACGTCAAATCCATTTCGCGCGCCCAGACCGGGATATCCTGTCCAATCGACGGCGCGGGAACCTGCCCGAGCATGTCGCCGATGAAGCCGCGGTGATAGCCGCCATGCACCGATAAATGAGTAATGATCATATAGCGCGGTAATTTGCCCTTATTGCCGCTCATCAGTTCATAATCGACGACTTCCTCCAGTGCGGCGTCATCAAGCCCCTCGACGTAATCGCGGATTTCCACATCCATCGCCGTCTTGGCCGCGCGCAACGCGCCCAAATCTTCATGCAGCATCGTCTGAAGACTGGTGAAGGTGTGTTTTTGACCCTTCATATGCGCCAGCCAGACCTTATCGATGACCAGCAAATGGTTCATCGACACCAGCATGCTTTTCATCTGGGATACCCGCACTTTGGTCACCTCCTCCACCGGAAGCTCCATAAGACTGTCGAAGAACTTTTCGTTGGCCCACTGATTGTAGTCCAATAGAGAAAGCAAATACTTGTTGTCACGCATGGTTGGTCACCTCTGAACTTTGTCGTCGATTGAGATAAGGAGCGCTGGACGGCGCCGCAGCGGGAATGGGGGTTGGAAAGATTAACTGGTCGGCGGGTTCAACAGACGCATAATTTCCTCGTCGGTAATTCCGGCGCCGTCATTAATAGAGGGTGTTCAGAATTCCGTGTCATTGGCGTAGTTTAAATATCCAACACGTCATC
>JBLHZD010000108.1:0-11572 GCA_047631095.1 Alphaproteobacteria bacterium
CGGATTATACGGGCCCGGCGGCGCGCCTGGCCGACCGGCCACGCGGTATTATTCCGGGTCGGGTCGATTGTGATCCCGCCGGGCTCGTCGACCTTTTCACCGCCCAGGCCCAAGCCGTTGACGCCAGTGTCGACCGGGTCGCTGCGTTCGAGGACGTGCCGGATTCCATCGCGACGTATCTGGCCGATCATAATTTGCCAAGCGATCTGCGGGTTGCGCCGGACCCACAACTCGACGGTATTCCCTGGGATCGCCGCCCGACCTTGTCCGTGTCGCGCGGAAAGACCGATGGCGACGACGAGGTGTCGATCACGGGCGCCTTTGCGGGCATTGCGGAAACCGGCACCTTGATGCTGCACTCCGGACCAGAGAGCCCGACGACGTTGAACTATTTGCCCGACACCCATGTCGCGGTCATCCGGGCGTCGCAAATCAAGGGCGCGTATGAAGATGGCTGGGACGCCTTGCGTGCGATGATGAAGGATCGCCCGGATTATCTACCGCGCAATGTCAATTTTATCACCGGGCCGTCGCGCACCGGCGATATCGAACAGACGATCCTGACGGGCGCCCATGGACCGCGCCGGCTGCATATTATTGTGGTTGACGATCGCGCGGCCTGAAGCGATGGAGTTTCGAAAAACACCGGAAGATGACACGCTGTGGCGTATGATCACCGCCGACGTCACGCCGCTGGGCCCTAAAAAAAGGCGCCCGAAAAAAGTTGTTTTGAGCAAAACTAGTAAAATCAAAACCAGTGAAATCAATACGGGTAAGATCAAATCAAGTGAGATTAAGGAGAAGGGACCGGGCAAGACTCCGGGTCGCGCGCCAAAACGGGTGATGCCAAATCATCCTGATCGCCCGCCGCCCGTGACAGTGCGCTCCAAGGCCCATCCGGAACTCTCCCATGGCGCGGCGCCCGGCGTGGACCGGCGCACGGCGATGCGGCTGCATCGCGGTCAGATGGAGATTCAGGCACGGCTCGACCTGCATGGCCGCACCCAGGACGACGCTTTTCGCGCTCTGTGTTCGTTTATCGACGGCGCCCACGGGGCGGGGCGGCGGTCGGTTTTGATCATCACCGGTAAGGGTCAGGGCATTTTGAAAAACGCGGTGCCGCGCTGGTTGAACCAGCCGCCCCTGAGAGCCCGAATTCTGTCCTTCAGCTACGCGCAGCAAAAAGACGGCGGCGCCGGTGCGCTCTATGTGTTGTTGCGCCGGGACCGGGGCTGCTCGCAAACTCAACGCCGCGTGAATTCGTGACGCCCTTTGGGCTGAGGCTTCGTGAAATGCGCGCGGCAAAAGGGGTGCGGTTGAAAGACATGGCCAGCGCCCTTGGCGTTTCCGCCGCCTATCTCTCCGCGCTGGAACACGGCAAGCGCGGGCGGCCCAGCCGCGCGATGTTCATCGATATCTGCGCCTATTTCAACATTATCTGGGACGACGCCGACGCGCTGGAGCGTCTCGCCTGGATCAGCCATCCGCGCGTCGTCGTCGACACTTCCGACCTAGGGCCAGAGGCAACCGAACTCGCCAACCTATTGGCGGAGTCGATCAACGGTCTGGATCCAGACTCCGTGCGCCGAATGTTGTCGGAACTGCGAGCGCTTACAAAATAAACTTGCTGAGATCGGTGTCCTTGACCAGATCGGCGAGCTGTTCCTGAACATAATCGGCGGTGATGGGGACCGTCTCCCCGCTGCGGTCGGCGGCGGTGAAGCTGATTTCCTCCAGCAGGCGTTCCAGTACCGTATGAAGGCGGCGCGCGCCGATGTTCTCGACACTGGCGTTTATCTCGGCGGCCAGCTCGGCGAGCGCGTCGATGGCGTCTTCTTCAAACGACAGCGTTAAACCCTCGACGCCCATAAGCGCGACATATTGTTTTGGCAGGCTGTTTTCCGGCTCGCGCAGGATGCGTTCGAAATCCTCTTTAGTCAGCGCGTTCAGTTCTACGCGAATGGGCAGGCGACCTTGAAGCTCCGGTAATAAATCGGAGGGCTTGGACAGGTGAAAGGCGCCCGACGCGATGAACAGAATAAAGTCTGTTTTCACCGGCCCGTGTTTGGTGGAGACTGTCGTGCCCTCGATCAGCGGTAATAGATCACGTTGCACGCCTTCGCGGCTGACATCAGCGCCGCCGCGATCCGCGCGGGCGCAAATTTTGTCGATCTCATCGAGAAAGACGATGCCGTTCTGTTCGACCAATTCGATGGATTCCTTCACCACGGCTTCTTCGTCCAGCAGCTTGTCGCTTTCATCGCCGATCAGGACTTCGTAGGATTCCTTGACGTTCATTTTGCGCGGCTTGGTGCGTTGGCCGAACGCCTTGCCCATCATGTCGCCCAGATTGATCATGCCCATCTGCGCGCCCGGCATGCCGGGTACTTCAAAGGCGGGCATACCGCCGCCGTGATCGGTGACCTCCAGTTCAATTTCGCGGTCGTCCAATTCGCCTTCGCGGAGCTTCTTGCGAAAGGACTGTCGCGTGCCGTCGCTGGCGCTATCGCCGACCAGCGCGTCCAGCACGCGTTCCTCCGCCGCCAGTTCCGCCTTGGCGATGACCGATTTGCGTTTTTGTTCCCGGGTCATGTGGATGGCGGTCTCGACCAAATCGCGGATGATCTGTTCTACGTCGCGACCGACATAGCCGACCTCGGTGAATTTCGTCGCCTCGATCTTCAGGAAGGGGGCGTGGGCGAGTTTCGCCAGACGTCGCGCAATTTCGGTTTTGCCGACGCCGGTCGGACCGATCATCAGGATGTTTTTCGGCAAAATTTCTTCGCGCATCTCATCGGTCAACTGCAGGCGCCGCCACCGGTTGCGCAGCGCAATGGCGACCGCGCGCTTGGCGTCGTCCTGGCCGATGATGAAGCGGTTAAGCTCGGAAACGATTTCTCTTGGGCTGAATGAGGTCATAAGGTTTCTATCGTGACGTTTTCGTTGGTGTACACACAAATGCCAGCGGCGATGGCCATGGATTTCTCCGCGATTTGACGCGCGTTGAAGTCTGGCAGGTCGGCCAGAGCTTTCGCCGCCGATAACGCATAGACGCCGCCGGAGCCGATGCCGATCAGCCCGTCTTCGGGCTCCAGAACATCGCCGTTACCGGACAGAATGAGGCTGACGGAAGAATCTGCGACTGCCATCATCGCTTCCAGCCGCCGCAGATACCGATCGGTGCGCCAATCCTTCGCCAATTCCACGCAGGCGCGCGTTAACTGGCCGGGATGTTGCTCCAGCTTTGCTTCCAGGCGTTCAAATAAGGTGAAAGCGTCCGCCGTCGCGCCGGCGAACCCGCCAATGACGCTGCCATCGCCAAGGCGACGCACCTTGCGGGCGTTCGCCTTTATGACGGTCGGCCCCAAGCTAACCTGCCCGTCGCCCGCGATGACGACGTCGCCATCCTTGCGCACGCAGAGGATTGTCGTGCCATGCCAACTGTTGTTTTCGCTCATGCTTTTTCGCCGTGATGAAAAGGAGTGATATTGTTTCCGAACAGACGCGCCATTCGGCAGCACCTTCCATGTGGCGAAAATGACGCCAAGGTCAAGGGTAGATTATGAGGGGGCGGGCTTTGCATCTGGCGCTTTTGGCGCCGTGCTGGTAGAAACTGGCCGTAAAACAATGCTTTCATGCGAGTGCTTTCAGACGGGGGCGATCATGCGCCAGGCGACGGTTGAGCGGAATACCAAAGAAACGAAAATCAGCGCGACGGTCTCGTTGGACGGGACCGGCGTTTATGACGTGCAAACCGGCATCGGGTTTTTGGACCATATGCTGGAACAATTGTCGCGCCATAGCTTGATTGATCTGACAGTGCGCGCCGAGGGCGACCTGCATATTGATTTCCATCACACGACGGAAGATTCCGGCTATGCGATTGGCGAAGCCGTGTCCAAGGCGCTGGGCGACCGGCGCGGGATCACGCGCTATGGATCTGCGGTCATTCCCATGGATGAAACCCTGACGCGCGTGGCGCTGGATTGTTCCAACCGGCCCTATCTGGTCTGGAATGTCGAATTTACCCGGCCCAAGCTTGGCGACATGGACACTGAATTGTTCAAGGAATGGTTTCAGGCCTTCGCGCAATCTGCGGGCCTGACCCTGCATGTGGAAACCGCCTATGGCGAGAATAACCACCATATCGTCGAATCCTGCTTCAAGGGATTGGCGCGGGCGTTGCGTCAGGCGGTGGAGTCGGATCCGCGCCAATCGGATGCAGTGCCCTCCACCAAAGGGGTTCTTGGCGGCTCAATGTAGGGCGGCCCACAAGTAGGGCGCGTCCTCTCACAAGGCGGTTCCCGCTGTTAATGACAGCAGGGCGAACGGCGATTAACGAAACAAGGTTGGACGAATGACGGTCGCAATCATCGACTATGGGTCTGGCAATTTGCGCTCGGCGGCGAAGGCGTTTGAAAGCCTGAGCGCGGAGCCTGTTGTGGTGACCGAAGACCCCGAAGTGGTGGCGCGCGCCGACCGGATTGTATTGCCCGGCGTTGGCGCCTTTGCGGATTGTCGTGCGGGTGTGTTGCGGCTGGATGGCATGATGGCGGCGCTGAACGATGGGGTGCTGACGCGCGGCCAACCGTTTCTAGGCATTTGCGTCGGGATGCAATTGATGGCGACGCGGGGGCTGGAGCACGGCGCCTATGACGGGTTTAACTGGATTCCCGGCGACGTCGTTGCAATTGAGCCCGACGATTCCCAACTAAAAATTCCCCATATGGGCTGGAATAATTTGAGCGTGGTGCGACCCCACCCGGTGTTCGCCGGGTTAGGGGACGAGGTCGATCCGCATTGTTATTTTGTCCACGGCTATCATCTTTTGCCAGAAGACCCGGCGCATGTTCTGGCGACAGTGGACTATGGCGGAATACTGACCGCGGCGGTGGGACGCGACAATATGGTGGGTGTTCAGTTTCACCCGGAGAAAAGCCAGGCGGCCGGGTTGCGTCTGATCTCGAATTTTTTGACCTGGACCCCGTAACCATTCTGAATCCCCTAACGATACCGCAGTCGCGGTTCTGTTTTTTACCCTGGAAGTGTTGAGCAATCGCCATGGTGAGTGTTGAAGTTTACGAAGTAAAAAGCCTGGACGGGTCGGATTTGCACGAGCTGTGCGAAGCGGTCGAATCCGCTATTGGATCGGGCGGTGGGTTTGGGTGGTTGAAGCCGCCGCCGCGACAGACGCTGGAGGTGTTTTGGCGCGGCGTGTTGCTGGTGCCCGAACGCACGGTGTTCATCGGCAAGCTCGACAATGTCGTTGCGGGATCGGCGTCCTTGCTGCGCCCGGTGCGAAACAATGAAGCGCAGGCGAAGACGATTTCCTTGTCGACGAATTTTGTGGTGCCCTGGGCGCGCGGTCACGGTCTGGCCCGGGCGCTCACCCGTGCGGCGGAGGATAAGGCGCGCGAAGATGGTTATGACACGCTCAACCTCGACGTTCGCGAAACCCAGGAAGCGGCCATCGCGCTGTATGAAAGCAATGGTTACACCCGCTGGGGCACCCATCCGCGATACGCCCATAATGGCGACAAGTGGGTGAAAGGCTTTTATTACTTCAAGGATCTGACCGCGTGATTTTATATCCGGCGATTGATTTGAAAGACGGCGCCTGCGTGCGATTGCGGCGCGGTGAAATGAACGACGCGACGGTGTTTAACGACTCCCCCGGCGATCAGGCGCGGTCTTTCGCCGATGCGGGGTGCGCGTGGATTCACGTGGTGGACCTCAACGGCGCCTTTGCGGGCGCGGCGGCCAATGGCGCGGCGGTGGATGATATTCTGGGCGCCGTCGATATCCCGGTTCAGCTCGGTGGCGGCATCCGGTCGATGGACTCAGTTGCTTACTGGCTGGAGCACGGCGTTCAGCGTGTGATCCTGGGCACGGCGGCGGTGAAGGATCCGGATCTGGTGCGCGCGGCGTGCCGCGAATGGCCGGACCGGGTGGCGGTCGGTGTTGATGCGCGCGGCGGTCTGGTCGCGGTCGAAGGCTGGGCCGAACAATCGGACATGACGGCGACGGCGCTGGCGGCGGCGTTTGCGGGCGCGGGCGTGGCGGCGATTATCTACACCGATATCGATCGGGACGGTATGATGGAAGGCGCGAATGTGGAGGCGACGGCGGCGCTGGCGGCGACGACGGATATTCCGGTTATCGCTAGCGGCGGCGTTTCGTCACTGGAGGATCTGATGCACATAAAAAATGCAGGCGGCATCGCCGGGGCCATAAGCGGTCGCGCGCTCTATGATGGCCGCATTGATCTGGCCGAGGCGATCGGGGCGCTGCGATCATGTTGAAGGCGCGTGTCATTCCCTGTCTCGACGTTAAAGACGGCCGCGTGGTCAAGGGCGTCAACTTCGTCGATCTGCGCGATGCGGGCGACCCGGTGGAGCAGGCGCGCCTGTATGACAAGGCGGGCGCGGACGAGTTGTGCTTCCTCGACATCACCGCCAGTCATGAAAACCGCGAGACGATTTACGATGCCGTCGGACGCACGGCGGAACAATGTTTCATGCCGTTGACGGTCGGCGGCGGCGTGCGCGTGACTGAAGATATTCGCAAACTTTTATTGGCGGGCGCGGACAAGGTGTCGATCAACACCGCCGCCGTTCATCGCCCGGAATTTGTGTCCGAAGCATCCCAGCGGTTTGGCGCGCAATGCATTGTCGTCGCCATCGACGCCAAACAAACCGGGCCGGACAAATGGGAAATTTTCACCCATGGCGGGCGCGAACCCACCGGGCTGGATGCGGTGGAATGGGCGAAAAAAATGGAGTCGAACGGCGCCGGTGAAATCCTGCTGACGTCCATGGATCGCGACGGCACCAAAACCGGTTTCGATATCGCCCTGACCCGCACCGTGGCCGATGCGCTGCGCATTCCGGTTATCGCCAGCGGCGGCGTCGGAAACCTGGATCATATGGTCGCGGGCGTGCGCGATGGTCATGCGACTGCGGTGTTGGCGGCGTCGATTTTTCACTTTGGCGAATACTCCATCGCGGAGACCAAAGCGCATATGGCCGCCGCTGGCATACCCATGCGGCTATGAATAACGATAAACGAAAAACCTGATAGGCTGAGACGATGAGCAACGAACAACACATGCTGGACCGGCTTTATGAGGTCATCGCCGCGCGCAAAGGCGCCAACGCGGAGTCGTCCTATACGGCGAAACTGTTTGCGCGCGGCACGCCCAAGATTGCGCAGAAGCTGGGTGAAGAAGCCGTTGAGACCGTCATCGCCGCGTTGGCGCAGGACCGCGCCGCCGTCACGGCGGAGAGCGCCGATTTGCTGTATCATCTGCTGGTGCTGTGGGCCGATAAGGGCGTGGCGCCGGGGGATGTGTGGGCCGAACTGGCGCGCCGCGAAGGTGTGTCGGGGTTGGTGGAAAAAGCGTCCCGCAAATAGAGACGCATAATTTATCGAGGACATCATGGCGTACGATTCTGAAAATATTTTCGCGAAAATCCTGCGCGGTGAAATTCCGTGCGACAAGGTTTTCGAAAACGAACACGCGCTCGCCTTACGCGATATTCATCCACAGGCGCCGGTGCATGTGCTGGTGATCCCCAAGGGCGCCTATATTTCCATGGATGATTTTTCCGCGCAGGCCAGCGACGCCGAAATCGCCGGTTTTACCCGGGCCATCGGAGAGGCGGCGCGCACGCTTGGCGTGGTGGAAAGCGGATACCGCATCATCGCGAATAACGGCGCCGACGCCCATCAGGAAGTCGATCACCTGCACGTGCATATCTGCGCGGGTGGAAAGTTGGGGCGCATGATTAAGCCCGCCGATAAATAATTTAAAATAATTTCGGGGACCCAATAACCGATGACCCTGTATCACGGACATTGCCATTGCGGCGCGGTGGCGTTTGAAATCGAGACCACGCTGGATCGTGCGGCGGTGTGCAATTGCTCCATGTGCAAACGGCGCAACGGGTTGATGCATCGCGTGCAGCCCGAAGACTTTAAACTCCTGCGCGGCGAGGTGGATTTAACGCTGTATCAATTCAACACCGGAACGGCGAAGCATTATTTTTGCAGCCATTGCGGCATCTATCCGTTTCACCGGCCCCGCCGCGCGCCCGGCGTTTATGCGGTAAACGTGCATTGCCTGGACGGCGTCAGCGACGATGACATCGCAGCGTTTTCCATCGAACATATCGACGGGCGCGGTTTTTCCACGCCCTGACCCGCGCTTTTGTTCGAGTGCGCTTCAACCGGCGTTTGATAAAAGTCCGTACCAATCCCCTTGACCGCCATCGGTATATGTCGTTTCGTTAATCCCGTAACGCCACCAGAACGCCATCAGTAGGCGGTCGGGGCGCGCAACGAGACAGGGGAGGGTACGGCCATGTCGGACACCGGCGCAGGCGATGTCGAAACCTCGACATCAAAACATCTACGAGGCAAATACGCGGTTTGCGGGATCGGCGAGACCAGCTATCGCCGCGGATCAGACCAGTCCACGCGCTCGCTCGCGACCTTGGCGATCAAAAACGCCATGGACGATGCGGGTATGAAAGCGGGCGATGTCGACGGCATGCTCAGCTATTCGGGCAATGACTCGACGTTCTCAAACTTCGTTGCGGGCGATCTTGGCATCCGGCTGAACTTCTACATGGACGTGCATGGCGGCGGCTCGTCAAGCGAATGCCTGATCGGCATCGCCATCGGCGTGATCGAAGCCGGGCTGTGCAAGACCGTGGCGATCTTCCGCGCGATGAACGGGTTTTCCCAGGTGCGTATCGGCGGCACGGGCTCGCGCTCGGCGGCGCCCGTCACCGGCGATCAAATCCACCACCGGGCCTATGGCTGGCAAAGCGCGGGGCAAATGTTCGCGCCCTCGTTCCTGCGCCATATGTATGATTACGGCTCGACGCCGGAACAGGTGGCCCACGTAAAAGCGGCGCACTCCAACCACGCGTCCAACAATCCCAAGGCGTATTACAAAAACCGCGTGACGCCCGAAGACGTCGTGAATTCGCGCATCATCTGTAAACCGCTGCATCTGCTGGATTGCTGTGTGGAGACCGATAACGCCACCTGCATTATCGTCACCCGCGTGGAACGGGCGCGCGATTGCCCCAACCCGCCCGCCGTCATTCAGGCCATCGCCGGGCGCACCTGTAAACCGCGCGCCGACATGCATTACCAGCACGGGCCGATCTCCACCGTCGCGGGTCATTACGCCAAGGATATTTTATGGCCCAATGCGGGCGTCGGGCCGGAAGACATCGACGTCACCGGCGCCTATGACGCCTTCACCTTCACTGCCATGCTGCAGCTCGAAGATTACGGCTTCTGCAAAAAAGGCGAAGGCGGCGATTATGTCTCGTCGGGAATCATCAATCTGGGCGGGGAGCGTCCCAACAACACGTCCGGCGGGCATCTGTGCGAAGGCTATACCCACGGTATGAGCATGGTCATCGAAAACACCCGCCAATTGCGCGGCGAGGTCGATGATTTTTGTCCCATCGGGCCAGACGGCAAACGCCAGCATACCTATGATTACGCCGAAGGCGGCTGCCGACAGGTCAAAGGCGCGGAGCTGACCGCCAATCTGGGTTGGGCCAATCCCGGCACGGGCTCGGCTATGGTCATGGCCAAAGACCACCGATAAACCATCGAGAAGAGGAGGACGGACAATGCCCGTACAAGGCGAATATCAAGGCATGATGCTGACCATCGACGATCTCGATGGCGAAAATCTGGACTTCTTCCGCCACTGCGCGGAAGGTAATTTTCACCTGCAACGCGGAACTAAAAGCGGCCTGCTGCGCTATCCCCCCACCACGGCCTGTCCCTGGACCAGCGAACGAGAAGCCGAATGGGTCCCCGTCGAAGGTAAAGGCGAAGTGCACTCCTACGCCGAAGTGCACCACCCCATCCAGCCCGCCTTCCGCGACAAGGTGCCCTATATGGTGCTGCTCGTGGATCTGGATACCCAGAAAGGCGAACCCAGCGAACATGAAGCCCTGCGCGTGGCGGGAAACCTGATGACCCCGGACGGCGAATTCGCCCCACCGGAAATGATCAAACAGGTCGGCATCGGCACGCGCGTTAAAATGATCTTCGTGCAGGTCGCCGACGGCTTCGCCATCCCCCACTGGGTCGTGGACGAAGACGCTACCCAACCGGAAAAACCCTGGCGCTACCCACAGGAATAAACGCGGCGTTAAAGGGTGGCGGAAATATTTGAGACGGCGACCCTTTAACGTCATACCCGCGAAGGCGGGTATCCAGCCAAGCCGGTAGTATAAGGTAAAGGTTTTGGCGCCCGCGGCGCCGCGCTTTAATTTTGCGCTGGTGCGGTGTCGATGTATGGCGAGGATTCAATAAACGCCATCAACGCACCGGCGTTGCGCTCACCCGCTGCCTGCGCTACATTCAATCGCGCCATCTCGGCGATCAACGCATTCCGCTTTTCACTCAACGTCTGAAACTGAATATCACACCCGGCGATCTGACGCGGGTAGTCGATAAGCTTGGCGTAAACGGCGCGTTTTTGCGCCATTAGGTTGGCGCGAAGAGTTTGCCAATTTGAAGAACTGGAATACCGAATTTGGTATGAAGCCATCTTTTTCTCCATTGATGAGACTTCAATCTATCATAAATTTTTGCCGATTGTTTATCCGCGCCGGAATCGCCACCGGATTGCCAGGAAAAACAGTGTCAGCGTCGTTAAGCAAAGTATTGAATGGAGGGTTGCGATCAGGCGAATACCAAATAATTTGCTACTTCCAAACAAATTACAGGCGGCCTCTCTACCAGCAGAGGTCCATATAAAAAAAGGCCGAACGATTTGTTCAATTGAAAAAGCAAAGAGTGTATCGAAATCAGTCCAGCCACCGTGGATAAAAATAAAGGCTGTGAAGAAGAGAGCCGTAAAAACTGACAACCAAGCCAATGCACGGGCGGGGGATTGCCCATACTCCGAAAACCAATCGTAAGCAGTTGAGAGTAATTTCACAAAAATTGGTGTTTCGCTGCTATTTCGAAGACCCTGTTGTTCCAATGAATAAAAGACGGCTTCTTCGTTTCGGGCGCGATGTTCTTCCATCGCGAGCTTTAAAGTACGGTAAGCTCTCGCGGCACGGTTTCCAGAGGTATCTTCAAAGGAAGAATTTTCAAATGTTGTGTTTTGGTGCAGTTTTGCGGAGTAAAAGTTAGGTGCCATTGCAAAGGTACAACCCTCAAAAAAGGCACCATGCGAAAAGTTACGATTTGAAAACGTTACTAAAGTGCAAAAATATGAATTGTTAAAAACCATACTATGCATGTTGTTTGATCCAAATTTAGAGCTTAAATTTTTCTTTTCAGAAAACAGTGCACTCCTCAAAAATTTGCAATGAGTGAACGACGCAATTGATCGAAACTCTGTTCCAGAGAAGTCACCTTTTTCATTAAATAATGAATAATCAAACGAAGACTATTGACGGAATACCGAATCTGTAAAATTCACGCCTTTCTCAAAAACTAGGCACGAAAAATCTGTAAACTGTCTAAAATCTACCATTGCAAAGTTTGAATGCTGATGAAATTTGGTGTTGGTTATTCGAAA
>JBLHZD010000109.1:0-11499 GCA_047631095.1 Alphaproteobacteria bacterium
CGCGGCGAAGAAAAGCCTGTGCTTCAAATTCGGGGTTTGAAGAATCGGGAGAGGGATCGTCTGAGGACATGAGTGGAGAATAGACTGAATGTTTGGTGAAAATAAGATGCTTTTCACCGACTCTTCCTGTTGACCCAAAGGAAAGCAACAGTAATATGCCCCCCGGTGCGCCCCTGTGGCGGAACTGGTAGACGCGCGGGATTCAAAATCCCGTTCCTTTGCGGGAGTGGGAGTTCGATTCTCCCCGGGGGCACCACCCTTTTTTATATCGCTAAATGCCGACGATTAATCTGATCTTGTATTCGGATCAGGTCGTTGGTGCGTATGCTTTCAGGAACGTGCGTACGTGGCGTACGGCGAAGGGATGCGGCTTTCCGGCTTTTTCCAAGGATAGAGGCTGATCTGAGCGTTTGGCGCCAGTTCGGCGGATTCCATCGCCGTTGCGAAAGGGTGCGCCGGGATATCGTCGGGCATGACAAGGACGGGCGTCTGGCAATTGCGGACAAAATCACGATCTGCGGTAAAAACGAAATCTCCTCGATCCAGATACATCTTCCGCAGGAACGCTTCGATATGATCCATGTCCAGATCCGGGCGTCGCTCGCATAATTCCGGACCCCACGCCTTCATATTGTTATCGTAAAAGATCGTTGGCGCGTCCGGATTATAGCCACTTGGCTGGGACACCACCGCCGCGATGACGCGGTCGGGCGCGCGGCGCAGCAGATTCCAGATCAACGGTCCCGCGACGCAAAACCCCAGAACCATAAATTTGTCGATGCCCAAATGATCCATCAGGTTCAACTGATCGTCCGTATAAGAATCCCAATTCCGTTCGATATCGACAGGACCGGAGGACTCGCCATGATTGGAATTGCGCATATCCATCGCGATACAGCGGTAGTCGTCTTTGAACTCGACCATTGGGTTGAACGGCGCCATCGGGCTATAAGGTCGGCCGGTGGTCAGTGACGAAATCGCCGCGTTCAATCCGCCCCCTGGCAGAACAAGCATCGGCGCGCCGGTCCCGATTTCCTCAAAACGTATTTTTACAGAATTTTTTCGAATATTGGCATATCGGTTTCCTCTCGTTCGGATTGAGAAACAATCCCCTTAAAATTTTTCGAAAAACTCCGCCAAAGCGTTGTTTACCTGTTCCGGTTGTTCGACGTTGCAGCCATGTCCCGCGTCCGCGATGACGAAATGCATCGTGTCCTTGACCTTCTTGTTCATGTATTCTCCGGCGCCGATAAAATTGGCGTCGTTGGCGCCGACGATAATGATGGTTGGTACGTCGATATTTGAGAGATTGTCGATCACTTTCGCATCCACATGGGTCAGCATGCCGCGCGCCGCGTTGGCCAGCCCCTTGGCCGAGCCCTGATGGCTTTCACCGACTTCGGCGCCGCCGCTTAGCACAGCGTGGCCGCCTGTTTCGATTTTGTCCGCACGCGCCCGTGCATTATCGTTCCATTTTTCCCGCGCTTCCGCATTGCGAAAACCGGGGCCCGTCCCTTGCAGAATCAGGCCAATCACCCGGTCCGGATAGGTGGCTTGAAAGCGAAGCGTCATGAACCCACCCAAGGAATGCCCGGCGATGATGGCGCGCTCGACGCCAAGATGATCAAGCAACGCCGCCATATCGGCGACAGTGAGATCTTGACTGAAACAAGAACTGTCGTCGGGCGTTTCACTACGCCCGTGACCGCGCATGTCCCACCGGATCATTCGGAAGCGGTCGCCAAATTTATCGACCTGGCCTCGCTACATACCGGTTCCCGCGCTGAATCCATGGGTCCACAAAATTACGGTGCGCGTGTCGCCCGGCTGTCCGTTGTCTTCAAAAAATAGTTTCGCGCCGTCGCGGTCGAGATATGGCATGGCGTTCTCCTGATTGATTTTGTGTCGCATGCGTTAAAAGTCCGGACATATTGAAGCCGCCATGCGCGTTTAGCAAGGCTTGGGCAGGAGCGGCCCCTGCTAATAAAATCGCTAGGATTGACCTGCGTTTATCCAAATGGGTAGTTGCACCCATATTTTCGCTGCGCCGAATTTGGTTGAATTCCCATCTTGTATAATTAGCCGCGTCTCGTTTTTGGCTCACCTGTAGCCGGCGTGATGTTTTGGCAAGGGAGTTTTATTTTGACTGTATTTCGTTGGATTTTCGCGGCCATTGGGTTTTGTTTACTGCTGATTCCTTTCGTCGCGAGCGCCGTGCCCTTTACATATGATCTGGCGTTTGAAACCAGCGGTCAGAGTCTTTGGGACACCGGGGAGACGGCGGTTTTGAGCGAAAGTACATTTCTTGGCGCCGCCTGGCGGGACAAATCGGCGCGCCTTGATTTGATCGCGGGCGAGGAAGATGCGAACGTCATCAACCCGTTGCGGGTCGCGTATAATGGCGCGTTCTCTGCGTGCCGGGGGCTGGGTTTTTCGTCCAGTGCCTGCATTAACGGACAAAGCGCCCGCGTGCCCGTGCCCAAACTGGGCAGTCGGCCTTCGGTGCGAAGCTGCGGAAAATTCGCGGTGGGTTGCAAGATCGCACGTGCGGCGGATGCCGTAAAACGGTCCGGTTATGATCTTGCGTTCGCCGCCTGCAAGAAGTTGGGAAATTCGTCCAGCAACTGCCGGAACGGCCGGTCGGGCAGACTTCCCTTCATCGCGCTTGGTTCGGCGCCAGCGCAGTCCCTGGATATTGATACGCGCACCGGCGTCGCCGTCGAAGGCACATCCGACGGCCGCGTGGGACTGGAATTGGGGATCGAAGTCGGCAGCGGGTCCGTCGATGCTACCGTGTCTTATCTGGCGACGCTGGACATTCCTGACACGGGTGTCCTGAACAAAGCGAATGCGGTCAACTTCAATCCCAATAGCGTTCTGGCCGGGACGAATGTCCTGACGACGGATTTCGCAGACTTCCAACTTACGGCGGATGCGATTCTGGAAGTCTCCGGCAGCGTCACGGGCGACGCCTGCATAATCACTGCGGGGTGTAAGACAGGCGGCGCATCCTTCGATATCGACGAATCGGCGTCGATCCTGTCCTTCAACGCGGATGGCGAAGGGGGAATCAAGCTTCTTGGGCAAGACCCGTCGACATTCGGCTTCCCCGACGAGGCGAACGGGTTTCCGTTTGAAATCGACGCGGGCGTATCCGGCCTTGCGACGGCGACGCTCTATGTGCCGCAACCGGACGCCAGCGGCGGACTTGATGTGGCCACGGGCACGTTGAAAGCGTCCGCCCAGGATGATTTGGTCGACCTTCGCGTGGATGTCGATGCGGTGGTCTCGCTCGCTGTAACGGGCGGATTGTCCACCGACGCTTTCGGATTCAACCTTCCCATCGGAAATATCGGCAGCGTTGGTTACGACGTCATTGATGTCAGTATTGGGCCGTCCATCGACCTTCAGCAGGATTTCGAACTCGATCCGACCCTGTTCGTGCAGCTGGCCTTTGACAAGGCGGTGATGATCGCTGGCGAACTGGTCACCGAGCTGATTTCCGCCTGGGATTTGCTGCCCGATATTTTCTTCATGGACGATGTGACGACAGTAACGCCGACTTTCTTCGTGGACGCGGATTTGCGCAACCAGACCCGGCTCGATATCGACCTCGATTTTGTCACCGATCTGTTGCAAATCAATTTTGACATGCTGGGTTTCGACCGTGAGTTCGGCATTGGCAACGTGCTGGACCAAAGCGTTGACCTGTTCCAGTCACCGGATTTGTTCGACAATTTGTTTTCACTGCAGGGCTTTGATCTGCAAATTGGCGAGAGCTTTACGGTCGATTTCCTGGGCGAAACGACGGCGCCGCAATCCTTCGCCGCTCGCAGCGCCATAAACCCGATTGAAACATTCTCCGGGGACTCGGTGCCGGAGCCCGGCGCATTGGGACTGATCTTCCTGGGCTTGTTTGGTTTCGTCGCATTGCGCCAGCAACGCCCGGCCGTCATAGCCTGAAGCCGGTCGCCCCCTCATGAATATTGATAAGGAAATAAATATGAAGTTCATTCGATTGGCGATCATTAGGTTGTTGCTACAGACGGGCGCCGCCGTCGCGGCCGATGGGAAAAACCAGTTTGCAATGAAGGGCGCCGGTTTTCTGCCATGTCAGGTTTTCAGCAAGGTTCGCGAAGAGAGATCCAACATTTACTACATGATCGGCGGCTGGGTGGAAGGATACGTTTCCGCCCACAACCGCTATGCCAAAGACACCTACGACATCATGTCTTTTGAATCGCTGGAACTGTTGTTGAAGGTGATTGAAAATCACTGTCAGGCGAATCCAAATCATCGTTTGCACGGGGTCGTAAATGCAATCCTTGTGGAATTGAACCCGGATCGATTGCAGCAAATTTCGCCGCGCGTGCAAATTTCCGAAGGCGAGCGCAAGACGATGCTCCATCGAGAAACGATCCGGCGCATGCAGGGTAAACTGACCGATCTTGGCCTTTACAAGCGTGAGGCGGATGGCCGTTTTACTGAAGAAACCAAGGTGGCGCTGATGGCCTTCCAGTCCGATCAGAAGTTCGAAATGACAGGGTTTCCGGATCAGACAACCCTGTGGCGGTTACTGCGCAAGTAAGCGGGAGAACGCCGGTGGGAAACGTCACCCATTTCCGAAAGGCGGTATTCCCGTTAGGGTCAGGCTCGGACAGATGGATGTATCGATGCAAACGACGGGGACTCTTGTTTTCTACACGGCGGCGGTGACGATCATCGCCGCCTTCTTTCTGTTCAACGCGGCGCTGAAGAACAAAATCGGCCTGTATTACGCCATACTCTTCGCCCTCATGCTCGCGCTGGTCTGGTTCCTTGAAGGCGGGCTGGCGTCTTTGGGTCAAACGACGCGGGGCGGGGCGCAACTGGGGCGCGACGCGGCCCAATCAATCGGACTTTCGATTGGGTTGATTGGCGCCGCCTTCGGATTTTTTACGGCAGCGAGCGCGATTGACCCGCGCCGTCCAAGGGCCGGGGTTCGACGCGCACTTTTGGGGCTCGCGTTGTTTTCACTGGTTCTGGTCTTTGGCGCATGGCTCTGGTCCTCGTCGCTAATGCCGTTCCTGGTCGATGCGTTGTTAGCCTTGATGTTTGCGGCGCATCTTCTGGCGACCTTCACCTGGCGAACGCTGGAGGACAAGCCATTTCGCCTTCCCGCGATTATCGCATTCACGCTCTTGCTGGCGATTGGCGGGGTCTTCGTCGTTGTGCTGGTTAAAGGGGACGCCTTTATCGGGGGCGCCTTGTTTCGATGGTTGTTCGCATTGTTGACGATCCCGTCGATGGCGGCGATTGCTTTGGCGGTCGCCGACGTCCGACGCTCGCGGGATGTTGCGTTGGCGGCTGCGGCGAACGCGGCGCGCAAGGATGCAGAAATGTCCTCGGCCCTTTTGGAAGCAGAACGAAATTATACCCGCGCGCGCGATATCGCGGCCCAACGGACACGGCAAATTTCAACAGTCTCCCATGATATTCGACAACCGATTGGCGCCATGCGCGCCGAACTGGATAGCTTGAAGGGTGAGATCGCCGCCGATAACGCGGAACGACTCGAGCGCATTCTCAATCACTTCGATGCGTTGACCGATGAATATTCTCGCTCTGGCGCGCCCGGCGCCGCTGATAGCGCATCGATGACGGGGGAGTCGGAAAATGTTCCCGTAAGCCTGCTCTTTTCGATGCTGAAGCGTATGTTCGATGCGGAGGCGAAATCGAAAGGCGTCGACTTGCGTTTTGTGGCCAGCGCCTGCGTGTTTCATGTCCCTGCGGTCATTCTGATGCGCATATGCGCAAATTTGGTGTCGAACGCCATTCTTCATGCCCACGCGACGCGCATTCTTATTGGCGTGCGCCGCACTGGTGGCGACGGGCGGCTTGAAATATTGGATGACGAGATTGGTTTTCCGTCTTCGGATGTGGATTCGGCGCTGGCGGCGGGCGTTAAAGGCGATGATTCCGAAGGCTCCGGCCTCGGCCTTTCCATTGTGCGCGAATTGTCGGCGGCGCATGATCTCGACCTGCGCTATCAGTCCCATGAAGGGCGCGGCGCTTCTTTTTCTATTTCCGTACCGACGTCAACCTAGCCCGGTTTCCAAAATACGCCTGTTGGGTTATGTCATCATGGATGGAGGGGTTGGAAAACAGACGCGCCGGAAAATTTTCCGTTGTTATTGCGGACGATCGTGAAATCGTGCGTGCGGGATTGCGCGCGGCTCTGGAGACACCGGGCATTGTGGAGGATAAGGGCCTTCGCATTGTCGCGGAGGCGGGCGATGGGTTTGAAACCCTAGCGGCCGCGAAACAACATAACCCCGACCTTCTCCTGCTCGACCTGACAATGCCATTTTCCGGTGGCGCTGAAGTTTTCAACGATATTCGCCGTTGGAGCCCCGGAACAAAGGTTGTCGTCTTTTCTTCCGTAACGGCGGGCGGTGTTTTGGGCCAGCTTATCGAGGCGGGCGTCGATGGTATGTTCGCCAAGGGCGGGTCGAACCAGCTTCTATATGAAAAGCTTCCCCTGATATTGCGGGGCGGTCGGTTCATTGCGCCGGAATGTCTCGACCTTATTGGCGAGCAACCGGAACCCGCAAACCTGACTCCTCGGGAACATCAAACTCTGCAAATGCTGCTGCGGGGGCGCACCACGAAAGAAATCGCCGAGGCGCAAGGGATCAGCCCGCGAACCGCCGAGAAACACCGCGCCAGCCTGATGACAAAACTCGACGTCCGCTCCTTCGCCGAACTCATGGCGCGCGCCTTGAAGGACGGATTACTCGACGAGGCGGGCTGAGGCGCACCAACGCGCGCCACTGCACCGCTACAAAGATTTGCGGAGTCCCCCCGTATGCCGTTACCCTGCTTCAGTATGTACAATCATCAGGGGTGTGATCATGACGGCGGCGCTACAACACGAAATTTCTGCATATAACCTTTCCGCAGCCTCGGAAAATAAAATTCATGACGACGCCATCGCCAAGAAATTTGGCTTCGAAGGCGGATTGGTGCCGGGGGTCGAGGTTTACGCCTATATGAGCCATTTGCCCGTCGTCCATTACGGGCCGGACTGGTTGTCGCGCGGAGGGGCGGAGGTTCGTTTGATGAAGCCGGTTTATGACGGTCGCATCGCGGTCGCCAGCGCGGATATCGGCGCCGATGGCGGTTTGGCGATCAAGGTCGAATCCGAAGGCGTGTTGTGCGCCACGGGCCACGCGGATATGCCAGCGGACATGGCGGCGCCGCGTTATGATGAAATTCCCGAAGCGCGGCTTCCCGCAACGGAGGACCGCCCTGCGGCCGCGCCGGAAAGTCTGGTGGTGGGACAGGTCATGGGCACCTTCAAAGTTACTTATGACGCCGATGAATCCGCAGAATATCTGGACGGCGCACGCGAGACGCTGGGCATATACGGTAAGGAGAAAATTATTCATCCGGGGTTGATCCTGCGGATGGGCAACCGGGCTTTGGGGCAAAATGTGCGGCTCGGCCCGTGGATTCATGTGGGCAGCAAGCTGCGGAATTTCGCCGTCGCGCATGTCGGCGACGAACTGGCGGCCCGCGCCACGGTGAAAGCGGAGTACGAGCATAAGGGCCACCGCTTTGCGGAGCTCGACGTCATTGTGACCGCGAATGAAAAAACCTGCCTTACCCGCATCCACCACACCGCGATCTATCAACCGCGTCAGGTGACCCAGGCGGCGTAGCCGGGTTTCATGCGTCGTGTCTTAACGCGCAGTATGTCATAATGTCGCACTTCTCGTAAATTCGGGTGGAGGCGACTTATCTTCTCGACAAACGAATCGATCGACGATCTTTTCGCGCGCTACGGCCCGTCTTACCGGACCTTTGTCATGATCGCGGGCATGGCGGCGTCTTTCACCATGGTGGTGTCAGGCACCATCGTGAGCGTTGCTGTTCCCGATGTGATGGGGGCGTTTGGCGTCGGTCTCGATCAGGCGCAGTTGATGTCGTCGGCCTTCAATATCGCCATGGTGACCAGCCAGCTTTTGAACGCCTGGGTGGTTGCGTATTTCGGCCAGCGCGGCGGGTTTTTGCTGACGTCGCTGTTGTTTGTCATCGGCAGCGTGATCGCCGGGCTGGGCCAGGATTTCAACATGGTCGTGGTCGGGCGGGTTATGCAGGGCGCGGCGGCGGGCGTGATCCAGCCCTTGGTCATGGTCACCGCGTTTCAGGTTTTCCCCGAAGAGCGACGCGGATACGCCATGGCACTTTACTCCATGGGCGTGTTTCTGGCGGTTGGGGCAGGGCCCGTGTTTGGCGGCTTCGCCATCGAACTGATCGATTGGCGCTATATTTTCTGGGCGCCCTTGCCGGTGATCGGCGTTGCGGCGTTGATGGGATGGATGTTCATGCCGTCGGTGCGGAGTGCGACCCGCGCGCCCTTCGACTGGACCGGGTATACGTTGCTGGTGATGTTCGTCTACTGCCTGATTACCGGGCTGACGGACGGCGTTCGCGAGGGCTGGACGTCCATTTATATTGTGGGGCTGTTTATTGTTGGCGGCCTGTCCGGGGTGGCGCTGTATTTGTCGCAAATGCGACCCGGCTCTTCGTTGATCGATTTATCGTTATTCCAGCATAAACAATTCGCGATTACGGTGCTGATTGCTTTTGTCTTTGGCGTCGGGAACTTTGGCACGGGCTATGGCGTGCCGGTGTTTACACAGTTGGTTCAGGGCATGACGCCGATTGGTGCGGCGATGGTCATGTTGCCATCAAGCCTGTTGATTGTGGTCGCCCTGCCGTTCACCGGCAAACTGGCCGATTCCATCAAGCCGCATATCGGCATCATGATCGGGCTGATCCTGTTTGCGGTCGGAACGGCGCCCATGAGCGGCGCGGATGTCAACACACCGGCGTTTTTGATCATGAGTTATTTCATCGTCAGCCGGATGGGCATGAGCTTCACCAATCCGTTTATCATGAGCAGCGCCTTGCGCGCCTTGCCGCCGGACAAGTTGAACGCGGGCGGCGGCACAGTAAATTTTTGTCGGCAATTGGGGGGATCGCTGGGCTTGACCGCATGGGTCGCGTTTGTGGAGACGCGCACCCGTCTGCATAGCGAGGCGCTGACCGCTACGCAAAGTTCCGCCAACACCACGACGCGACAATTGATGAGTGATGTCGGACGTATTTATACCGAGGCGGGGTTGCCGCCGGAACTCCATGAGCCGGGCGCTTTACACTATCTGGGGCAGGTCATCCACGCGCAGGCCAGCACGCGTGGATTCCAGGATGGGTTTTTACTACTCGTCGTGTGCTTTATATGCGCCATGGTTCCCGCCTATTGGCTGGGCCACTTCAAGAAAAAGGACAAGCGCTAGACGGCGTTTTAGCTGGGCGCGTCCTAGCCGGGCGCGTCCTAACCGAGCGCATCATAGACCGCTTTACGAAACTCCGCGCGCAGGGGATAGGTCCCTGACGGCATGAATTGCGCCAGCTGCATGGCGATCAAATCGCGCGCCGGGTCGATCCAGAACATGGTGCTCGCGGCGCCGGTCCAGCCATAGGCGCCCATGCCGCCATATTCGCTACGCGTTGGATCGAACACGACGGAAAAGCCGAGCCCGAAACCGATGCCGTCCCATTGCGCGTTGTTGAAGTCGCCCGCACCCATATCGGCGATGTCTTGATCGCGGCCATCCTTCACCATCTGGTTCTTCGTCATCATCGCCAGAGTCTCGGCTTTGAGAAGCCGCACGCCGTTCAGCGCGCCGCCATTCAACAACATCCACGCGAACGTTAAATAATCATCGGCCGTGGATATCAGCCCGCCGCCCCCGGACAAATGCGCTGGCGGCGTCTGGTAACTGCTGGTCGCGGGGGCGTCGATGCAGACGATTGGGTCGCCGGGATTGGCGCCGGGCCCGTAATTTGCGGCGAATCGGGGCATCAGGGTCTCGGGTACATGAAACCCGGTTTCCGCCATGCCGAGCGGCGTAAAAATGCGGTCACGGAGGAAGTCATCAAGGGAAACGCCGCTCAGCGCCATGATGAATTGGCCAAGAACGTCGGTCGCCATGCTGTAGCGCCATTGCTCGCCGGGATGGAAGGCGAGCGGAAGGGCCGCCAGTTTTTGTGCAATCTCCGCCGTGGTTCCCGTGCTGCGACTGCCCAAGAGGCCCTGCGCCTGCATCATATCGCCCAGGGGCGTCTTTTCCGATCCAGGGCGCGTCAGCCCGGCGGTGTGACTCAGTAATTGGCGAATTGTGATTGCGCTTTTGGCCGGTTCGGTCTGTATATTGTCGATATCGCCACCGGTATAAACCTGCATACCGGCGAAATCGGGCAGGTATTTTTCCAGTGGGTCGTCCAGTTGGAAACGCCCTTCCTCCCACAGCATCATCGCGGCCACGCTCGCCACGGGTTTGGTCATGGAATAGATGCGCAAAATCGTATCACGGGCCATGGGTTGGCGCGCTTCCAGGTTTTGAAAACCGTGCGCGCCATAAAAAACAACATCGCCGCCTTGCCAGATTAACGCGGCCAGCCCGGCCAATTTGCCGCTGTCGCAATAGGATTCCAGAAATCGGTCAAAGGCGCCATCCGCATCAAATTTACTCACCTGTGCGTCCATAATTTATCTCCCCTGATAAGTGTATGGTGAACAGAATAGCGCTCAATTCCGCGCCGCGTCCATCCGTTTGCTTTTGTGGATCGCCTTCGGCAGAATCGCATCCGGGTAAAAGGTGCCATGCGCAACGGACAACATGTAAAACCGGCGCGGCGATTTATAAAGGCGGTTTAAAATATGCGACTTATCATTTACGGCGCGGGCGGTATTGGCGGGGTTATTGGCGCGGAGTTGTTCAAACGCGGCCATGAGGTGTTGTTGATTGCGCGTGGCGCGCATCTGGACGCGATCCAGCGCGACGGGCTGAAATTCGCCTCGCCCCATGAAACCATCACCTTGCCCATCCCCGCTGTGGGACATCCGAGCGAGGTCGACTTCCGCGACGACGACGTAGTGTTGATGACCATGAAGGCGCAACACACCCTGGCGGCGCTGGAGGATTTGCGCGTCGCGGCGGGCGAGGATATTCCCTTGATTTGCGGGCAGAACGGCGTGGCCTGCGAAGGTATGGCGTTGCGCCGGTTCGCCCATGTCTTTGGCATGTCGATCTATTTGCCGTCCGATTTTCTGGAGCCCGGATTGGTCCTGACGCATGCGGCGAAGTTGACGGGCATTCTGGATTCCGGCGCCTATCCGGGCGGGATGGGCGATCCCATTTCCGCGGTTATGGCGATGCTGGAGACGTCCAATTTCAGCGCCAAGCCGATTCCCGACATCATGCGGTGGAAATACGGCAAGCTGCTGATCAACCTGACCAACGGATTGAACGCGGTGAGCCCCAGCGGCGATATCGCGAAAGGGATCCGCACCCAGATGCGCGATGAAGGCTTGGCGTGTCTGAAAGCGGCGGGGATCGCGTTCGCCGGGTTTGACGAAATGACAACGCGTCGCGGCGATCTGATGGC
>JBLHZD010000110.1:0-11404 GCA_047631095.1 Alphaproteobacteria bacterium
TCATCAGCGTGCGGACGTGCAAACGCCCAACCTTGTATCCTTCGCCAAGCAGCAGACCTTGCAACATGCGACTGCCCGCGAACGGATAATCGAGATGAAGTTCATCCATCCGGCGCATCAGGGTCAAGTCAGCCTTCGATACAGGACGTGGTGAATAATAAACGCTGCCACGGCTCATTCCCAAAGCCCGCGCCTGCCGCGTGATGGAAAGTGAATGGCGACGGTCAATCATCGTTTTGCGCTCAGCAACCCGCCTTGGTGAGCGCCCCTTCTAAAAAATCATTCTCCAGGGTCAACTCGCCAATCTTGGCGTGCAGCGTCTTGACGTCGACGGTCGGCTCCGTTGACGCTGGTTTCGCGCCCCGGTCAAAAATGTCGCCCGCACCGGCAAGAAGCTGGTCGCGCCACTGCTTGATCTGGTTGGGATGAACATCGAACTGGTGCGAAAGTTCGATCAGTGTCTGCTCCCCGCGAACCGCGGCGAGCGCAACTTTCGACTTGAAAACAGATGTGTGATTGCGGCGTGGACGTCGGGTCATAAGAGTACTCCTGTTGGTGGCGAATTATGCCGGTTACAGGTCGAAAATCCACTTATCCCAGTTGTCTAAATTTCCCGAGCCACCTCTACCATTACATCACCACGACCAATTCGAGCCCACCTGCCGCATTCGGCGGGGCGACTAACAATCGTTATACCGCTGGGATATGTCCCAGTGCGCGTTAGGTTTCTTTGGGTAAAATGATAGGTTGGCCGTGCGGGGTTGCGTGTGCCGCACGATCCCAGGCTTCCTTGCGTCTTGCGAGATCATCCATGCTCACGATGCCCTTCGCCGCAACCAGCCCTTCCAACGCTTTCAACCAGTGCAAATAGTAAGTGTCGCCCAGATCCGGATCGCCATCGGCTTGCGCCTTGGAAATTTCTGCGCCCAAGCGTTCCGCCCATTCAGGCCAAGTGAAACACTTTTTTTCGTGCAGGGTCAACGTCATGGCGAAGGCCTGCGCCTGCCAGGGCTCTTGAAACACCGGACCATCCTCATCGCGCGGCAAGGTCGGCAGTTCTGCTATCGTGGGCGCGTTCGGATACAGGTCAGTCGGCATTCAGATAGTCATCCCACATATCAAGATAGACTTTGTCCGATTCCGCCGCGTCCGGTCCCCATAATTCGCGCGCTGGAAAACAGACACTGTAGAGGTGTTGAGGTTTTTCGCCTTTGAATTCAGCGTGGGTGTCTGGAAAAATAAAAACGCCGTGGTCCCGATCAATGACACCGCGCTTGCCGCGCGCGTAACGTGGAATTCTGGTATGTCCTTTAGGGTGAATATTACGTACCAGAATCCGGTCTCCCACCTTGAATTTCGCCGCCACCGGTGTGTCCACGCGGGCGGAGCGCGACGCCCGCATGCGTGAGAAGACGTCGTCCGGCGTCAACGGTTTGCGCGGACTCCCTTCTCTCGTCCCGGTCTCCAACTCTGCGCGTGTGACCATGCCGCGTTCCACCAGCAGGTTTTCCATGCGGTGCAACCAACGTTGATAATAGGGCGATTGCAGATACACGACCGGCGCCAATCGTTCCATGCAGGCGCGGCCCGCGTCGATGTTCCACTCGCCCCACGCACCCATCACGCTGTTTATCGCGTAGAGGCGTCCTTCCCATTTGGCGTGAAACACCGGTTCGTCGAATTCGATGGGAATCGGACCGAATCCGTCCATGCCACCCATGTCATGAATGCCGTCCATCAGACACTTTCCATTTTTGGGTTTGCTGCCTTTTCAGTGCCAATCATGGAATTACGAGTGACCAAATCGGCCAGTTCTTCCTCGCTCATGCCGTCCGTACCCTCGGGCCGTTCTGGAAGCACAATGTAACGCAGCTCCGCCGTGCTGTCCCACACCCGCACTTCGACATTCTTGTCTAGCTCCAACCCGAATTCCAGCAGCACGTCTCGCGGATCTTTGACCACACGTGATCGGTAGGGGAAGGATTTGTACCACGCGGGCGGTAGCCCCAACACCGCCCAAGGATAGCAGGAACACAAAGTGCAGACGGTGACGTTGTGCACACTGGGTGTGTTTTCCAGCACCAGTATGTCCACGCCCTGAGTGTTCGTGAAGCCCAAAGAATCGATCGCCGCCGACGCGTCTTCCAGCAAACATTTTTTGAATTCCGGATCGACCCAAGCTCGCGCCACGACCCGCGACCCGTCGCGCGGGCCAACTTTGTTTTCGTAGCGGTCGACAATGGCGTCCAGTGCGGTTGGGTCCACCATTCCCTTTTCGGTCAACAATGATTCCAGTGACCGGACGCGAAGTTCCGTGTCGGTCAGGTGTGAATGGTCATCATGCGTGGTCATGTGGCGTCCCATTTTGTGTCGACGATACGCGATCATCTTAAAAAGGATGTCCATAAAAACACGGAGTATTTTCGTTTTTATACCATCATCATTTTTGATTGTGCCGAAAAACATCAATTCAAAAATAAATTGGCCCCGCTTTCAGACGAAGTCGTTACCTTAACGTTGGCGATTAAAGTACTAAAGGCGTAGGACTGTGCGTCTAGTTGATGGGGCGCTGTCAAAGGAAACGGGATTGAGGCGGTGAGGCGGGTTTCGTAACGTTTCGGGATGAGAAATCCCTTCCGATATTTCAAGACGTCGCCCGAGATCATCCGCCTGGCTGTGATGATGTATGTCCGGTGTCCGTTATCTCTGCGGCAGGTCGAAGATCTACTGTTTGAACGAGGCATCGATATCTGCCATGAGACGGTGCGTTTTTGGTGGAACCGGTTCGGTCCGATATTCGCCGCGGAGATCCGCAAGCGGCGCCTTCATCATCGATTGTTTTCATCCTGGCGCTGGCATCTCGACGAGGTTTTCGTGCGGATCAATGGCGAAACGCACTACCTCTGGCGCGCGGTCGATCACGAAGGCGAAGTGCTGGAATCGTTTGTCACCAAGCGGCGCCACCGCAAGGCTGCCTTGAAGTTTTTACGCAAAGCGATGAAACGATACGGTCACCCGAAAGTGATCGTGACGGACCTGCTTCGGTCCTATCCGGCGGCGATGAATATCATCGGAAACGCGAAGCGCCAGGAGACCGGGCGCTGGCTGAACAATCGGGCTGAAAATTCACACCAGCCATTCCGGCGACGAGAGCGCGCGATGGCGAAATTCAGGAGCGCGAAATCTCTCCAGAAATTCGTTTCAATCCACGCTTCGGTCCACAACCATTTTAACCAGGAACGTCATCTTCGCAGCCGCCAGAACTTCAAAATCAACCGATTGGCCGCCCTCGCCGAATGGCGTCAAATTGCCGTTTGAAACGGCAGGCGGTCGAAATTTTCTGGCGTGCCCACGTTCCTCTGATATCGCCATTTTACAACTAAATCACTGCCCCTACGGACTCCGCACAGGCGGACGCCGCCCTGAACTCACGAATGGCCACGAAAACAGGGTTGAAAGCTTAATTCTATGGCGATAACCTGATTCAATGAAGTCCAAATGGAGAATGTCGGTTCAATGCCCAGGGACATATGCCCCTGCTACCATCTCCAAATTTCTCGGCGACGAGCCCCGTCAAGGCGGCGCTGATGCGGTAGAAGGAGGTGTGCATGGTTGGCGTCTACGACGGCCTGACGGTGATAGAGCTGGCGGATCGCCGCAATCAATGGGCGGGCAAGCTGCTTTGCGATGGCGGCGCCCGCGTCATTCAAATTGAAGCCATGGAGGGGAGTCCGGGCCGTTGGTGCGGTCCGTTTGTCGATGACGAACCGGACCCCGACCGCTGCATCGACTACTGGTGGTGCAACACCGGCAAAGAGAGTCTTGCGCTCGATATCTCCCGTCCGGCCGCCGGCGGACTCGTCAAAAAGCTGCTGGCCCGCGCTGACGTGTTTCTCGACAGTGCGTCGCCCGAAAAGCTTGCCGAGCTTGGGCTTGACTACTCGTCATTGGCGTCGAATCAAGGTCTGATTCATGCGTCGCTCACTGACTTCGGCCAGGATGGTCCCTGGTGCGATTACGTCATGAATGATGCTGCTCATCTTGCGTTGGGCGGACAAATGGCGAGCTCGGGCTACTCCGATCCGAAGGCGCCACCCATCGGCGGGCAGGGCCACCACGCCTGGCACATGGGATGCGCGTTCGTGCTCCACGGCATTACCGTCGCCCTGTTCGACCGCATGAGTTCTGGCGCGGGGCAGTACATCGACGTCTCGATTCACGACGCATGCGCGATGGGTACGGAGGCTGCCGTGCCACAGTGGATGTACTACGGCTCGACGATGCACCGCCAAACCGGCATGCACGCCAACCCCAGGCGGCAGCCACCTCTGCAGCTACCGACTGCTGATGGCAACTACATGATCGCCGTAATGCAGAATTTTGGTCCACGGGTCTGGGAGCATTTGATCAAGTGGATGGACGAGAAAGGCGTAACGGGCGAACTGAACGACCCCAAGTACCAGGATGAGGCGTATCGTATGTTGGAATACCGTACAGGCAACGTACTGCGTGACGCCGTCGCGCGTCTAATCGCCGCCAGCGACGGCGAAGAATGCTTCCACCGCGCGCAGTCGCACGGGATCTCCTGGGGACTGGTCCAGGCTGCTGAAGAAAATTATGGCGTCCCGCATTATCAACAGCGCGACTACTGGCGCTCGATTGAGCATCCAGCTATCGGCCGCTCGATCCCATATCCGCGTGGCCCGTTCGCATGTGATGCTCTGGGCATTGAGCCGCGCAGACGCGCGCCGGATCTCGGCGAGAATACCGAGGACATATTGGCGCACGACCTGGGTATGTCGAGTGAAGCGATCTCAGCGTTACGCGTATCGGGAGCCGTCCGATGAGCGCTGGAAAAAACGCGCAGAGTGGCGTGCTGAGCGGTATCCGCGTTCTGGACTTTACCTGGAAAACAGTCGGTCCGTGGGCGCCGCGCCTGCTAACGCATTACGGTGCAGAGGTGATTCATGTCGAGCGCGCCGATGGCTGGGACAGTCATCGCTATAACGCCGTACCGAGCATTGTGAGCGACGATCCACAGCCTGTCGATTTGCCCAGCGAGAAAAAAGTTCATTCGGATCCACAATTCAATACTTTGAGCGAAGAATCGACGGATGAACTGGGTACGGAACAGCAAAAGCTGTACGCCGCGCCATACTTCAACACGCTGCATCACGGCAAGCTCGCCATCAGCCTCAATACAAAAAGTGAAGAAGGGCTGAAGATCATCGAGCAACTGATCGGTGTCTGTGACGCCGTTGTGGAAAATTTCAGCGCCGAGGTGCTACCGAGTTGGGGCCTTACCTGGGAGAGGATGCATACGCTTAACCCCCGGCTCGTGTATATGAGCACCTCGGGCTTCGGGCATACCGGTGACTGGAAGGGGTATCGCAGTTTCGGGCCGACCGCTGCGGCGCAATCGGGCCTTTCGCTCGCCTCGGGATTGCCCGGCGAGCCACCCGCAGGATGGGGGTTTTCGTACCTGGACGTCATGGGGGGCTGGATGGGGGGACTCGCACTTGTCCAGGGCTTGCTGCAAGCAAAGAAGACCGGCGAAGGCGCCTATATCGACTACTCGGTGACGGAAGGGGCGATGTCGATGCTCGGTACCTATATGCTCGACTATCAGGTTAATGGCCGACGCACCCGGCGGCCGGATTTTCCGCCGGGAAACCGCTCCGTCTTTCCTTCGCTTGCGCCGCACAACACCTATCGCTGCGCCGGAAAGGACCGTGTCGGTCAGGACTGGTGGGTATTTATCGCCTGCGAGACCCAGCCGCAGTTCGAGGCCTTGTGCGGCGTAATGGAGCAACCGGCGCTAGCGCTCGACCCCAAATTCGCCAACAACGAAACACGGGTCACGAATCAAGACGAGCTCGACACCATCATCGGCCGTTGGACCCGTCCACGGCGTCGCTACAACATCATGCGTCAATGCCAGGCGGTGGGCGTCATCGCGGCCCCGGTGCAGAGCGCCGAAGACCGCGTCGAGTACGATCCGCAGCTGCAGCACCGCCAGATGCATCCGATCATCGACCATCCCGAGCTTGGCGCTGTGCCTTACGAAGGTTACCCGGTGAAGATGTCGCGCACGCCGGCGTTCGTGCACGGCCGTGCGCCGACGTATGGGGAGCACAATAACTATGTTTATGGCGAGTTGCTCGGTATGAGCGACGATGAGATTCATTCGCTGCATGAGCGCGGCATCATCTAGGAGACAGTCAATGGCGGTCAGTTTCGATCAGGCGCGGCTCGCGCCGCTCAAGAATACGGTGGCCGTCGTCGGCGTGGGCGAGACAGACTATGGCAGTGACTACCGCGGCGCGGGCGGCAAAGCGGTCGCCAAGGGCGAGGCGCGATACGATTCCTACACCCTGGCGTCGCGGGCGTTGAAACGGGCGCTCGACGATGCCGGTTTGAACAAGGACGACATTGACGGATTGTGCGTTGCGAATTTATCGGGCGAACGCGCGTCCGAGCTGTGGGGCATGAACCCCCGCTGGAGCGGCGGGGGCGACGCGGCGCAGTGTATCATAGAAGCGACCATGGCGATCAACTCCGGCCTGTGCACCACCGTGGCGCTCGTCTATGGGAACGCCCAGCGCTCGATGAATACCGCCTACGGCGGCTCGCGTGTGACCGGCGGCGGCATCACCTCGTACTTTTACTACGCGCCGTGGGGCTTAACCTCGCAAGGCGCCCTCTACGCGCTGATGTTCCAGCGTCACAAGCTGCTCTACGGCACGACGGAGGAGCAGCTCGGCGCAATTGCGGTGGCGTTCCGTAAGCATGCCTGCATGAACCCGAATGCGGTCATGCAAAAACCCATTACGATCGACGATTATCTCAACGCTCGCTATGTCGCCGAGCCGCTGCGACTGTTCGACTATTGCCTCATCAATGACGGGGGCGTTGCAATCATTTTGCGGCGTGCGGACATGGCGAAGGATTGCCGCCATCCGCCGGTCATGGTGAGCGGCTTCGGCTGGTCCGAAGAGAACGTTGACGCCACGCAGCTGCGACCGCGACTCAAGGATTTTTATCACACCGCTCACCACGACGTGGCCGCACAGGTCTATCCAATGGCGGGCGTTACACCGCAGGACATTGATGTGTTCGCCACCTATGACAGTTTCAGCGTACACCTGCTGGCGTCATTGGAAGGTTTCGGCTTTTGCAAAGAAGGCGAGGCCGGCGCGTTCGTGCAAGACGGCCGGATCGAGGTTGGTGGTGAGTTGCCATGCAATACAAGCGGCGGAATGCTCTCTGAGAGCTACATGCAGAGCTGGAACCATCAGCCTGAGCTCGTACGCCAATTGCGGGGCGGATTAGGACGGCGTCAGGTCCAGGGCGCCGAAGTAGCGCAATACGTGCACGATGTCGCTGGCAAGTGCAAAAGCATCATCTACACGAAGGGAGGATAATCGATGGCGACTCCGCGTCCGATCCGATTCATGGATCCATATGCCGAGCAATTCTGGGCCCACACTCAGAATCGAGAGTTTCGAATGCAGCAATGCTCTGAATGCGGCAAATTTCGCTGGCCACCCGGGCCGACCTGCGACCAATGCCTCTCGGACGAATTTGTTTGGACGCTGATGGCGGGCCGCGGCAAGGTGCTGTCCTGGACCACGTTTCATCGCAGCTATTTTCCGGAGTACCCGGCGCCCCACACCGTGATGGTGCTGGAACTGGACGAAGGACCGCTCTTCGTGGCGTATCCCGTAGGGATGGCGCCGGAGGACTTGCGCGAGGGATTAGAGCTCTCGTTGCGCTGGACGGACGGCCAGGACGAGTTTGGCGAATACAACCTGCCGGTATTTGGACCGCCTGCCGAATGACGAGTATGCAGACAGCGCTCGATCTCGCCCTGAGTCTGCGAGCGGTGCAGTGTGACCGGCGCTAAACCGTTACAAGTCCAGAAAGTTTCACAGTTGGGCGCCCCGGTTGGCGGCCGTTAGACCGGCGATTCTACCGCCGACAACAACAAGATCAACATTGTGATTATCCATAACGTTTGGTGATAGGCGCATACACGGTAAGGCCCTCCGTCGAGTTTAGATCAAGGAGAGTGACTGTTTCGGCGTCGCTTACGGCAATAGACCGTCGCACGGGCTGACCATCAAGCTCTGTCGCGCCAGCTTTTTGACGTCCTGCGGCGGAAACCAGAGGGGTAAACAATATATCAGGTAAATCAATTCCACTGGGCGCATCTTCGCAAAACAGTATTCTGCCGTTTTCCGTCACCTCAGGAACGCGCTCAATCCCTTCGTAGACGTTTCGGCGGCGGCTAATCGCTTCTTTAAAGCGGATGCTGGCGTTTCCGCCACCGCCGATATTCCGATAAGCCTCGCTCTCATAAGCCTCCAAAGATTCAATGCTGTATAACGCCAAATATTCCCACGTCACATTCTTTGGCTTCACTGCGCGAAATCGTTGGGCGGTATTAAGACCAGGGACGGTTACAAGCTGTGTCAGATATGTTTCGTACCATGCGTTCCATTCAGATTCTCGCTCATGGTCACTGAAATTCAGCTCAACAGTATATATCACGGGGAAACTCCTTAACTTGCTAACAACAGTCAAATATACGGGTTTGTTTAATATGGCGTCCCCAACGCTTCAGGGAAATGAAAACCGGTTCGTTTTAAAAATCGACGCGGTTCAGAGCGGAAGCCGTCTCTGCGATGCATAACTGAGGTGTTGTCCCATAGTACGACGTTATTTACCTGCCAAAGCGAAAGCGGAAATACATCATCACCACCAGGCGGATGATCTCCGGCGACGGCTTGAAATATTGAAAGGGACCTTTCATCAAGGAACGTTACGAAACCCACCCTGCCATCTCAAGCGTGTTTCCTCTGACAAGGCGCCTGTAGGGACGCGGCTTCGGATAAACTATAGAGACCGGCCCGCTCATTTGGATTACGCGTGCGATCCAACTGATCCCCATGCGGCAAACCTGAAGATAACGCCTGTTGACACCGTGATGTCGTGGAAGCAGGCTAATTCTAAAAAACCTCCAGTCACTTCCTATCTGAACTTTAGACAGTGAGAGGGCCGCTTCATGACCATCACATATTTCAAAATGTCGACTGGATTGTCGCTTGGGACGCCGATCACGACACCCACGCATATTTGCAGGGCGGTGATCTCGTCTTTGAAGGAGACACCATCATATTCATCGGGTCGTCTTACGTCGGAGACAGCGACCACGTGATCAACGGCGCAGATTTGTGCCTGATGCCCGGTTTTGTCGACATACACGCCCATCCGGCCAGCGAAGTCTTTTTCCGCGGTCTTCGCGAGGACCATTCCGTTCCAGAGCACTATATGACGGGGCTCTACGAACGTTCTTGCGTCTACGCCATTGACCAGGAGGATAAAAAATACGGTGCGGAAGTCTCTTACGCCGATTTGATGTTAAGCGGCGTCACCACCTTAGTCGACATCACGTTTCCTTATCCGGGGTGGACAGATATTATGGCGCGCAGCGGACTGCGTGCATACGCGGCGCCGGGCTTCAACACTGCGACCTGGATGCGGGATAACCATCACCAACTGAAATATGATGTCGATGAAGCGAAGGGGTGGCGTAACTTTGAAAACTCTCTTGTGATGATCGATGAATTAAGGGCCCATCCTTCGGGTCTGTTAAATGGTATCGTCTCTCCCGTGCAAATCGACAACAACACGACCGATATCCTGGTTGCAAGCCGCGACGCCGCACGCGAACGCGGATTACTTTGGACGACTCATGCGTCTCAATCTGTCGTCGAGTTCAATATCATGGTTGATCGTCATGGGGTAACACCGGTCCAGCACCTCAATAATTTGGGCCTCCTCGGTGAGGGTGTTATTCTAGGGCACGCCATGCTGATTGACGACAACTCCTGGATTCGCTGGCATACAAAAACGGATTTAAAATTGTTAGGCGACAGCCACACTGCTGTAGCCCATTGTCCAACGCCCTTCATGCGATATGGTACTATTCTGGAAAGCTTTAACAGGTTTAGGGAAGCGGGCGTAGTGCTTGGCATTGGCACCGACACCATTCCCCATAACTTCATCGAAGACCTGAGATATGCGGCGATCATGGCGCGTATCGCCTCGCGTGATGGGAACGCAGGTTCCACGGCTGATGTTTTTTATGCTGGTACGGTCGCTGGGGCCATAGCCCTGGGGCGCAACGATATCGGACGTCTTAAAGTCGGCGCAAAAGCCGACATCGTCGTTCTTGATCTCGATCACCCGTTGATGAAACCCGGGCGCGATCCGTTAGCCGCACTCATTCATTCTGCGGCGGAAAGAGCTGTAAAAGACGTTTATATAGACGGACGTCAGGTGGTCAAAAATCATGAAGTGCTCACGTTGAATCGGAATGAAGCGGCAGGGAGATTACGAGAAGGTCAAGCGCGTATGGAATCTGGCGCGCGGCAACGCGACTTTGCTGGCCGCTCTCACCATGAGATTACGCCCCTGACCCTGCGATCGATAACCTGAATTGCGGGTGTTGGGTTTTAGCATTAGCGGTTGGCTAACGCGTCGGCGAACGCCAGCAAAGCGCGGGAGCGGTCAGCAACTGGCACGTCGATCATGATACCATCGACGGTAATGGCGCCTTGGCCGGCGGCGAGGGCTGTGTCATAGGCGTCGACGATCTTGTGGGCCTGTGCGATTTCGGCTTCGGATGGGCCATAGATCTCGTTGCAAACCTTGACCTGGTTCGGGTGGATGCAGGAGGCCATGCGGAAGCCGGCGCGCTTAGAGTTCGTAAAGATCTGTCGGAGTTTCTCGATGTCGCGGAATTCAGCAATCGAGCCAATAAAGCCCATTGGCGTCAAGCCAGCGGCGCGGGCGCAGGCAATGATTTGTTGCTTGGGCGCGTAGAGCGTCTCTGGCGCCGCCTCCATGCCCATGGAAAGCGCGAAATCCTCTGAGCCCAGCGATAGCGACATGGTTCGTGGGCTGGCGTGCGCGATCTCGCGAGCGTTTAGATAGCCTTCCGCCGTCTCGATCAGTGGGCAAAAGAAGGTATGGCCGTGCGGCAATCCCTTCTCAGCTTCGATCTCGGAAACGACCTGATCGACTTCCTTTACGTGCGCGGCAGTGTCGGTCATCGGCAGCAGTAGTGCGACGACGTACTCAGAGACTGCGGCCTCGATGTCTTTCACGGCCAGTCGCCAAGGGCGGTTGATGCGGACGGTAACGTCCAGGCCCTGATCGGCGAGGCGTTTGGCGACGCTGGGCAGAGCGGCGCGGGCCGAATCCTTGGCGTTCGGCGCAACGGCGTCCTCAAGGTCGAGAATAATCGCGTCAGCGCCAGAGGTCGGCGCTTTCTCGATGAATTTTTCGGCTGTCGTCGGCACAAACAACATGGAACGCCATACGGGGCGCGGGCGAG
>JBLHZD010000111.1:0-11393 GCA_047631095.1 Alphaproteobacteria bacterium
GCCTACGACGCTCAATCCACATTTTTGAATAAACTTTCAAACGCCATCGAAACCCAAGCGACAATTCCCGCGGGAATTGACGGAATATTTCAAATATTCTCGTTTAATACCCAGACCGACAGCTCCGACATTTTGAACCGCGCCGTCACGATCATCCCACAGAAACTGGGGGACCAGGATTGGGGCGCGGTGATAAAAATTACCAATAGTGGTGAATTTGACCTTCTGGAAGCCCGCGCCACCTTGTCCGCCCAAGTTGAGGAACGGACGCGAGAGCTGACCCGCGCGAAAGAAGAAGCCGAGCGTTCAGATCTGGCGAAGACTCAGGTTCTGGCCAATCTAAGCCACGAATTCAGAACCCCGTTAAACGCTATCATCGGGTTTTCGGATCTGATGCAGACAAGGGCCTTTGGCCCGCTCGGCCACGACTTTTACAAAGATTACGCCGAAAGTATTTATGCGTCGGGCACACATCTTCTGCATTTGATCGAGCAGGTTCTCGACGTCTCGCGCATCGAATCCGGGGCCCAATCGGCGGAAGAAACAAATATCAATGTCGAGCAGGCGCTTCGAAACTGTTGCACCATGCTCGCCATGCAGGCCGATCTGGAAGACATTTCCATGAGTGTCGACATTCCAGAAAATGCGCCAATGGTGATCGCCGAACCCACCAAATTTCAGCAAATCTTCATCAACCTGATCACAAACGCAATCAAGTACAATCGGAAAGGCGGCGCGGTCCGCGTCTGCGCGGAATCAACCTCCGGCGAACAATTCGTCGTCCGGATCGAAGATACCGGATTAGGAATCGACGAAGATGAACTACCGAATATCCTGCAAAAATTCGGCCGCGGTTCGAGTAGTTATCTTGGCGGACAGGCGGGCCTTGGCTTGGGTTTGACCATTGTTCAGTCGCTCGCAGCGGAAAGCAGCGCTGAATTCCACCTGAAAAGTAAAATCAACGTCGGCACGACCGCCGAAATCACCTTCCCGTCAGAGAAACTGATCTGGCCCCCCGACGCGCATTAACCTCTCAATACGCATCAGGCGCCAAATCACATCCCCACAATTTCAGCTAACCTGCAGGCGCGCCAAGGGCCGGTCATTGATCGGCCAGTGCAAGACCGCCGCGACCAGGCCCAACCCGACCGACACCATCCACATCAAATCATAAGACCCGGTGGCGTCATAAATATACCCGCCCAGCCAGGCGCCGCTGAACCCACCGAATTGGTGACTCATGAATACCACGCCGAACAGCAAGGAAAGATGCTGCGTTCCGAACACCTGAGCGACGATGCTACTGGTCAGCGGAACCGTGCCCAACCACAACAGGCCCATCGATGCGCCGAAAATCAGCGCGGTGGTGTCATTGATCGGCGTCATAAGCATGATTGTCATCAGTATCGCGCGCAGAAGGTAGATCAGGGTCAACACGCTTTTCTTGCGAAACCTGTCGCCCAGCGCGCCAAAAGCGTAGGCGCCGATGATATTGAACAGACCGATAACGCCCAGCGCATAGGACGCCGTTGTCGGCGACACATTGTGGTCCGACAGATAAGCCGGAAAATGGGTGCCAATAAACGAGACGTGAAAACCACACACAAAGAATCCCGCCGTCAGCAGTAAATAGCCCGAATGGCTTTTCGCCTCCTCAATCGCGTCGCCCAGAGATTGGGGAACGCTAATCCCGCCGCCAGTGGGTTTTACGCGCACCCCCATCGCCAAAAACGGCACGACGGCGATCAGCAACGCCATCAAAACAAGCGTTTCACGCCATCCGAAATTATCCAGTAATTCCTGCACCCCAGGCACCATGATGAACATACCAAGCGACCCGGCGGCGATCACCGTGCCAAAAATCAATCCACGGCGCTCGTTCGGCACGACCTTGCCCACAGCGCCGACGATAATGACCTGGGTTGTTCCGCTTAAGCCCAGCCCGATCAACAACGAAAGCGACCAATATAAATCAAACACGTTCGTGGCGATGCTGGTCATCCATAGGCCCACCGCATACAGCACCGCGCCCACAACAATCACTTTCGCCGCCCCGTATCGATCCGCCAACAATCCGGCGACGGGTTGCGCCAAACCAAAAAGCAGCGTCTGAGACGCAATCATCAGACCAAATGCCTGCCGACCAAAGTCCAGGTCGCCGGAAATAGGGCGAAGAAAAATCCCGAAGGTCAGTCGAAAACCATTACAGATCAGCACAATCAGAATACCGCAAATCAACATAATCCATAGGCGCCGCGTCACGTGCATTCTCCTATCCGTTGGCCGAGAACCAACGTGTAAAACCTGAATGGACGACAATATGGTGCGCTCCCCCCCTGAAGTCACGCCTGCGCGCCATGGACCCTGTTGGCCAAATTTTTGAAATTGTGGGGAAATCCCCGCAAACCGCAGCGTCAATCGCCAAAAATTACCGAAAACTTCCGAATTTAAGGTCGAGAGATATTGACCAGACTGCCGAAACGGTCATTCTAATTGTCTGGTTTCTTTCAGGTCGCATCACGCCCCGCCTTTCCTGAATTCGTTGTCTTCACCGTAAAAGGGTTCGCCATGACTTCGAGCACGCCAAACACGCCGCAAAAATCCGTATCCTCAAAAGCACTCGAAGGCATTCGGGTTCTGGACTTCACCTGGGTCCGAGCAGGCCCCTGGTCCACGCGCTGGCTGGGGGCGTTAGGCGCTGAAATCATCAAGGTTGAATGGCCCGGCAACGAGCGCGGGCGCCTCATGGCGATAACGCCGGACGGTATTGAACCTGGCCTCAACTCATCGCCGACCTTTAACGACACCAACCCCAACAAGAAAAGTCTAACCGTTAATATGCGCAGTCCCGAAGGGCTGGCGGTTATCAAAAAACTTGTCGCGAAATGCGATGTCGTCGTTGAAAACTTCAGCCCAAAGGCGCTGCGCGGCTGGGGCCTTGGGTACGATGTCCTGAAGGCGATAAAACCCGATATCGTCTATGTCTCCCAATCCGGGTTGGGTCATTTAGGGCGCCAATCCCATTACACAACCATGGGCCCGACAGCACAGGCGTTTTCGGGTTTGACGTTCCAGTCCGGCTTTCCCGACAAGCAACCCGCCGGGTGGGGCTGGTCCTGCCTGGACGATATGGGCGGCGTGAATATAGCGTTTTGCGTTATGGGATCCCTGCACCGGCGCAACAAAACGGGCCTGGGGCAACATGTTGATCTGTCGCAGGTCTTTATCGGCGCCACGTTTAATGGCCCCGCCATCCTCGACGCCACCATCAACAAGCGTGAATTGCAGCGCGAAGGGTTTCCACCGGGCAACCGCGCGCATTGGCCCGGAACCGCCCTGCTAAACAATTACCGCGGCCCGACCGTGGCCCCGCATAACGCCTATCGCACCAAAGGCGACGGCTATAACGACTGGTGCGCGCTGGCCTGTTTTAAAGACGAAGAATGGCGGGCCTTGGTGACGATCATGGGGTCGCCATCATGGGCGACGGACGAAAAATTCGCCTCGCTTCCGGGGCGTCTGCGCCATCAAACGGAGCTCGACGAAAACATCGAGGCCTGGACCCTGACGCTGGATAAATACGCCGTCATGGAAAAATGTCAGGCCGCCGGGATCGGCGCCATGCCTGTGCAAAGCCCGCAGGACCGGGTGGAGAATGACCCGCAGCTGGATCATCGCGACATGTTTACAGAAATGGATCATCCGGTCCTGGGGCGCCGAAAATTTCAGAACGCACCCTTCAAGATGTCTGAAACGCCTGCGGTAAACACCAGCGCCGCACCGCTGATCGGCGGGCATATCCAAGAGGTGCTGGAAGGCATGCTGGGCCTGTCCCATGACGACGTTGTCGCTGGTCTCCAGAACAATATTTTCTGGCCCAAAGCCTTGCCAAAATTCGACTATATCGACGCCATCATCAACGGCGCCCCCTGGTCCGGCCCGGTCGAACCAGCGACACCGCCAATTTCAGCCACGGCGCGATACGACGCCTCTTACAAGACAGCGGGAAAAATGAACAAGGGCCCGTTGGACGGGTTGCGCGTGCTGGAGCTATCCGACGAAAAAGCCCAGTACTGTGGCAAGCTCATGGCCGATTTGGGCGCCGACGTCATCAAGGTTGAACCACCCGGCGGCGAGGCGACCCGCGCCGTTGGCCCTTTTCTCGACGATGCGCCAAACCGCGACCGAAGCCTCGCTTTCTGGCACTACAACACGTCCAAGCGGGGGGTGACGCTGAATCTCGAAACCCCTGAGGGTCAAAATCTGTTTCGACAACTGGCCGCTGACGCCGATGTCATTCTGGACACGTTCAGTCCCGGCTATCTGGATGGTCTGGGGTTAGGGTTCGAGCAGCTCCGGGCGGACAATTCCAAACTTATTCAATGCGCGGTCACGCCCTTTGGGCAGACCGGCCCCTGGCGAGATTTCAAGGCTGGCGATTTGACCCATATGGCGGCGGGCGGCTTTATGGCCTGTTGCGGCTATGATGTGGCGGACGATCCAGAACAAACTCCCATCGCGCCCGGCGGCGGCAACGCCTGGCACACCGCGTGCAGCTTCGCCTATATGGCGATATCGGCGGCCCTGGTGGCGCGCGATAAATCCGGCGTCGGACAGTTTATCGACTTGTCCGTTCATGATTCCTGCGCCGTCTCCACCGAGATGCATATTCCAACCTATCTGTATCACGATAAGGTCGTTATTCGGCAAACCGGTCGGCATTGTCAGTTGACGCCCAACCCCATCGCCCAGTTTCGCTGCGCCGATGGGCGATACGTCAATGCGCAGGGCTCGCGTGTGCCGTTGCGCAAATTTCCCGACCTTGTCGAATGGATAGACGGATACGGAATGGCGGAAGATCTGGCGGATGCTAAATACGCCACGGCCCAGGGCTTTACCGAATACGCCGCGCATATCGACGTCGTCATCGAAAAATTCGCCGCCGTCATCACGCGCGATGAACTGGTGCATGGCGGTCAGGCGCGACAATTCAACTGGGGCGCGGTCTGTTCACCCGACGAATTAATCGACGATGGGCATATGGCGGATCGGGGTTTCTGGGTAACAGTGGATCATCCGGAACTGGGTCGTCAGTTCACCTATCCGGGCAGTGCTGCAATCCATAATGGGTCGCCGTGGCGGATATCGCGCCGCGCGCCGATGGTCGGCGAGCATAATGGCGAAGTCTTTAGTGGCGAGTTGGGCATCGATAAGGACGAACTCGCCTGCCTTGCGGAAGCGGGCGTGCTTTAGCCGTTAGCTAAGCAAGGCCCGCATCTTCACGAGCGCGTCCGTGGGCGGCGACAGCACTGGCATGTCGACCGCAGCCGAAATCGCCGCATGCGCCCGGTCCATGGAAAAATGCGCCAACATAATCGCGTCGCACGCCCCGGCGTCTTTGGCTGCTTCCGCCAACAATCGGTCATGCGCCGCAGCGTCCCCCGAATTCAGCGCGTCGCGCGCCGCCATCACGCCAATGCTTCGTAGGGTCGCCGAGACGCCCTTGGCCGCGCGCATTTCCTCAAACTCTTCCTCCATCGATCCAATCGACGGGGGGAATGTCGCCAGCATGACGATATCGCCTCCGGTCTTGGCGGCGATCTCAAGCGCGCGTTCAAACACCGCTTCATTTGGTTTCAGCACCGGCTCGGCGCGCGCAACGGCGGCGGCTTCAATCGCCTCTCCAAACGCGGAACACGTGTACAAGATACCATCGACGCCCCGGTCCGAGGCGTATTTCGCCAGCCCCTGAATCCGGTTGGAGATTGATTCCGTCAACTCTCCCGCCACCATACGGTCATCCGACAAGGAACTATCAAGCAGGTGCATGGTTTCGGCTTCGGGCCAATCACGCGCAAAGGCGTCCGTAATCGGCGCCATCGCCAGGGTGGTCGTGTGAATCAGCGCAATTCTGGGCTTCGCCATATCGCTATCGCTCCTACGTCTCAAAAAATATTAGTGAACGTCTGTATTGTTGTTAGGACATACCGGCGGAATGCGGTAGCCACAGAACGATTTCCGGAAAGACCGTTAGCACCGCGACCAAAATCAAGGTGGCGATAAAGAACGGAAAGACGCCCTTGAATATTTGGCCCAACGGCACGTCGGGCGCGACTTTGGCCATAACGAACACGTTGATTCCCACCGGCGGCGTTATCAACGCCAGTTCCGACATAATGACGGTGTAGACACCGAACCAGACCGGGTCGTAGCCCAGATCCAGAATCACCGGAAAGGTGAAGGGGATGGTCAAAATCAGCATACCCCAGATATCGAGCACCATGCCCAGCGCAATAAACAACAGGCTAAACAAAAACATGACCATCAGCCCGGACAATTCCATATCCGTGATCCAGTCAACCAGACCCGATGTCAGTCCCGTCAACACAACGAACTTGCCCATCATATGGCCGCCGATGATGATCACGAAAATCATGCCCGTCAGATGCATCGTCTCCCGCAGGGTCAGGCCCAGAATACGCCAGGACATCCGCCCCATAAATAACGCAATTGTAAACAGGCTGAAGACGCCAAAGGCCGCCGCTTCGGTCGGGGTGAACACCCCCATATAGATACCACCGATGACGATGATGAACGTGAGCAACACAGGCAACAATTTCACCAGCGAACGAACTTTTTCCGCCAATGGAAAGGTTTCGCCAACCGGGCCCAGGGTCGGGGTGATTTTGCAGCGAATGTAAATTGTCGTTGAATACGCCAGGGTCATCAAGATGCCCGGCACGATCCCGGCGACGAACAGCGCGCCAATCGACGTTTCGGTCCAAATGCCGTAGACGACCAGAACGATGCTGGGTGGAATAAGAATGCCGAGCGTTCCCGCCGACGCGATTGAGCCAGCCGCCAGACTGTCGTCATAGCCGTATCGCCGCATGGCGGGCATACACATCGGCCCCATAGTCGCGACCGCCGTCACGCTGCCGCCGGAAATGGCGCCAAACCCGGCGCAAGCGACAACCGACGTAATCGCTAGCCCACCGGGCAACCGCCCCAGCCATTTATAAACGCAATCGTAGAGATCTTTGGCGATGTCCGTTCGATAGACGATTTGCCCCATCAACATATAAAGCGGGATCGCGATCAGAATAAAATTGGAGCCTTGCTCCGTGAAGGTCAGCGACAGTTGCGTTTCCGCGTGCAGCGGGCCGCCGACAATAAACAAACCACCGGCGGCGACAGCCAACATCGCGAACGCAATCGGCACGCCAATCACAATCAGCACCATCATGACCGCGAATCCGAGCAGACCAACGAGTTCCGGGCTAATTTCCATTACTGGCCCTCCGCCATATCGGATCGAGCGCCGCCGCATATTATAATGAGGCGTTCGAGAATCCGCAGTAAGAAGAATACCCCCATCAGAATGCTCGTCGTTAACAAGGCCAGACTGTGCATCCAGATCGGCAATCCGAGAAATTCAGTGGCGCGGCCCATTTCATAAGAAAATTGAAATTCTTCCACCTCATGGCGCCCGAGAAGGAAGAAAATCCAGATCCCGACGCCGTAATAGCCCAGCGATAAAACCCCGCGCACACGATCCGATAGGTAATTGATCACCAGATCCATACGGACATGACCATCGACCCTCGTGCACTCCGGCAAGGCGAACAGGAACACCAGAAGCAAGGCCCACTCGCTGAACTCCAGAGTCCAGATAAAGGGTGCGTTGAAAACGTAGCGCATCACCACGTCGATCATGACCAGAATACTAATCGCAGGCAGGACAACCCAACCACCAATCATATCCAGGAGGGTCGTGATCGCGGTGTAGATTTTATCCAAGGCCGTCATTGGCGTGAATATCCCGGAAGATCGGAAACGTTGGCGTCAGCTAGTCGCCATCATTTACGTGATGATTGAATTCGGAATTTAAAAGGACGAGATCGCCGCCCGGATCACGAAACCCGGGCGGCGAAATAGCCTCAATCAAGGATGCCCTGAAGCGGAGAATCAATCGCCGCTTGCAGAATTTCATTCGGCGACATCGCGTGATATTTCTTGGAAAGTTTCGCGATGTCCGCCATGAACGCCTTGGCGGGCACCCCTTTTTTCTCCATATCCGCAATCCAGTTCGCGGTCACGGGTTCCACCGCCGCACGCCACCGGGCCATTTCACCGGCGGGCATGTCGACCAGTTTTAACGCGCCTGAAGACGTCATCTTCTTGATCGCTTTCGCGGCCTCGATTTCATAGAAACCCTGCGCTTCGATCTGCGCGAACTGGCGCGACCAGTTATTGTAGACCACCTTCAGATCAGCGGGCAGCTTGTTGTAAAAGCTACCAGACGTGCAATAGAAGACCGGGAAGAAATTGAACCCGTTTTCGGTCCGGAAATCGGTGACTTCGTGCACTTTGAAGATCGGCGCCACCGCATCATTGATGTGATAGGCGTCTAACGTGCCGCGTTGCATCGCCGTGTAGGCGTCCGCCGCAGGCATTGAAACCGGCACCGCACCAAGCGCGGCGATGATTTTCGCGTGCGGGCCGCCACCGGCGCGAACCTTCAAGCCCTTAACCTCTTCCAAGGTGCGCACGGGCTTTTTGGTGTACAAGTGGTACGACGCAGTCTGCGACGCGCGCGCCAGCTTGACGCCCTTAAAGCGCTCAAACTTCTTTTTCAGGTATTTAACGTAAAGCGCTTCGGAAATCGCCGTCGCTTCATGGGTGTTGTTGAACAGGAATGGCAGTCCCAGCCCGTGCAATAGATCGTAGTCCCGTGCGTTATAGGCGGGGAAGCAAGGCGCATAATCGCTCAATCCCGTCCGAACGGCCTTACGGCCATCACGCGCGCCATGAATGGTTTTCGACCAGGTGTCGTTTACCTTGATCTTGCCATCCGACATTTTTTCGAGGACGCGGAACGCCTTAATGCTGACTTTCGCCAAACCGGATACTTTGGGCACATGGTGCGACGAGGTCATTGTGATAACCGGTCCGGTATACGTGACCTTCGCGCTGCCATAGCTCTTTAGGTCGCCCGACATCCACTCTTGTGCGAGGGACAAATTCTTCATCACTTCGGCTTCGGTCTTCCCGACCTCACCCGCATGCGCACTGGCGCCTGCGAGCCCTATGGCGACAATCGCCGCGCTCAAAAACAAATGTCTAGACATATGTCGATCACTCCCTGATTTACTTCCCAAGCCGCCCAAGCGTCTTAACGGCTTGATACAGCGGCCATAGCCTAGGCCAGGATAGAGATCCACCGCAAGTCTTTGGCGCCCGGTCCAGACTAATTCTATCAGGAGTACGGGTGGAAAACGCCCGGTCCGGTATTTCAAATATCTACTCGGCAGCGTCGTACTTTGTGCGCCAGGCGCCAATGTCGGGACGTTCCAGTCCCAAATGATCGCGCAAGGTCGGGCCGGAATATTCCGTTCTGTACAGACCCCGCTTTTGAAGTTCCGGCACGACATAGTGCACAAAGTCTTCAAAGGCGCCCGGTTGGTGCGTGGGGCCAACGACAAATCCGTCGCACGCCGGCGATGTAAACCATTCCTCCATTTTATCCGCGACTTCCTTGCCGCCACCGACCCATGTATTGGTTTCGCTCAGCAAGCCACGCTGGGTAATTCTCATGAAATCCCGCACGGTCGGGTTTTTGATGCCGCTCTCCATCACCCTGTCGCGCATGGCGCGCATGCCCTGGATGCCTTCGATCTCATCATCGGTAAAGGGCTCGTCCAACTCTTTGGTCGCGAAATCGAAATTCAACGCTTCCGACAGCAAGGACAACTGATCCATCTCCGTCGACAGTTTTTCATAGGCGGCGCGCTTGTCTTCCGCCTCCATCTGCGTCGCCGCCACAATCGGATAAAACAGTGTCGCAATCTTCATGTGATCCGGATTACGGCCCGCTTCCGCCGCAGCGGCTTTGATGCTGGCGTATTCCGCCTTACCGGCTTCCAACTCCCGGTACACGACGAACAACAGCTCGCCCCAGCGAGCGCCAAACTGTTTACCCCGCCCGCTTGATCCCGCTTGAATGACGACCGGATGCCCTTGCGGCGTACGCGGCACCGTGAACGGGCCGCGAGAACTCAAAAACTGGCCTTTGTAATCCAGGCGATGAACTTTTTCCGGGTGCGCATAGAGATTGTTTTCTTTGTCCACAACAATCGCATCGTCTTCCCAGGTGTCCCAATGCCCCAGCACGACTTCCATAAATTCGTCCGCCCTGTCATATCTCACGGCGTGATCCGTATGAGCGTCGCGCCCCATATTGCGCGCTTCATTGTCGTTAACCGACGTCACGACATTCCAGGCGGCCCGTCCCTTCGTCATCAAATCAAGGGTCTGAAACACCCGCGCGACATGGAACGGTTCGTGATAGGTCGTGGAATAGGTGGCGCCCAATCCCAGATGCGTCGTCGCCGCCGCCATCGTCATTAGGCAGGTCACCGCATCCATCTTGACGCAGCGAATGCCGTTTTTCACGGTCTCCGCGTGATCGCCCGCGTACATATCGGGCATCGCCAGGCGATCATCGAAAAACCCCATATCGAACTTTCCGTTCTCCAGAACGCGCGCGATGTGCTGATAATATTCCGGCGAATACGTGTCCGTTCGCGCTTCTGGGTGGCGCCAAGATGACGGCAAGGTCGTACAGTTCTGCGCCTGAAGAAACGCTACAAGTGAAATTTGCCTCATCACCCTATCTCCCTGAATATTTCAAACACGACAAACGAATGTTCGACGCTGCGCGACCCGACGGTAAACCATTCGTTCTCAAGCCATCACGGCGCGATACTGCGCGTGCGAACAAGACGAACATGGGGTCATAAGAGCCAATAGTCTCGTAACCACGTCGTGATTCGTCAAGCCAACAATTCGAACCGCCCCCCGCAGACGGCTCAAAAACGTCAGTTGAGACGGCCGCCTATCCCCGCCTGGTTACAGCGATTTCGCCGTGGCGAAATTATGAATCGGGACCCCCTCAATTAAAAAATAGATATCTCCGCCCGCGTGTCCGGCCCTCGCGCCGCCCATGCGTCAACCTGCCGCGCAGAGTAGTGTAAAAGGCCAACGCCGCGCACCGAGCGCTGAAACAAATTCGCCAACGCTGTCGCATCACGGGCGTGGAAGCCGCGAATTTTCATGAGGCCCCCGCCGTCGCGATGAACGCATTTTCACCGAAACCCAACTTAAACGACCGGACAAATTGACCGGACGCGTGCTTCGATATCCGGTAACGCCAAATAAATGCCCGATTCATCGGAGATATCATTGTAATTTTGATTTTCATGGTCCTTACTTATCATCGTTAACGCATTTAATGCTGTGTCGGCGCGATGCGATACTCGAGCCGCAAGAGTTAGATATGTGTCGAACTTCGAAAGTTATCTCCTGGGGCGCCTCGTCGTTCTGGAGGAAGT
>JBLHZD010000112.1:0-11364 GCA_047631095.1 Alphaproteobacteria bacterium
ATCGCCGCGCATTCCCACCCGTAGCCAGGCATACGCCTAATCGGCCGATCTATCGCTTCACGGCCTTCGCGACGAAGTCTTCATTTATGTCAATGCCCAGGCCCGGCGCTTCCGGCGCCGCCATGCCGCCATCGACAATCGGGAACATGGATTGGGCCAGATCATGCTGCATGGGGTTATGGCCCAGCGAATATTCCAGAATATGCGCGCTGGGCGACGCGATGCAGATATGGAACCCGGCGGCGAACATGATCGCCCCGCCCCAAAGATGCGGCGCGATGCGCAACTGATGCGCCGACGCCAGCGCCGCAATGCGTTGGGTTTCCGTAATCCCGCCGCAAATCGCGGGATCCGGTTGGAGAATATCAATCGCCCGCGCGCCAATGGCGTCGCGGAAATCAAACCGGGTCATCAGGCTTTCCCCCGCCGCGATGGGAATATCGGTCTGGCGGCGTAACTCCGCCTGCCCTTCCAGATCATCGGCGGAAACCGGTTCTTCAAACCATTCCAGATCGCAATCCGTCACCTTGCGGGCGAACCGCAGCGCATCACGCGCCGTAAAGGTTCCGTGCGCATCGGCCATAATCCCCATGTCGGGGCCCAGCGCCGCACGCGCCGCGCGCACCCGTGCGGCGGAATTGTTAACCGTTTCATCCATCACGCCAACGCGCATCTTCACCGCCTTGAAGGCGCCCTTGTCGAGATAGCCCTGCAATTGCGCGCCGATATCGTCCGCAGACGCCCAGCCGCCCGAGGCGTAGGCAGGCAACCAATCGTGGGTCCGGCCGCCCAGCAATCGCCAAATGGGCGCGCCCAGATGTTTGCCGAGAATATCCCAAAGCGCGATATCAATGCCGCTGACGCCGCAAATCGACAGCCCGCGCCGCGCCAGATCGGGAAAGACATGCCCGCGGGCGAGCGCGTAATGGGACCGCGTGCGGTTATACATTTCCTCCCACAGCCGCGCCGGATCGCGCGGGTCCTGACCGATGACGACAGCGGCCAGATCATCATTGATGATCCCCACCAGGGCGGAATAAGCGCCAGCGCTGCCCACCGCCGCCTTCGCTTCGCCCCAGCCCACAAGACCCGTATCCGTCTCAATGCGGACCAACGCCGTGTCGAAGGAGGTATGGACGCCAAAATCGCTGCGATGCTGCTGATCCTTAGGAATAGGTACATGAAGCCAACGCGCCTCAACGGATTTTATTTTCATCTCGCAACGATCCCTATTTCCACAACAACGCGCGTTTCAACGTAAAAGGCCCGTTCCTGATCCGCGTCTATGCCTGATCCGTGTCTGTGCCTAGTCCAGCTTGTATCCGTGAGCTTGCAAATACGCCTTGAATTCCGCGCGCTCCGGCAAGGAAAGCTGGCGGGTGACGTTCTCCGACCAGCCGCAGAAATCCAGCGCGCCGTATTTGTCCACATGGCGCTGTTTTTCCGCCGGGATTTGATAAGTCTCGTGGCGCCGCGCGTCGTAAGCGTCGATTTCCGCCTCAATATTGGAATCGTCGTATTTATCCCGATGGACGACCGCAGTTGGCGGAATTCGCATCGAAATCCAACCCGGCGTTGACGGCCAACCAACACACAACCCGGCGATGGGAAACACGCCGTCGGGGATATCGCAAAGTTCCTGAAACATCGGCAGACAGTTGCGGACCTGGCTGATCGGGCAACAGCCCAACCCCACCGATTCCGCCGCGTTCATGAAACTCTGCATCGCTAAAGCGGAGTCGACGACACCGTTCATGAAGGTATCCACATTGTTGTTCTGGTGATCATGGCCGCGATGTTTCGCCAGTTTCTGAATACGGCGCATATCGGCGCAGAACAACATGAAGACCGGCGCTTCGCCTTCCCAACCGCCAATCGCTTCGCGCGTTTTGGGATCGGTGATGACGATAATGGAATATTGCTGCAAATCCGATTTCGCCGGCGCGGATTGAGCGCAGGCCAGCATCGCATCCAGTAATTCATCCGAAACGGGTTCGTCGGTATATCGACGATGCGACCGACGATTCAAAATTCTAGCGGCACCGCTGGTGAATTTTTCTTCCGTGTCCGCGCTAAAAACCCGATCCAGACCAAACCGGCTCTTGTATAGTTTTGACAAATCCGCCATCATCACCCCCTAGTTTAATACTTTAAAAACAGAATTATATAAGTATTTTTTAACTAAATTTATTAATTTAAATATATACTGGCATGAATAATATATATTAACCCTGAAAATAAACGCCACCGCTCCTATTTTCATTAACATCGCTATACATTAATTAACATTTCACGCGCCCCCAACACCAGCCGGACAACCGCTTCCCTTGATATTACAAAAAGACAAAATAGGAACATATTCTTTATTTCGATAAATTCAAGTACCCGGCTCTTGTTCGGCGTCCAAATTTGGTTAATTTATCTAACACCTTCTTTTCTGCATTTTCGCCAGATATTCAGGGAGCCCCTCATGCAAAATCCAACTATTCGTCCCCTTGGCGATACATTCGGCGCCGAAGTTATTGGCCTGGATTTAACCCAACCGCTCGACGCGGATACCGTTGAAACCCTCAATCAGGCGCTTCTTGATAATCTTGTGCTGGTTATCCGGGGTCAGGATCTAACCGCCCAGCAATACCGGGATGGCATGGCGAATTTTGGCGAGCCGATGTTGCAGCACCGCGCGGCCTTTCGCATACCGGAATGCCCCGATGTCAGCCGGATCGTCAATCGCGAGAAAATGCGCCCGGCCTCCATGTGGCACACCGACCACACCAATCATGCAGAACCGCCAAAAGCGACAATCCTTTATGCGCGCAAACTGCCCGCCGAGGGTGGCGACACCTGTTTCTCCAACATGTATGTCGGCCTTGATCACCTTTCCCAAGACTCCCGCGAGACGGTGAACGACATGGTCACACTTAATAATATGGAACCGGATAACCCCACCTATTCCGCCGGGGACCGCAATGAATACGATAGCGGCGTCCCCCATCCCATGGTGCGGACTCATCCGGAAACCGGAAAAAAGGCGTTGTACTTCCACGTCACCAAAGCCCTTGAGATCGAGGGCATGGAGACCGAAAAAGTCCGTCCTTTTCTCGACGGGCTGCTGGAGGAAGCAATCCAGCCGGACAACACTTTGCGCCACCATTGGACGCTGGGTGACGTGGTCATCGTGGACAATCGCTGCGCCATGCATCGCGCCGACCCCAATTACGATCAGGCTGAAGAACGGCTGTTGTGGCGCGTTATTCTCAAAGGCGATAAGCCGGTTTGACGCCAAGGCGATAAGCCGGTTAAAAAAAACGGAGCAATCTAAACTATGACGAACACATTACCCCTGACCGGGTCTTGCCAATGCGGCGCAGTGACTTACGAAGTCACGAAAGAGCCTCTCGCCTCGATGGTATGCCATTGCCAGGACTGCCAGAAACTGTCCGCCAGCGCCTACAGCACCACATTAGCGGTTGAAGAGGATACGTTGAATGTGAGCGGCGAATTAGGTTGTTATAAGCGGGTCGCGGATAGCGGCCGTAAGAATTTCGCCTATTTCTGCGTTGGGTGCGGCAACCGTATTTATCATCAGGATCCGGACGCGCCCGCGTTTAAGCGCCTCAAAGCGGGAACCCTCGACAACGCCGCGATTCCAGAACCCAAGGCCCATGTTTTCGTCTCTCGGAAACAGCCCTGGGTCGTCATTCCTGAAGGAACGCCCACCTTTGACGAAGGCATGCCGCCGGAAGAATTCAAAAAGGTGTTTTTGCGTAAAGGGTCGAGCGTTTAAGCGTTGGCGTCCCTAAATCGTTAGCTCACCGGCCATGACGGAAACGCAACGACCGGAAACCTTTACCGCCTCCACTTGACCCGCCGATTTCCGGACGTCGAGTTCAATTTCGCTCGGGCGTCCCATCTCCACGCCTTGTCGTATGCTTATATGCGTGTTGGCGTCGGCGCGGGAATCCAACGACAGCAGAAAAGCCCCCAGCGCCGCCGAGGCGCTGCCCGTCGCCGGGTCCTCCACGGCGCCGCCCAGCGGGGCGAACATGCGCGACCGTAACTGACCAATACCGTTGTCGCCCCCCGCACCAACCCGCGCATAGGCCAAAATCGGAAGGCGTCCATCAGTGGTCCCATGTCCCTTTCCAACCGCATCGGCGAACCGGTCCATCCGTGGCGCGGCGCGCGTCAATGCGTCCGGCGTCACCTCGCCAATAAAAAAACCGAGCCCAACAGAGGCCAAATTTGGCGCGTGATGCTCAAGAACCACATCCGATTCCTCAAGCGACAGACAGTCCGTCATAATTTTAGCCTCCAGCGGCGACCCCATTTGCAGGGGCTGCGGCGCAACGAATCCAGCGCCAACCACATCGCCGTTTTCCCGCATCAAATCGATCGCGACCAACCCCGCCTTCTCTTCAAATATCATGTCCGCGCCGGGGCTCGACCCGAAAACTGACTCCTGACGGCCCAGCACAAACGCTGTGCCCACATTCGGATGTCCGGCGAAAGGATGTTCCTGGGTTCGCGTAAAAATCCGCACCTGCGCCGTGTTCGCAGAATCTTCGGGCGGCAGGACGAACGTCGTTTCCGAATAATTGAACTCAGCTGCAATTTTTTGCATCTGATCGCTGGTCAAGCCGCGCGCATCCGTCACAACCGCCAGCGGATTTCCCCCGAACCGGGTCGTGGTGAACACATCCAATGTGACATAAGGAAACGTCGCCATTTCAAGAATCTTTTGAATTTTGTGTATGGTTCTGGCAGGTAATCGCGCCGTGACCAATCCAGTGCGATCCCATAACCTAGGCCGCCCAAATCGTGAGACAAGGAGAGTTCCGATGACGACGACAGATTCAAGCCAATGGCTCTACCCGGACGCTCTTGTGGAGACCGATTGGCTAGCGGCCAACCTGGACGACCCCTCCTTGCGCATCTTTGACTGCACAACCTATTTGCGTGCGCCGGGCGACAGAATGGATGTACCCTATATCGTCGAAAGCGGGCGCGCCGATTATGAATCCGCCCATGTGCCCGGCGCCGGATTTCTCGATCTCCAGGCGGAACTATCAGACAATGCCCAACCCACGCGGTTCATGATGCCCGACCCGGCGACACTGGCGGCGGCCTTCGCGGCCAAAGGCGTGGGCGACGAGACCCGCGTTATCCTGTACAGCCGAGGCGCCATGCAATGGGCCGCGCGGATCTGGTGGATGATGCGCTCGATTGGCTTCGACAACGCCGCCATCCTGAATGGCGGCTGGGAAAAATGGGAAGACGAAAATCGACCCGCCGCCGCTGGCGATCATACCTACGCCGCCGCCCAATTAACCCCCACCCCGCGCGACGGCCTGTTTGTCGGCAAGGATGCGGTGCAATCGGCCATCGGCGCAGAGACGGTTTGCACGCTCAATGCATTGAGTCCCGAATTACATAGCGGCGCCGGCGAACGATATGGCCGTCAGGGGCGCATTCCCGGCAGCGTGAATGTGCCCGCCGCCGCGCTGGCGGACAAAACCACACGAACGTTGTTAGCGCCGCAAGCGGTGGCGGACGCCTTCGCCAATGTCGGCGCGACGAAGGACAAGCAGATCATCGTGTATTGCGGCGGCGGCATCGCGGCGTCTCTCGATTCCTTTTTGCTGCACCAGCTTGGCTACACCGATATCGCCATTTACGACGCATCATTGAGCGAGTGGGCGCCCGACAAGGACTTGCCCATGGAAACCGGCTGACCCGCACCCCCTATACCATGAACGCGACCGACCCATGAACGGTACTAGCCCATGAACGCCACGGGGCCCCTGGGCCTGTTCGCCGCGCCCGGATTCTTCAGGCTTTGGCTGATTGGCCTGCTGACCGGGATCGCCCGCTGGCTGGAGATGCTGGCGATCGGCGTCTATGTCTACGACATCACCGGCTCCGCCCTGCAGGTCGCGCTGTTCGCCATCGCGCGCATGGCGCCGCTGGCGTTGTTTGGCGCGGCGGCGGGCGCTGTCGCGGATCGCTTCGACAAGAAACGCACCTTGTGCGTGGTCCTGATCGTCGTTGCGACCGCTTCGGCCTTGCAAACCTGGCTGACCCTGTCCGGCGCATTGCAACTCTGGCAGATCGCCCTTGGCGCTTTCGTCTCCGGCACCCTGTGGAGCGTTGATTATCCGGTGCGCCGCACCATGTTGAGCGCGCTGGCGCCCCGCGACAAACTCGCCTCGGCCATCGCCTTTGACGCCTGCACCAACGCCGCGACCAAGGCGCTCGGCCCCGCCACCGGGGGATTGGTCCTGGCGGCGCTGGGCCTTGAGGGGGTTTATATCATGGGGCTCTGCCTCTATGTGCTCTCCTTGCTGCTTCTGTGGCCCGTACGCCCGGTGGAAACCGCCCGCAACGCGGTAGAGAGCCTGTGGCGCAGCATAGGCGGCGCCCTGGGAACCGTTCGCCGCGACCGCGCGCTGACGTCATCGCTATTGGTGACCGTGATCTTCAATTTGTTCGGGTTTCCCTACACCACCATGGCGCCAGTGATCGGACGCGGCGAACTTTTACTCGACCCCTTTGAAGTGGGGTTGCTGCTCAGCGCGGACGGGCTGGGCGCACTGGTCGTGTCGCTTGGCATCGCATTTTTCGCCAAAACCGCCATATTGCGCCGTCTGCATGTCTACGGATTGATGACCAGCTTCGCCGGTATGCTCGTTTTCGCCTATACCAGCCATGCGCTGCCCGCGGGCGCGGCGATTTTCGCCGCCGGTCTGGGCGCCGGGTGTTTCTCCGCCATCCAGTCCGCTATCGTCGTCCTCAGCGCCCCACCAGAAAGCCGGGGTCGTTTGATGGGGCTGGTCGTGGTTTGCATCGGCATGGCGCCCCTCGGATTCGCCCATGTCGGAATTCTGGCGGATTGGTTGGGCGCATCGAATGCGGTCGCGGTTATCGCCGTAGAAGGCGCTGTGGCGCTGATCCTTGTGCGCCTTATCTGGCCGGAGGTGGTAAACGCCCCCTTCAGAGACGATTCCTGACAATTAGCCCCGATTGCGTGTCATAATGATATATCCGGCGCCGTTCAGCGCCGCATCGAATCCGGGCGCGACGAAGGTCGATGTTTCATCCTCAACGATCAACGCCGGACCGGGCAAACGCATGCCCGCCGCCAGTCGGTCGCGCCGATACAGCGGCGCCTCGATTTCCGCCTCGCTCACTGGATCGTAAACCGCGCGAACGCCTTCCGCCGCCACCGCTGGCGCATCACCAACCGCCGCAAGCGCGTCCGGCGTGCTGGATTTTGTGCTCACCGTCGTCGCCCAGGTCAGTATTTCAATCTCCGCGCCGGGAATAATGCGCGAAAACAACGCCGCATAGGCTTGCTCGTAGCGTTCCTTCAGCATTGTCGTATCATCGACGCGCAAATCCCGGTTCGGCAAGGCGACGGTGATTTCGTGCCCCTGCCCGCGATACCGCATATAGGCCAGGCGGGTCTCCACCAGCGCCGCATCCCCGGCCCCGGCGCGCACCACGTCATGGGCCTCCGCGCTCATCGCCGCCAGCAGCGCGTTGGCCTGCGCGGCGTCAAAATCCTGCAGAGTGATATAGCGACTGCGCACAACCTCATAGGCGATGGGCGCGCGCAGGAACCCGACAGCCGAGCCCACTCCGGCGTTGGTCGGCACGATCACCCGGTCGATTCCCAGTTTTTCCGCCAACCGCGCGGCGTGCAGCGGCGCCGCCCCGCCAAAAGCGATGATTGTGTGGTCGCCAACGACCTGCCCGCGCTCAATTGCGTGGACCCGCGCGGCGTTAGCCATGTTTTCATCCACCATCTCGATGATTCCGAACGCCGCCATGGACGGGGACAAGCCAAGCCGCTCGCCGATCGCCGCTTCAATCGTCACGCCCGATTTTTCCGGCGCCAGTTTAACCTTACCACCCGCAAACGATTCCGGGTCAATCCGCCCCAAAAAGACATCGCCATCGGTGACCGTCGGCAAGACCCCGCCGCGGTCATAACACGCCGGTCCGGGCTCCGAACCAGCGCTTTCCGGGCCGATCTGAATTTTTCCCATGCCATCGATCCTGGCGATGGAGCCGCCGCCCGCGCCGATTTCGACCATCTCCACAACCGGGATGCGCAGGGGCAAGCCGCTGCCTTTCTTGAACCGCGCGGCGCGCGCCACTTCAAAGCTGCGCCCGGTTTCCGGTTGGTAATCCTCGATCAGACAAATTTTCGCCGTCGTGCCGCCCATATCGAAGGACAGCGCCTTTGACGCCCCACAAAGCGCCGCGACCTCCGTCGCCAATATGGCCCCGCCCGCCGGGCCGGATTCCACCAGACGAATAGGAAACCGGATGGCGGTGTCCAACGTGGTCAGACCGCCGCCCGACGTCATCAGGAACACCGGGCACGTAAATCCGCGCCGATCCAACTCGTCCTTCAGCCGAGTCAAATAGCTGGCCATCAGCGGTTGCACATAGGCGTTCGCGCTGGCGGTGGTCAGGCGTTCGTATTCGCGCACTTCCGGGCAGACTTCGCACGACAGGGTGATATGAAGGTCCGGACGCGCGGCGGCGATAATATCGCGGATGCGACGCTCATGATCGTCATTGGCGTAGGCATGCAGCAACCCGACGGCGACGCTCTCAACGCCTTCCGCCTCCAGTATTGGCAGCAGGGCGCGAACCGCGTCTTCATCCAGCGGCCGCAGCACAGCGCCTTCAACGGACACCCGCTCCGGCGCGCTAAGGCGCAAATAGCGCGGGATCAGCGGCTCGGTCTTGTCGATAAAGATGTCATATTGATCGTAGCGCGTTTCATAGGCGATATCGAGAATATCGCGGAAGCCCTCGGTGGTGATGAGCGCCGTCACCGCGCCCTTGCGTTCGATGATCGCATTGGTCGCCAGGGTCGTGCCATGGATGAGGATTTCGAGGTCCGCCGCCGTCAATCCCGCCTGTTGCAACACCTGATCGACGCCCGCCAGGACCGCTTCTTCAGGCGCGCGCGTGGTGGTCAACACCTTCGCCGTTTCCAGTCGCCCGTCAACTTCCACCACGACATCGGTGAAGGTGCCGCCAATATCAATTGCTAGTCTCGCCGTCGCGCCCATCATTTCGCCCCATGTTGAACCGGGCGGCAGTTTAACCGGATTTGGCGTAGAAAAAAGGCATTGGTGAGCGCCCTTTACGCCGCGTCCGAACCATGGCGGATAACGTCGAACCCTTCAGCCTCGGTTGGCGCTACGAAATACTGCGAAATCTGATCGAATTGCGCATCCGTCACGGTGAAAGGATGCTCACCGCCCGCATTCCGACGGCGCAGCCGCGCACGACAAATATCATCAGAGACGTCGAGGACATGTAGTGTGTGCTTGCACCTTGCGGCCTCAAACAGGGCCCGCATCCAGGCGCGCAACTCGGGCGTATTGGCGGGAAAGTCGAGCACGATAGACAGGCCCGATTGCAACAGCGCAATCACATGGGGCGTCATCGCATCGCGAAGCCGGGCGGAAACCCGAACATAATCCGCGACACTGCGCATTTCGGCCCCATAGAGGGCCGAGAGCCAGACATCTTCGCTGATCACCACCACGCCCGGCGCATTTGCGAGCGCCACCGCCAAAGTGGACTTGCCAGCGCATATCTTACCGACGAGCAAATGCAGCGTCGCAACATTCTCAACCATTAAAATAGACCTTCGCGCCGAATAGCGCATCGGGGACTCCGCGCCGGATCGCGCTCAGGACGACGACGCCGTCGCCCCTTCGGCTAAATCGGGTTTATCCCTGACACCCTTATCCCTGACACAGGCTCGTGAGTTCGTTTACATCCTTGGCGCTTTCCAGCCCGGCGATGATGTCGACCACGCGGTCGGCCTTGGCGGCGCCGATGACCGGCCCCGCCATGTCGCAGAATTTATCGGACAGGCGCGCCCATTGCCGGTCCAGATCGGGTTCGGGCGTCTCCACATCGGTATGGATTGAATGCACGGAGCCGTCTTTCATGGCGATCTTCATCGCCGCGCCCGCCTTGCCCATGTCCTGATTGTGCACCACCGTGATCCGGTCGCGCAGCTCGACGATTTCCGCTTCTTGCACCTTGTCTTCGTTGTAATTGGCGATCAGCCCGGTGTTCTCCCCCAGCAGCGCCATGGCGGCGGTGAAGCGCAGGCTGAACTTGCCTTCCAGCCCGGTGACGGGTTCTTGAATGTTGCACATCTTCAACAGCGTGTCGCGCACGCCGATTTCAATCTCCGCGACATTGGCCGGGTCGATATTATGCGCGCGTTTCAGGTTCGACGCCGCCTCAATCGCCGCATGGGTGCCGTAACAGGCCGCGTGATATTTGAACAATACGTTGCGCGTATGGAAGGTTTCCCCCAGTTCCGCCAGCGCCGCCGCCGGGTCGTAATCGGCGGTTTGCGTATCGGCGAAGCCCTGCTCGCATTCCAGAACATCGGTGCGCGATTCAAAGCCGCGTGACGATAATTGCGCGGCATAGAGCCCGTTGGCCGCTGCCTTGCCCGCATGGAAGGGTTTGCACATGGTGCCGAACATGGCTTTCAGCCCCGCCGCCTGCGTGCCCGCAATGCCCATCGCGCGCGCACACGCTTCCGCGTCCAGCCCCAGCAGATGCGCCGCGCCCGCCGCTGCGCCAAAGGTCCCGACCGTACCCGTGGCGTGCCAGCCCGCATTGTAATGGCTTTCATTCATCATCGCGCCGATGCGGCATTCGGTCTCGATACCCGCGATCAGGGCGGTCAACAGCGCCGCGCCGCTCAACCCGTTCTTTTCCGCCAGCGCCAGAATGGCCGGCGCCACGGCGGCGGTCGGGTGGCCGATCATGGTCAAATTCACATCGTCATAATCCAGCGCATGGCCGGTCGCGCCATTCACCAACGCCGCCTGCAACGCCGAGGTTTTACCAACCCCGCCGCCAAGGATCGTCGCCTGCGGCGCGCCACCCTCATCCGCCGCTTCCTCGCGCATAATTTTCGCCAGCGGCTCTGTCGATCCCGCCAACGTCACGCCAAGCCAGTCCATCAAACAATGACGCGCCGCCTCCACCGTGTCGGCGGGCAACGCCGCTAGCGACAACCCCATGCCATGCTCGGCCAAGCGCAGGGTCAGGTCGGAATCGTCGAAATCGGTTGGATTAGTCTGGGCGACGTGCGGCATGGGAGGCTCCTTCGGCGGATTCGTAAAATTCAAAAATGCGAGACTAAACATGCCATGGCGGTGCGGGGAATGTCCATACTAGTGGATTGACTCCAACGTTTGGAACCCACGCTTTACGGCAGCAATTATCTCATCGGGATCAGCTTTCCAGTTGAATGGTTTTGGTTTGTCGTTGTGTTCCTTGATGAAGCGATTGATCGCGGCC
>JBLHZD010000113.1:0-11298 GCA_047631095.1 Alphaproteobacteria bacterium
GTCCACATGGCGCACCTCACGAAACGATTCGGTTCCGCAAAGGGAATCAAAATCAATTCCGAAATTCAAGAAAGCGCACCGGACAACCAATTCATCCGACCCATTAAGTCTTCGGACGGACACTCAGAATCCTTGAGGCCGCGTTTGCGCATATAGGCCAAAAGTACGGCGCCGCTCCCCAACAAGGCCAGCGTTGACGGTTCGGGAACGTTGCTCGCACTGGACGCACTCGTGGTGTTGGGTGGTGTGCTCACGCTCGTCGTACCCTGGGCGTGCGCTTCGCGGATCGGCGATCCATCCAATGACGCGACCAATGTTAACGGCACGGCGAAAGCGGAGGCTGCAACCAGTTGTTTTACGAATTTCCGACGCTCGCCTTCAACGCTGGAGAGTACTTTTTCAAGGTCTTTGGGAGATTTTAACATATACGCGCACATCCGAGTCATCTGTTTAAAAAATGTACGCCTAATTGGACGAGCATAGGTCAAACGTCAACCTAAAATGCGGTATTATCGCACCGCTAAACTGGCGCTGAGCCCTCAATCGTCGTGCGCCACATGATGCGGCGTTGCGGCAGGCCATAATCGAAGATCGCCTTGTGCTGGACCGTGCAATTGTCCCACACGACCACGTCACCCTTGCGCCAGCGGTGGCGGTAGACGTTTTCCGGGCGGGTGATGTGGTCCGCGAGCGCGGCGATCAGCGCTTGCGCCTCCCCCGTCTCCATCCCTTCAATTCCGGTGCAATCGTCGCGCATGACGTACAGCCCCTTGCGGCCCGTACGCGGATGGGTGCGCGCGATAGGGTGGTTCACTGGTGGGTATTTCGCCAAGGTTTCCGCCGCGATGGGGCGGGACCGTTTGCGGCCCTGAAAATCGAAAATGGCGCGCCGGTTTTCGACAAAGCGTTGCAGATCGTCGGGCAGGCTGTCCCAAGCGGCGGCGGTATTGGCAAAACAAGTATCGCCCAGCGACAACCCGTGCAGAACCGGGACCTCAACCGCGTGCAGCATCGTCGCGCGCGCGGGTTTCGGCGCGTAGCACATATCGGTATGCCATTGTCCGCCCGCACGCGGCGCGCCGACCGGGCGGCCGTCTTTGGTGGCGTTGGAGATAACGTAGATTTCCAGATCGCCGTCGATGCCAAAGTCCTTGGCGTTGTGGTTCAAGGCGACCGCGCCAAACCGTCGGCTGAACGCAACCTGTTGGGCGGGCGTGATGGTCTGGTCGCGAAACACGATCACCCCATGGGCGTCAAACGCCGCCTCGATCTGCGTAAAAGTTTCATCGCGCATCGGCGCCGCCAGATCGACGCCGCCGATCTCCACGCCCAGCGCATCGCTGACCGGATTTAACGCTAGCGTCATCTCGACCTCCCCATTTCAGACGCCGATGGCGTCACCTTAGTTTATATAGACCGCCGCCCAGGTCAAAGTTGTCCTTTAAGCGGGCCCGCCGGGCGGGTGAGTCATTTTTTCCGGCAAGAATTTCCCGTAGGGGTCGAATGATGCCGCCCTTCGCCCCATAGGGATCATAACCTATTGATTATAATTAACCTTAATTCGGCCCGTCTTTTGCGTGTTGTGGGATAGATATCAACAACGCTGAAAGCCGCCAACCCCGCGCCATGGCCGCCCCAATCTCGCCCTTCGTCAATTCCAACGCCGTCACGCCGCCGCGCCAAAACCCGCTGACGCAGCCGGATCGCGCCGGCGTTGATCCGCGTGACGCCAATAGCGGCGCGAGCGCTGACGCAAATCCTGGGCGGGATCGCGCCGAGGCTGCACGCGATCAGGCGGTGGAAATCAGACTCTCCGCGCAGGCGCAAAACGCCTGGCCAAAGGCGCGCCGGAAGTAATGGGCGCCCTGCAAAACAGCCGGGCCGTCACGTTCAAGGATGGCGAACTTTCACACGAAACCAAGGAGTTGATCGCCGCCGCCAATGGCATTGTCATGCGCTGCGGCGGCTGCACCACGCACCATGTGCATCTGGCGCAGAAGCTGGGCGTCAGCCGGGAGGCGTTGCTGGAAATGATCGGCGTTTGCATCCAGTTGGGCGGCGGGCCGGCGATGGCTTATGGCGGCGAGGCGCTGGCGGCCTACGATCAATTTGCGGCGGCGGCGGACTAAAAAGTCACGATCACAGGATCGGCAGGCTGGGATACGCGATTGTCGACTTAATGATTTCATTGCGTTTTTTGAACCGCGACATGGACGCATCCGCCGCCGCGTCCGGATTACGCCACCAGCGCGACGCCTCCCAGACCGATAAATCCGCGTAGCGCGTCAGCAGCAGCACAGACGCCTCCGGCGCGTCTGTATCGAGCGCGCGCCAAAAGCCGCAGATATTGACGTCGAAGACCTGCTCCATATTGGGCCAGGCGGCTTCGGACATATCGCGAAAGTCTTCCCAGTCAGCGGCGTTGATATCGAACCAGCGAAAAACATAAACGCCCTCATAGACCGGCGGCGCATCGCTTGTGGGTCGCACGCTCGCCTCGATAATCCGGCGTTCGCTACAAACCAGTCCGGCGAATTCCGGCGCCGGCGCGGCGCGCGCGGCGGCCTCCTCCGCATAGGCGCTCACCGCAATCCCCTCATCACGCGCCAGGCCCAACCCGACCAGCGAGCGCCAACATCCAAACAACGCGCCGCCGGACTCAACCGCGCGACGGTCGAAACCGTCCTTGATCGCATCCGGATCCGCCATCAACGCGCGCGGCGGCGCGGTAAACCGGCAATATTCAAAAAAACGTTTCATGGACGTCCCCCGGATATTGAGAATTTAGGCAGTTTCGCCGCAGCTTACGCCCCTTGACTATCGCGCTTACATTCAATCGAATGCAAGTGATCCACGGCATTTCAGGAAGGCGACGACATGACCCTTGCGGCGAATACGGAATTAACGGCCCCCCTGACATGGCCACAGGAAGGCGTTGCGCGCGTCCCCTACCGAGTGTTTTTCGACGAAGAAATCTACGCGATGGAGCACGAGAAAATCTTTCGCGGACCGGTCTGGAATTATCTGTGCCTGGATATCGATATTCCCGAACCCGGCGATTACAAAACGTCCTTCATTGGCGAAATTCCCGTTATCGTCACGCGCGATATGAACGGGAACGTCCACGCCATGGTCAATCGCTGCGCCCATAAAGGCGCGCTCGTCTGCCTGAAAGAGCATGGCAACGAACGGATGCTCACCTGTGTTTACCACGCCTGGTCCTATGATCTGACGGGGCAGCTTCGCGGCGTCGCCTTTCGCAACGGGGCGAATGGCAAGGGCGGCATGCCCGAGGATTTCGACCCCGCCAAGCACCGTCTGGAACCCATTCGCATCGAGCAGTATTGCGGTATGATCTTCGGTACGTTTAGCGACGAGACGCCACCCTTCGAGGAATATCTGGGCGAGCGTATGTCCGGCTTCATCAAGCGCAGCATGGGCCGCCCGATCAAACTGTTGGGCATGCACAGCCAGATCATGCACCACAACTGGAAACTCTATGCGGAGAATTTGCGGGATTCCTATCACGCCACCCTGCTGCATACGTTTTACACGACCTTCAAGATCAACCGCCTCGACATGGATGGCGGCATATTGATGTCCGACGATGGCTGGCATCACATCAGCTACGCCAAGCGCGACGAGATCAACGAAGACAGCGAGTATGAAAATTCGGGCGTCCATTCCGCGAATTACGAATCCAAGCTGAATTCGCCGGAGTTTATGGAAACCTTTGACGAGATCGACGACGGGATCACACATTCGATCCAGACAGTGTTTCCCTCCCTGTGCGTCCAACTGACGCTGAATTCGCTGGCGGTGCGGTTTTATGTGCCGCGCGGCGTCGACAAGACAGAGCTGTTCTGGATTTATCTGGGCTGTGAAGACGACACGGAAGAAGAAACCCGGATGCGCGCCATGCAAAGTAACCTGACCGGTTCAGCCGGATTGGTGTCGCTGGAAGATGGCTGCATCAACGAGTTCGTCCAGCGCGGCACGCGGGCCAGCCAGGACAAGGATTCCTTTCTGGAAATGGGCGGCCGCGACGTTGGCTCCAGCCCTGGATCCCGCGCAACGGAGACCGCAATCCGCGGTTTCTGGAAGGGTTACCGCGAATTGATGGGGGTCTAGACATGAGTGCTACGGATAACATGGAAGACAATCTGGTTGAAGTTACGGACCCTTCCGTACGCGCCCGGATCGAAGATTTCCTGACCGATTATGTCCACGCCATCGATGACGGGCGGGTTCCCGAATGGCCGGACTTCTTTACGCCGGACGGATTTTATCAGATCACCAACCGGGATAATTATGAAGCCGGGCTGCCTATCGGCATCATGCAATGCCAGGGCCAGGGTATGATGAAGGATCGGGTGAAGGCGATGTATGAAGCCAACGTCTTCGAACCGCACGTCTATTGCCACCTGCTGGGACGAACGCGCCTGCAAGAGGAGACGCCAACGCTTTATCACGCGCGTACGAATTTTCAGATTATCCGCACCATGCAGGATGGCGGGCAGAACATCTTCGCCACCGGTAAATATATCGATGTCATCGCCTTTGACGACGCCGCGCCCAAGCTCAAGGATCGCCGCGTCGTGCTGGATTCCCGCCGCGTCGACATCTTGATCGTCTACCCGCTGTAACAGGTTTCGCCATGACTGAACTGACCGTCCTGCTGGATAACCTCACCTTTCCCGAAGGCCCCCGGTGGCGCGACGGTCGGCTTTGGTTCTCTGATTTTTACGCCCATGAAGTCATCGCGGTCGACATGGCGGGCGCACGGGAGACTATTGTCACCGTTCCCCATCAGCCCTCCGGTCTGGGCTGGACGCCCGACGGCGCGCTCCTGATCGTTTCCATGATCAACCAATCCCTTTTACGCCTGGACGATGGCGCGCTCACCACGGTCGCCGATCTGTCGTCGCTGGCGGGATACCACTGCAACGATATGGTGGTTGATTCCCAGGGCCGCGCCTATGTCGGTAATTTCGGCTACAATACCTACGCAGGCGGCGAGGCGCGCGGCGCCAATTTGATCCGCGTCGATCCGGATGGCTCCATCCACCGGGCGGAACGTGATTTGTTGTTTCCAAACGGATCGGTCATCACCCCCGACGACAAGACGCTGATCATCGGCGAAACCCATGGACAACGCTTAACCGCGTGGGACAAGGCCGCCGATGGATCGCTGTCCAACCGGCGCGTCTGGGCCGATCTGGGCGACGGTTACCCAGACGGTATTTGTCTGGATGCGGACGGCGCGATCTGGGTCGCCGATCCCCGCAACAAGGAAACCATCCGCGTCCTCGAAGGCGGCGCCGTCACGCACCGCATCTCCACCGGCGAGCATGGTTCCTACGCCTGTATGCTGGGCGGTGAAGACCGCAAAACGCTGTTCATCTGCACCTGCGCCGCGTCTGGTCCGGACATGGCCGCCAAACGAACCGGGCGGATCGAATATACTGAGGTAGACGTTCCCGGCGCCGGTTTGCCGTAAGGCGCCTCCGTGCTCGACCCTGTCATCATAGCCGCTATCGCCGTCACCTTTTTACTCGCAGGCATGATCAAGGGCGTCATCGGTCTTGGCCTGCCATCCGTCAGCCTAGGGCTGCTGACCGCCGTTCTGGATCTGCCCACCGCCATGGCGTTGCTGATTGTCCCGTCCCTCGCGACCAATCTGTGGCAGGCGGCCGTCGGCGGAAACGGGCGCCACCTGTTTCGACGCCTCTGGCCTTTCTTATTGATGGCGTCGGTAACGGTGTGGATTGGCGCCACCGCGTTAACACGCATGGATCTATCAATCCTGTCGGGGCTCCTTGGCGGGTTACTCGTCACTTATGCGGGCCTGAGCCTGTCCGGTATGCGCGTTACAATCCCGAGCAATCGCGAGATTTGGGCCGGGCCAGTATTCGGCGCCGCCAACGGTATCCTGACCGGGATGACCGGATCGTTCGTGGTGCCGGGCGTCATGTTTTTACAAGCGATCGGTTTGCCGCGCGACATGCTGGTGCAAGCGATGGGCATGCTTTTTACAGTCTCCACCATCGCGCTGGCGATCGCGTTGCAACGCAATGATCTGTTCTCAAGCGAGCTTGGCCTAACATCCGCCGCCGCGCTGGCGCCGGCGATTGCTGGAATGATCGTTGGGCAAAAAATTCGCCACCGATTATCAGAAGCCCGGTTTCGTCATGTCTTTTTCATCGCAATCCTGATTCTGGGCGCCTATATCATTGCCAACGCCGTTTTAGGCGTTCGTTAACAGCAAATGATAAAGAATAGCCGGGACACTTTTAATGAAACACCGAAATATTATCACCGCCGCTGCGCTTCTGATGCTTGCGGGTTGCGCCATCGTCCCCTACGCACCCGTAGCGGGGTTAGCGGCGTCTGGCGCAGACCGCGCCAGTCTTCGCGAGCAGCCACAATACGCCAAACTGATTGGGGTTTCACTTTCGCCAAAAACCACCGGCAGCCGAATCTGGGCGTTGCGAAAATTCAATAAGGGGCGCTACTTCATCGAACGATCAGACCCGAATAAAAACTACACACCCTTTGTCTGCAACCTGTCCGGCGGCGAAATTGTGATCAAGGATATATTCGAAGACAAGATTAACGGCGGCGTCCATTACAGCGCCAGCGCCCGCTGCAAAAGCGGGGCTTTCGTTGATGCGCCCAGAAACCATTTTTACGACGCGTTACACACCCTTCCCGCCGCGCCACAGCGTCGATAAACCTGACGCTTACCGACGCCCGTGTCTTTATTCCGGCAGCGGAAAGGCGTCCAGATAGGGTTGATAACTGTCCTCAACATCCATTTCCATCGTGCCCAAAAACCGAACAACAGCGTTGTAGAACGAGAACGTCACCGTCAGGTCGACCAGATGCTCTTTTGACATCTTGCCTTTCAACGCGGCGAACGTGTCCGCCGCAACCGCACCATCGAGCGTCGCCTCGCGCGCGGCGCGCAACACCAAACGATCCAGCTCCGGCAAATCCGTCGTCTCGCCTGCGGTTTCCGCGATCAGCGCACGCACATCGTCGTCGCTAACGCCAAAGTCGCGCCCGATCTTTACATGGTGGCTCCACTCATAAGGACTTTTGGCCAGCCAGCCGACCTGCAAAATCGCCAATTCGCGCAGCCGCGCATCCATAGTCGTGCCATAGCGAATGTATTTTCCCATGCCGCCAAACGCCCGCGCGGCGCCGGGACTGTGCACCATCAGCCGATGCAAATTGATGCCGCGTTCCAGCAAATCCTTGTCGTCGTCCTTCAAGTCGTCCTTGTCGAGATAGGGTAGCCGAGCCATGGAAATATTCCTTTCGTTTCGGGATTATTGAAAATGTCGCTCTATTTCATCAGCGACCAAATCAGGTTTATTCAGCGGCGCCATATGTTCCGCATCCGCCAGTTCAACGGTATTGCAGCCGGGAATAGCCGCAGCGACAATTTCGACCATGCGGGCGTCAAACACCGTCGCGTGCTCGCTTCGCATCACCAAGGCGGGCATGGTCAGTCCGCGCAGTTCCGCAACCCTCAATCGGTTATTATGATTGGAGTGCAAATTGGCGACCTGCCCTTGCGTACGGGCGATAAAGCGCTGGCGCGTTTTCTCCGGATATTTTTCCCAGGTTCCCGGCCCATTGCGAAAATCGAGAAAGGTCCGCCATGCGGTTTCCGGGCCACTTTCCGCCAGATTTTTCAAAAACCCCTTGGACATCTTCCACAAAGTCTCCAGCGTTTCCACCTCGCCCAACTCCTCCAACAGGCATGACACCATCGGTTCAATCAACACCAACGAGCGCACGCCGCCGGGGTCATTCAGCGCATAGCGCAGCGCCGCCCCCCCGCCATAGGAATGGCCGACAAGCCAGATCGGCGCCGGGGGGATATTATTTTTCGCCCGAACATCGTCCACAACCGCGCGCACCAGCGCCGCCTGATCGTCATGAGTCATTGTTTCCGGATCGGGCCAGAAATCCGTCTGCCCATGGCCGTACAAATCCGGCGTCAAAACGCGAAACCGGACCGTAAACCGTGGCACCACCCCGCGCCAGAGCCCGCCGGAGCTGCCCGCCGCATGCAGCAACACCAACACATCATCGGGCGCGCCAGACTCGTTATCCGCGCCTGAATCGCCGTAATGGATCGTTGCGCCTTGGAATTGAAGGGTGGGCATACAGGCCTCTAGGACTGGAGGGAGGTCGGGAAGGAACCCGCGCAGAGCCTAGTAGCGTGGCGCCGCGCAGTCCAGCCGCCGCACGGGGGGCGAAATATAGGCTTGCGATGGCCTCAAATGCGTATCATCGTTCCCGCCGCACATAAAATGTGAGCGAATCGCGATCAAATTTTTATAACGGATATTCACGGCGAAAGGAGTCGCCCCCATGACCTTTCAACTGACCGCCGCCCAGCGTGAATCCTATGATCGCGACGGCTATGTCATCCTCCGCAACCTGTTCGATTCCGAAGAGGTCGGATTGTTAAACCACGCCATGGAGGAAGATCCCGCAATTAACGACAATGCGCTGATCCGGCCCGATCAAGAGGGTTTCGGCACCCGCATCACCTTGTGGAACCGCGCGGGCGACAACGTGTACGGGCTGGCGGCGCCCAGCGCGCGCATGGTGGACACCGCCGCGACCCTGATTGGCGAGGGCGTTTATCATTTTCAATCCAAACTGACCGCCAAGAACCCGCGTGAGGGCGGCGCCTGGGAATGGCATCAGGATTACGGCTACTGGTATTACAACGGCTGCCTGCGCCCGGACATGTTGAGCTGCATGATTGCGCTGGACCGCGCCGACCGAACCAACGGGTGCCTGCAACTGGTTAAAGGTTCGCATAAATTGGGGCGGATCGACCATGTGCCCCTGACCGACAAACAAAACGAGGCCGACCCCACCCGGATGACGCATATTCTGGACGCGCACGAGCTTGTCTATGCGGAGCTCGACCCCGGCGACGTGCTGGTGTTTCACGCCAACATGCTGCACCGCTCCGACAAAAATCTGTCCGACCAGCGGCGCTGGACCCTGATCATTTGTTACAACGCCGTCACCAACGACGCCTATGTGTCCGGCGACGACCGCTCGTTTTCGCCGCTGGAACGGGTCGACGACAGCGCCCTCAAAAACGCAGGGTTAAAATTCTCTACCGGCGATCAAGAGCATTTCGCCAAACGCGCCTATGTGCCCGATGTGGGAGCCGCCTCATGATCTTGGTCCAGATTTCCGACACCCATATCGACGCGCCGGGCGTCCTGGTTTATGGAAAATTCGACACCAGCGCCGCGCTGGCGAACGCCGTTAAGGTCATCAACGCGATGGACCCTGCGCCCGATCTGGTTTTGCACACCGGCGATATCGCGTCCCATGGCAGCGTCGAACGCTATGAAGCGTTTGCCGCGGTCCTGAAAGATCTGGCGGCGCCGGTCGCGCTGATGCCCGGCAATCACGATGATCGCGGCGCCCTGCGCACGGTTTTTGGCGACACGGTGTTTGGCGGCGCCGAATTTGGCGGGCGCGCGCAATGGCCCGCGACTGGCGAATTTTTGCACTATGTGATCGAGGATTACCCGGTGCGGATCATCTGTTGCGACTCGGTCATCGTGGGCGACTCGGCCGGAGAGCTTTGCCCGGACCGCATAGCGTGGCTGGAGCAACGCCTGTGCGAAGCGCTCCAGCGCCCCACCATCGTCGCCCTGCACCACCCGCCATTCTACACCGGCATGACCGGATCAAGCGCAACCGGCCTGCTGCGCGGCGGTGCAGAACTCGACGCCCTGCTGCGCCGCCACAAACAGGTTGTTCGCGTGTTGGCGGGCCACAATCACCGCCCCACCACCGCAGAATTCGGCGGAACCATCGCCTACGCGGCGCCCAGCACCGCCTACCCCTTCGCGTTGGAGACAGGTCCTGAGAAAATCCTCGCCGCCACCTTCGAGGCCCCCGCCATCGCCGTCCACCTCTGGATCCCCGACGCAAGCCCGTCCGGCCCCGGCCTCGTCACCCACACATTGGCCATCGGCGATTGGGACGCGCCGGTTTTGTTACGAGAAGGTGGGGTACGGGTGTTTAAGGGGTGATGGCTTTTCTAAATGCCCACATGGACGAAATTTATGGAAGTAATTTTTGCCAAGTTTGAACGGATTGGATGAAATTGGACATCGAGGGAAGAATGTCCGCCCAAACGGCGACGCCGCCAACGACAATGGGCGCACTCGCCCGGGCAGTCCATTTCATTAATTCATCGACGTAAATATTCGCTTTTTCGCCTAGCCACTTTAATAAACTAACTAATAAGGTATGCGTTTTTTTAATTTTTGCCGCATCAGGTTTTTCATTTTTGCATTCATCTAGGATTTCATTTGTCGCCTGCGCAAATTCAACAATCCTTTTATGACCAGCAATAAAGTCATGCCGAGAAATCGCTTCGTCAGGTGGCGGATTGTTGTGACCTAGTCCGCCATATTGCGCCACGTAGGGACGAAATTTTTCCTGAAATTGTCCAATTTCTTCCTTAACGACGTCTCGCTGCAACCACTCTCGCTCCGGACGATACTTTTCCTCCAATTCAGCAATTAACGCATTGACGTGTTTCGGGCCTTTATCCCAACCCTCGTTCGAGATCAGGACACGCTCGCGCTCCAATGCTTCGATCATGGGTCGGCTGTCGGGGTGACTAAGGCCGCGCAATCGGTCTTCATACCAATCCGTCCAGACCTGCCAGTTTTCTTCAGTTGGAAGAGCCGCCTTCAGTGAAATCCAATCTTCCATAATCCATTTGGGTGGGTCTTCCGCCCATAACGGCGCTTGCAACAACGCCAACGATCCACCGGATTCACCTACCATCAATGCATCCGCAGATACCTCTTTCCAACTTTGAGAGGTGCCGACCCTGAAGTAGTAAGTGGAGGCGGCGGCGTCCGAAGAATAGAAGGCGGAGGCAGTGGCAGAACGGGCAGCGGATCGTGCGGAGTGGGAGGCGGAACGGGCGGCGCCGAGGGAGTCGAAGTTGGCAAGAAAGTTCAAGGCGTCGATGGAGGCAACGGCGGAGCGGGCGGCAGAGGCTATAACTATTTCTTCATCCGGCTTTAAAGTCGCCAGCAAAAAACCGGACGAGGCGATAGCACGAAATTGCAACAACAATAAGTTAAAACGCGTGCCGCCAAAACCTTAACACACAAATTTCGAAATCAGCGGTAGTGTCCGTTTTTCCGTGTAAGCGACCGGTTCATGCCTTTCCGTCTTCAATATATTGAAGACGGAAAGCGGTCCTGGAACAGGATGGCGAAT
>JBLHZD010000114.1:0-11294 GCA_047631095.1 Alphaproteobacteria bacterium
CGGTTCACGCTTTGAGCCTGGGCGATGACGAGCAGAAGGCGCTCGACTATCTGAAGATCAATCCCAATGGCCGTATTCCCGCCATTGTGGACCGGGATAATGACGATTTCGCCGTGTTTGAATCTGGCGCAATCCTCGTCTATCTAGCGGAGAAGACCGGCAAGCTGATGCCCACGGACGTCAAGGGACGCTCCGAAGTTATGCAATGGTTGATGTTTCAAATGGGCGGCGTGGGGCCGATGCAGGGACAGGCGAATGTCTTTGTGCGCTATTTCGACGTGGAATTACCAGACGTGATCGCGCGCTATCAAAACGAAACACGGCGTCTATACGAGGTCCTCGACAAACAGTTGCGCGGGCGCGAGTATCTATGCGGTGACTTCACCATCGCCGATATCGCCAATTGGACCTGGGTGCGGTCCTACAAATGAGCGCGCGTCAGCGTTGACGGGCTCGACGATTTGATGGCATGGAACGACCGCATGGCGGCGCGACCGGGATGCCAGCGCGGCGTCGCCGTTCCCCCCTCGCGAAACCGCCGATTCGACAGTCAAAATGGCGCAAAACATGTTACAGCGCTAACCTAACTTCAGGAGATTTACGATGGCGGGACCGCTCGACGGATTTAGAATTGTGGATTTGACTGGCGTCATTTCCGGGCCTTTCGCAACCATGATCCTGGCCGATCAGGGCGCCGATGTGATCAAGGTGGAAACGCCGGGCGTTGGCGATTACACCCGACAGGCGGGCAATCAGAAAGCCAATTTATCGGCCTCGTTCCTGAACAATAATCGCAATAAGCGCTCCATCACGATTGACCTGAAAACCGAACGCGGCAAGGAACTATTCCACCGGCTGGTCAAGACCGCCGATGTGCTGGTGCAAAATTTTCGGCCCGGCGTGGTGGACCGAATTGGTATTGGCGAGGCGGCGATTCGCGAAGTCGCGCCCGACATTATCTATGTCTCGATCAGCGGTTTTGGCGAAAAAGGCCCCTACAAAGGTAAACCAACCTATGACCCGCTCATCCAGGCGGTGTCCGGGTTGGCCTCGGTGCAGGGCGGGTCGGATGAAAGCAGACCCCGGCTGGTGCGCACCATCGTGCCCGACAAGGTCACCGCGCTGACCGCGTCCCAGGCCATCACCGCAGCCTTGCTGGCGCGCGAGCGTGGCGGCGTCGCGCAACATGTGCGCCTGTCCATGCTGGATTCAGTGTTGGCGTTTTTGTGGTCGTCGGATATGGGCGGACAAACCTTTGTGGGCGAGAACATCAGCCAGCAACGCGCCGCCAGCTTCATCGATCTGATCTATCATACCAAAGACGGTTATATGAGCGTCTCCACCATGACGAATGCGCAATGGACCGCCTTCGCGAATGAGACCGGAAATTCTGATTGGCTGGAAGACGAACGCTTCAGCACCCCGGCGCTTCGCGATCTCAACATCAACGACCGACTGGAATTGATCCAGAGCGTATTGGAAACCGCGACCACGGCGGAATGGATGGAGCGCCTTGAAGCCGTGGGCGTGCCGTGCGCGCCGGTGCTGACGCGCAAGGAAATCCCCGATCATCCACAAATACAGAGCAGTGAAATTTTGATCGAACTGGAGCACCCGCAGGCCGGCCCCTTGCGCCAAACCCGACCTGCCGCGCAATTCGACAAGACCCCGCCGGAAATCCGCCGTATGGCGCCGCTGCTGGGGCAACACACGCAAGAGGTTCTGGCGGAGCTCGGTTTCGACGAAGCCGAGATTGAGGATTTACGCGACGTTACCGGCGGATAAGACAGCGCATATCATGAACACAAAAGACTTTCGCCGCCACGCGCATGAGATCGTGGACTGGATGGCGGATTATATGGAATCCGTTGAGTCCTATCCGGTCCGCTCGCAAGTTCAGCCCGGCGCCATCGCTGCACAACTTCCCGCCGCCGCGCCAAATGCGCCGGAGAGTATGGACGCGATCATGCGCGATTTTGAAGCGATCGTGATCCCCGGAATCACTCATTGGCAGCACCCGAACTTCTTCGCCTATTTCCCCGCCAATTCCAGCCCCCCCTCAGTGCTGGCCGAAATGTTGACCGCGACGCTGGGCGCGAATTGTCTGATCTGGCAAACCTCGCCCGCAGGCGCGGAAATGGAAACCCGTGTGCTGGACTGGCTGCGCCAGATGATCGGGTTGGATGACGGGTTCACCGGCGTCATCCAGGATTCAGCGTCCAGCGCATCACTCTGCGCGTTGCTATGCGCGCGGGAACGCGCAACCGACTGGCGCATCAATGAAGACGGATTTTCCAACGCGCCGCCGCTGGCGGTTTATGTCTCCGCAGAAACTCATTCATCGGTCGAAAAGGACGCCAAGATCGCAGGCTACGGGCGCCAATACGTTCGCAAAATCGCTACGGATGAAAATTTCGCCATGCGCCCGGACGCGCTGGCCGCCGCTATCGACGCCGACCGGGCGAATGGCGTTGTCCCCGCGATAGTCGCCGCCACATTGGGCACAACCGGCGTCGGCGCGGTCGACCCCCTGCGCGCCATCGGCGCCATTTGCCAGCGCGAAAATATTTACCTGCATGTGGATGCTGCCTGGGCGGGCAGCGCGCTGATTTTAGCGGAGCACCGCTGGATGATTAACGGGATTGAGGCGGCGGATAGTTTTGTCTTCAATCCCCATAAATGGCTTTTGACAAATTTCGACTGCTCCGCGCATTTTATCCGCGACTCTGAAACGCTGAACCGAACCCTGTCGATCCTGCCGGAATACCTCAAAACCAAAACCGCGCCGGACGCCGAAGCGATCATCGATTACCGCGACTGGAGCATACCGCTGGGCCGCCGGTTCCGTGCGCTCAAGCTTTGGTTCGTGCTGCGCTGCTATGGGGTAGAAAACCTGCAACGCATGATCGCAGACCATATCGAATGGGCAAAAGAGCTGGCCGATTTGGTGGACGCCGCACCGAACTTTGACATCACCGCCGAACGAAGCCTCGCGCTGTTCAACTTTCGCTATCACCCGCAAGGCATGGACGATGACGCCAAACTCGATGCGCTGAACGAACGCCTGTTGAACGGCATCAATGATGACGGGCGAATTTACCTGACGCAAAACCTGGTAAACGGCCGATACGTTATTCGGTTTTGCGTCGGCCAATCCAACACGACGCGCGATCATGTGCTCCGCGCGTGGGATACTATTCAGGAGATCGCGGGCGGCTTACTTGATTGACGTGCGCCAGTGGATGCGATCTTCCTTGGGCGGGTAATCGCCCGCCGCCTTGTGCACCATGCAGCGATTGTCCCAGATAACGACGTCGCCAACCCGCCATTGATGGCGGTATTCCGCGTCGGGCGCGATCATTCGCTCGGTTAATTCCTCGATCACATCACCGTTCTGCGCGTCGTCGAGCCCTTCAATATAGTTGATCTTTTCCGGATCAAAATAGAGCGACGTTCGTCCGGTTTCAGAATGCTTTGGAAACATCGGGTGAAACGCCGGGGGCAGATCGCGGTCTTCAGGATTCAACAACGCTTGGGTATGTCGGCGCCCGCCATAGGTGAAGGCGCCGCGTTTACCGGCCAGCAGGGTTTTCAACCGGTCGGGCAGCGCGTCATACGCCATATACATATTGGAAAAATGCGTGTCGCCGCCTGTGCTCGGAATGGCGATTGAATACAGTTGGGTCGCCTTGAACGGGATGTCGTCATAAGCGCCGTCGGTGTGCCAACTCGCGCCGCCGCGCTTGTAGACCGCCTCGATAAGATTGCCGTCGGCGTCAAATTTATTGACGCCAAGCGAGGTGATCTTCGGGTGATCTGGATGCCGGGTGGATTTGGAAGGGTGTGCCACGACGTTTCCGAACCGGTCGCTATAGGCGAGGAAGTCTTCGATTTCGAGTTTCTGATCCCGCACCACGATAACGCCGTATTTCAGCCACGCCTCATAGATTGGCGCAAAGCCGTCATCGTCCAGCGCCTTCACATCAACGCCTGTGACTTCGACGCCGGTGTTTTCCGTCATGGGGCGGATATTCATGTTTTCACCTTTAAAAAATTCGGGCGCGCCCGCGCTTATCAGGCCGCCTGTTGTACGGTCGGCGCCGCGCCTGCGATGGTGGTGCGGCGTAAATTGCGGGGTTCATCCGCGGGGAGCGGGCGCGCCCGATGCACTGTCTGGCGATTATCCCAGATCGCCTTCTCGCCATTCATGGGCATAGACAAATTGTCGTTGGGTCGCGTGCTCCAACAGGTTTTTCAAAAACAATCGCGCCTCGGGCACCGGCCAGCCCACAATGCCGCCCGCATGAGACGACATATAAAGCGACTTTCGGCCCGTCCCCGGATTTGACCGCAGCAACGATTGCAGAACCGGAGTGAACCGCACCCGTTCCGCCTCGGTCAAATCGAAGAACCCGATCTGCTGGCGCGAATAAATTTGCGAATGTTCGCAGACCAGACCCTCACATTCGGCTTTGGTCTCGTCATCCAGCGCATCATACGCCGCGCGCATATCGGCGAATTCCGTATTGCCGCCTTTCGAGGTGATGGAGATCGCGTGCAGCAGCGAATATTTCGCAGGCGTCACCTTAAACGAACTGTCGGAATGCCAAAGCTGATTGCCGATTGAAAAGAGCCGACGGCGATCTTCGCGCAACATCGGCTTGTCGTCCACATCCAGATTGGAGACATCGGCGAAGACCGTCGGCAGACGGGACTCCGCCTCACTACGCATCCCCGAGGCAATCGTATGCTCCAGCGCGCCCAGCGACGTTGTAAAGTCCAGTTGCTGCGTCTCGGTTAGGGGCTGCTCGCGAAAAACCAGCACCCCATAGTCATCCATGCCCGCATGAATCGCGGCGGCGTCTTCCGCCGATAAGGGTTGGCGAATATCAACACCGTCGACTTCACCCGCGAAACAGGGGCCAACTTTTCGGATGGATAGAGTCATGCCTCAACCCTCTTGCTGTTGTGATTATCTGGAGCGCGTCAGTTAACGCCCCTGATTTTCACCCGGCAAGCAGCGGCGGTTGAAAGCAGAATTCGGATTATCCGAACGCGCCCCATACACAGTCAGGCGACCCCACCGGTTCGCACCGGCATGGAGGCGTGGCGCCCGTTATAGGCCTCGCTAAAAAACGCCATGAAGGCGCGCACTTTTGGCGCGGCGTCCTGCGCGCGCGGGGTCACCGCAAAGATGGTGCGCGCTTCGCCTTTCCAATCGGGAAACAACGGCGCCAGCGATCCCGCCGCGAGGTGATCCCGCACCAAAATATCGAGCTCATGGATAAGCCCGGCGCCCTCAATCGCGGCGCGGACAAGCACCGGCGTGCTGCTACAGGAAACGCGGCCTCGCGGGGAAAGTTTCACGTGCTCCTCGCCCCGTGAAAAACGCCAGTCGCGCGGCGAATACTGGCCCCGGTTCAGGACCCCCAGACAAAGCGATGGATCAAGGTCCTTGGGGTTTTCCGGCAGGGATATATTTTCGATAAAGGACGGCGCGGCGCAAGCGACGCTGGCGGCGTCATGAATTGGCCGGGCCCAGAAATCGGCGCTATCCACCTGATCCACGCGGATGGCGACATCGGTGCCATGCTCAATCATGTTTCGCGGCGCGTTAAGGAGTGTCAGGGAAATAGACAGGTTTGGATATTGGTCCAGAAACGCGGGGATCAACGGATAGATCAACGCCTCCCCGATGGACACGGTCGCTTCGACCCGTATGGTTCCCGCGATGGCGTCCTGATCGCCCTTTATCTCGGATTTAGCACGGTCGATATCGCGCAGAATTTGAGCGCTGCGCTGTAAAAAACGAGTCCCCTCATCGGTTAAATGTAACCGGCGGCTGTTGCGCTGAATCAGGATGACGCCCAGATGGGATTCCAGATTTTTAACCCATTCGGTGATGGAGGCGTTGGACATGCCGAGCGCATCCGCCGCCTTGCTGAAGCTGCTGCACTCCGCGACGCTCGCAAAAACTTCCATCGCCCGGAGCCGGTCCATCTGCGCACACTCTATATTGCCCACAATTGGGGAGAGTATGGCGAGCCCGTCCAGAATTCACAAACCGCTTTCACAAACGAAGTTAACATCCGGGAGTCTGGATGGCGTTACTCCGCCGCGCGGCGTTCCTTTTTATCGAGGTAGCGATAATATTCGCCGACGATGGGCAGGAACCACGGCTTGCCACGATAAAACGGCACGGGCACGGCGGGGAAATCCGCCCCGACATAGGCGCTGTCCGACTGGCCGTCCTGCAGGATACGCTTGGCGATCTGATTGCCGAGATAGGTCATCATGGCGACGCCGCTGCCATTGCACCCGGTGCAAAAATGCAGGCCGTCCTCCTGTCCCATATGGGGCACCGCATCGGTCGTCATGGCGACGAAACCCGACCAGGAATGGGTGATGCGAACATCCTTCAACTGCGGCCAGCGATCCGTCATCATGCCATGTAGCAGGGTCGCGCTGACATCCGCCGGGACATCCTGAAACCGCGCGCGCCCGCCATACATGACCCGCCGGTCGCCGGGCGTCAGACGATAATAGCTGGTCACGCGGGGCGTTTCGGAAATTGTCCGGCCTTTTGGGATAAGCTCTTGGGCCAGATCTTCAGGCAATTCTTCCGTCACGATGATCTGACTGGAGATCGGCACAATCTTGTTGCGCAGTTTTGGCGTCAGATCGCCGGTATAGCCGTTGGTGGCGATAATTACCTGCTCCGCCCGGCACGCGCCGCGCGCGGTGTTCACCGTGAATTCGCCAAGCGCGCCATCAATTGAAGTCACCTTCGTATGCGCGCATAAGGTCACGCCTTCGCGATGGCAGGCATCGAGTAACCCTTTATGAAACAGCGAGGGATGCAGCTTTCCAGCGCGATTGATGACCAGTCCCCCGTGATAGAAGTCGCTCCCGATTTCCGAGCGCTGTTCCTCGCGGGAGATCACCGACGCGTCGAGCTGCAATGTCTCGTTCAGGAAATCGGCCTTTTTCACCAGATCGGGAAAATGCGCTTTTGAGTACGCGCCCACGAAGCGGCCGCGTTGCTCGTAATGGCAATCGATTTTTTCGCGCTCAACCAGCTCGCCGACAAACTCAAACGCCGCAAGGCTTTCCCGCAGCAACGAATGCACCAGTGATTTATGCGCATCGCCGCGCGCATTCTGTCCCGGACCGCCGGAAATTCCCTTGCCCAGATTGATGCCCGCGCTGACGCCGCCGCCGCTGCGAGTGCTGGCGCCTTCTCCAAATTTCCAGGAATCGACGACGGTGACAGTGCGGCCCGCGCGCGCCAGTTCTAGCGCCGCCGACAGACCGGAATACCCGCTGCCGACAATCAAGATTTCGGTCGATGATGGTAAATCGGTCGAATAGGCGTCACCCGGTCGCGCCGCCTCCCACCAATAAGGTTCGGGTTTGTAGTCGGGGTGGAACAGGGCTTTATCGATTTTCATAATTACGCATCCTCTTTTAAGTCTGTCGCAATCGGCGGCGCGCCCCAAGGCGAAATCGCCTCCAATGCAGCGGCCAGGTCGATTAATTTCTGCTCCCCATGCCAGGGCGCGACCGCTTGCAGGCCTACCGGCAATCCATCGGGCGTATGGCCCACCGGGATTGAAATGGCCGGGTGGCCAGTCAGATTGAACGGCGCGGGATAGTTATACCAGTTGGCGCGCAACGACCCCGCGACTTCGCCATTAATCGTAATCGGGTCCAGCGCGGTGTGACCAATTCGCGGCGGTGGCGCGCCCAAGCTCGGCGTCAGCAACAAATTCGAATCCGTGAATATCGCTTCTGCCTGGTGAAACAGGGCGGTGCGCTGCATCGGCGCGTCCCGCAGCGCATTCGGATCCAGCGCCTCACTTTCCGCAATCGCCGCGCGTAGGGACGGGGTCATTTTTTCACGATCCGCTGCGGAGAAATGCGCCATGCGGCTCACCAAGGTCGCGCGGATGCTCACGCGCGCCAGCTCATTGCCCCAATCCTCACGCCCGTCACTTCTGGTCACGATCACCCCGGCGCGTGCGAGCGTCTCCAGCGTTTTCTCCATCGCCGCCGCGACGCCGTCATCCAGCAATTCATTGCCCAGGCGCGGTTTGTAATGCACCCGCAAGCCGCGCAACGTCAATTCTGGGTTGGCGGGAATTTCACAGGGCGCATGCGGCGCGCCGAGGGTCCAGGGGTCGCCGCCAAGCGGGCCACTCATCACGTTGAGCATGGCCACCAGATCGGCGGTCGTGCGCGTAATAGCGCCCACATAGCTAAAATTGCCGAAAAGGTCGAACCCGTTTTCGTTAGGGATACGACCGAGCGTCGCCTTCAATCCCAAAACACCGCAGCAACTGGCTGGAATGCGCGAAGACCCCGCGCCATCGGTCGTCACCGTCAACGGCCCCATGCCACTCGCGGCGGCTACGGCGGCGCCGCCGCTGGATCCGCCGCAGGAATAATCCGGGTTCCAGGGGTTGCGCGTCGGCCCATATCGCGGACTGTCGGTAAGCGCGGAATGGGCGAATTCCGGCGTCGTCGTTTTGCCGAGCAGAATCGCGCCCGCCCTCTCCATACGCTCAACAGCCGCCGCACTTCGGGTTGGAATATTCCCCGCCATGAGATGCGAGCCAAAGGCCGTCTCCATACCCTTGGTCAGGATCAAGTCCTTCACCGAGAACGGGACCCCATGCAAGGAACCCAACGCCTCGCCTTTGTCGCGCGCTTCGTCCGCCGCAACCGCCGCGCGGCGCGCACCGTCCCCGTCCACAAGCGCAAAGGCGTTGAGCACAGGATCAAGCCGGTCGATGCGCGCCAGCACCGCGTCCACAAGCTCAACAGCACGCACCGCCCCATCGCGTATCAGGGGCGCCAGCGCCGTCGCGGAAAGGTTGCAGAGTTCGTCATTCGTCATCGTTCAGGACCGCCTCGTTGTTGAGCGCCCTATTGCACGCCGCTTGTTTCATACAGTCAAAGACTAATACCTTCGAAGTTGATAACTTCAAGTTATGAAGTCAATCACGGGAGAGGCCGAACATGATCACCATGCGTCAACTCGAAGCGCTGCGCGCGGTCATCGAAAATCAGACGGTGACCGGCGCGGCCAAGTTTATGCGCCTGTCCCAACCGGCCATCAGCAAACTGATTTCCAACCTGGAGCATGAGACCCGGTTGAAACTGTTTCACCGGAACCGGCGCCGGTTGGAGCCAACGCCGGAAGCGGAAATCCTGTACGAACAATCCCTGCGCGTTTTCGACGGGCTCAACGAGATAACGCGCGTCTCCACCCATTTGCGCAACCTGACGGGCGGTCGCCTCAACATTTACAGTCTGCCCGCGTTGGGAAAGAGCGTGCTGCCAAAGATGCTGGCCGATTTTACGCGCCGACACGATAAGGCGCGGATCGGGCTGCACGTTCATTCGTCGCGCACGGTGTTGCAGGCCGTCGCGTCGCGCCGCATTGATCTGGGCCTCTCCATGATCGGGACGGATCACCCCGGCGTCGATTGCCGCATCTTGTGCCGGGTCGATGCGGTCTGCGCGCTACCCCGGGGCACCCATTGGCGACGCGCGAAACAATTGCTGTGGAGGATCTGGCGGATGAGTCGTTTATTTCCTTTGGGCAGGACGCCCGGACGCGGTAGCTGATCGACCGCGCCTTTGAAGAACGCGGCGTCGCGCGCGACATGCGGATCGACACGCATATCTCCAAATCCGCCTGTGCGTTTGTCGCCAATGGCGCCGGGGTCTCGCTGGTCGATCCCTTTACAGCCGGGGATTTTGCACGGCGCAACGACATCATCGTGCGGCCCTTCGCGCCCGCCATTCCCTATGAGTTTTGCCTGATGACGCCGCGCGATCAGCCGCTGTCGCTGTTGGCGCAACAGTTTATCGCGGAACTGGAGGACGGGTTACTGCAGTTCGCCCATCCCCGGACATTGCCGCCGATATTACCCAAGGCATAACGAGAGGTATAGCGAGAGACACGGCCCGGTGGCGCATCGTTTCAGGGTTCAGATGCGACGTTGACCATAAACATTCTTTATGTACCTTTTAGAGTCAACCGCATATGGAGAGCCCTTCGTGTCTGACGCATCATCGACGCCCCCCCCTAAATTCCACACCCGATCACGGCGCCGTCGCCGGTCCCGAATCCATCCCAATCGACCCCGCCATCTTGTATTGGGGCACGCCGGTTGTGCTGGTCAGCACGGTGAACGAAGACGGTGCGCCCAATCTGGCGCCGATGTAGTCCGCCTGGTGGCTGGGGCGGGGCTGTATGCTGGGCTTCACCGAAAGTTCCAAAAGCGTGCAAAACATCCGACGCACCGGCGAATGCGTTCTCAACCTGCCGTCATCCTCGCTGGCGGGCGCCGTTGACCGCATCGCCAAGACCACAGGCAACAACCCGGTGCCCGCAGACAAGGCCTGGCTGGAATTCGTCCATGTCGCCGACAAGTTTGGACGCGCGGGCCTGACCCCAATCCCCTCGACCATCGTCGCCGCTCCGCGCGCGCAGGAATGCGACGTCCAGATGGAAGCGACGGTGGAGCAAATCAACCCCTTCGGCGCGACCAACCCCGCCCTCCGCACGAAGATCGCGGCGATTGAACTGCGCATCGTCGCGGTACACGTAAACCCGGCCATCGTAAATAAAGACGATCCCCGGCGGGTGGATCCCGATCTATGGCGGCCGCTCATCATGAGCTTTTGGGAGTTCTATGGGTTGGGCGAAAAGCTGGCGCCGTCTAAACTGGCCGCCCTGCCCGAAGAACTATGGCGGCCGCCCGCCACTTAACCCGCCCGAAGTCGGTCGAGCATGAAGTCAATTGTTTCGCCATAGGCGGCGCGCGCGCCGCTCGGGTCGGCGGCGCGACCGACTTCCAGACAGGCGTGTGTCAGCGCGCCCAACAGAACATGGGTCAGTTCATCCACCGGAACGCGGTCGATCTCGCCCGCGTCGATGGCCTGCTCAATCGCATATTGCGTGATGCGAAAGCCGTGTTGAAGGTCGATCTCGCGCCAGTCATCCCACCCCAGGACCGCCGGACCATCGATAAACAAAACCTGTCGCACATCGTCGCGCAACGCCAGATCGAGATAGGCATGGAACCCGGCGCGCAGGCGGTCCATCGAGCCGCCCGGCGCCGCACGCGCGCATTGAATAATCTCCGCCGTCAAATCTGTCTGAAGCCCGACCAGCACCGCGCGAAACAGGCCCTTCTTGCTGGCGAAATGATGATACAGCGCGCCGCGCGTCAGCCCAATCTCCCGAGCGACTTCCACCATGCGGGTAGACGCAAATCCCT
>JBLHZD010000115.1:0-11198 GCA_047631095.1 Alphaproteobacteria bacterium
GCCATCGCGCTGGCGGGCGGCGCTGTAACAGCCGAACAGATTCGCGACATGCTGGGACTGGCGGACCGCAACGCCGTGTTCGACCTCTTCGACACCTTAATGGCGGGCGATATCGCCGATGCGCTGTCGCGCTTCGAGATTATGTATCGCGACGGCGCGGATCCGGTCATTGTGTTGCAGGATTTACTGGACGTCACTTACTGGCTAACCCGCGTTAAGGTCTCGCCTGAAATCGCCAATGCGCCCGGCGTTCCCGAGATGGAACGCACCCGTGGCACGGAGATGGCGACGGCGTTACCTATGCCTGTCCTTACCCGAAATTGGCAAATGTTGTTGAAAGGGCTGGGCGAAACGCAAAATGCGTCCGCGCCCCTGCAAGCTGCGGAAATGACGTTAATTCGCATCGCGTATGCGGCCGACGTCCCGCCACCGGCGGAACTTGCCCGGCGTCTTCAGTCAGATGCGGCGAAGACCGCAGCGCCCCCCGCGTCCTCCGCTTCCCCAGCGCCAAGCGCTGCGCCGCAACCATCGGCCAGCCTGCCGGACCAACGAAGCACGCTTTCAACGCCGCCTGTTATTGATCCCGTCATAGCGCCCATCGCTGACCCCATCATTGATATAGACGATGCACCGACGCCACCGGATATATCGGAAAGTGATTATGCGGCCTCACCGCCGCCAGACGCGATCGCAACACCCGCAGAGGAATACGGGTCAAACGAAACGCCGGACGGCGCGCTCGACCCCGCTGCGGAACCGACGCAGGCCTTCTCGCACCCAACGAGTTTTAAGGCCGTTGTCGGACTATTCGAAGATCATCGCGAAGGCATCTTAACCAAACATTTGCAGCATGACGTTCATTTGGTCGCCTTTGAAACAGGCCGGGTGGAATTTCGCCCAACGGAAATGGCGCCACGGGATTTGGCCAGCAAATTAAGCCAGCATTTGACGACATGGACCGGTATGCGGTGGATTATCAGCGTCTCCAGCGAGCCAGGCGAGCCGACATTGGCGCAACAACACGAGACTCTGGAGGCCGCACGCCTTCTCAAAGCGGAATCGCATCCGATGGTCGGCGCCGTCAGATCTCATTTTCCCGGCGCGACCGTGAAAAGCGTCACGATGCGCGATCCAAAAACCCAATCAAACCCAACAGACAACGCATCGGATTCTGACCCGATTCTCGACATTCCCAAAGGAGGGGCGCAACAATGAAAAACCTTGGCCAAATCATGAAACAGGCCCAGGAAATGCAGACCAAGATGACTGAGATGCAGGAAAACCTCGCAACCGTGGAGGTAACCGGCGAATCAGCCGCTGGCATGGTGCAGGTCACGCTCAATGGTAAGGGCGGCATGACCGGCTTAAAAATCGATCCGACGTTGATCGATCCAAACGATGCGGAAGTTTTGGAGGATTTGATTACAGCGGCGCATAATGACGCGCGCGCCAAGGTCGACGCCCACATGCAGGAAGAAACGTCCAAAATGATGGGCGGCGTCCAGCTTCCTCCTGGCTTCAAAATGCCGTTCTAGCACGGCGCCCTCTGGACTGCCTTACACCGTGTACCCATGACAGATATCGAACGCCTTATTCGGTTGCTTTCCCGCTTGCCGGGCCTTGGCCCCCGGTCCGCCCGGCGCGCGGCGCTTCACTTGATCCGAAAACGCGATACGTTATTGGACCCCTTGGCGCGCGCAATGGCGGACGCCGCCGCCAATATTCAGACCTGTGGGACCTGTGGCAATATCGACGCCATCGACCCCTGCGCAATTTGCTGCGACCCAAAGCGCGACACGACGATTTTATGCGCTGTCGAAGGCATCGCCGACCTTTGGGCGCTGGATCGCGCTGGCATTTTTTCCGGAAAATTTCATGTCCTCGGCGGTGTTTTGTCGGCGCTGGATGGCGTCGGGCCTGAAGATTTGAATATTGGAAAACTTGTCGAACGCGCCCAATCGGAAACAGTGACCGAGGTCATTTTGGCGATGAATATGACGGTCGATGGCCAGACGACCGCGCATTATGTTTCCGAACGCCTGTCTTCCGCCAATGTGCGCATTACGCGGTTGGCGCATGGCGTACCGGTCGGCGGCGAACTGGATTACCTTGACGACGGCACCCTTTCTGCCGCGCTCCGCGCCCGACACGAATAACCCCGACGCCAGGCTCCGCCGTTTTGTCGTCGTATTTTCGTCTAAATTATGATCGGATGTTACGCGATACCCATTCGGGAGGGGACCGAACATGAAAACAGGAGACGCCAATATGCGCATTCATTTAAGTCCGACGACGTCCGCGATTTCCGCTCTGGCGCTCTCGTTCTTTGCACTCACCGCCACCGCCGCCGACCTGGTCATTTCGCCATCGGCGCGTATGGGGCTGGACTTAACAATCTATAATAACAATCTGGCGCTTATCCGCGACACCAGGGAGATCGATTTCTCCAAAGGCCCAACCACGCTCCAGCTCCCCGGTGTCACCGAAGCGATTAACCCCTCCAGCGTTTTTTTCGAACAGACGCCCGCGCGCGCGTTGAACATTCTTGAAGTTAATTTCGACGCCAAAACCCTGAGCTGGGACTATCTGCTTCGAAAAGCGATTGGACAAACCGTGCGCTTTAAATCCAAGCGTCGCGACGATAGCACTGAACATCCCTCTGAAGGCGTCTTGCTGGACGTGTCCGGCAGCTACGCGCTTGTGGAAAGCAACGGCGAGGCGCGCAATCTTTCCAAGAACAAAATCATATTGTCTATGCCGCCTGGCCCCCGACAGCTAAAGCCTTCCTTGTCGGTGCGCGGCGTCGCGACGTCGAATGCAAAAACGAATTTCGCCCTCACCTATATGACCGGCGGGCTGAGTTGGCGGTCAGACTATGTCGGCCGATTAAATATGGACGAGACAGCGCTCCAGTTGAGCAGTTACGTCACTTTGAACAACACGACCAGCGCGGGTTTCGAAAAGGCCAGCGTCCGGGTTGTCGCGGGGACCGTGAACCAGACGCGGCGAGCGCAGCCGCGGCGGGGGCGCATTGAGGCGCTCGCATCGAAAGCATTTTCCGCACAGGATGTCGTTGAAACGCCCGTGTCCGACGTGCATGTCATTTCCGTCGGAGAAAACCTGACGCTTGGCCCCAAGCAGTCGAAACAGATCGCCTTATTTCAAGCCGACAGTATTCCCGTCGTTAAGGAATACCGACTGGAAAATAACAGCGCGTCCTACAATCGCGCTTATCCGGCGCCGCTGCGGGACAACCCAACGATCCGCTATATCTTCAAGAATGACGCCAAATCCGAATTGGGCCGCGTCCTGCCCGCCGGCGTGATCCGCCTGTACGCCCAAACCCGTAAAGCGCCCGTCTTTGTTGGCGAAACGTCCCTGCCCCATACGGCGCGCGGCGAAACAGTCCGCCTGGCGACGGGGCGCGCCTTTGAAATAACCGCCGAACGCCGCCAGACTCATTACCGGCGCTCGGGTCTTCCAAAAGGCGTCTTCGAGTCGGAGCACGAAATCAAAATTCGCAACGGCAAAAAGAAACCTGTGAGCGTCTATGTAAACGAGCGCATCCCCGGTGAATGGCGGATTCTTTCGGAATCCCAATCCCATGAGACGCCGCAATCCAACATAGCGGTTTGGCGAGTCGACGTCCCGGCGAACGGAGAAGCATCCATCCGCTACAGCGTTCGCGTACAATTTTAGCACCGCGCCTGCGCGCCATTATATTATGGTCGAATCGCATGTCTTGACGTCGTGCTGATTCGACCATAATTACACTATCACTGAACATTGCGTAATCAGTATCGTCGTAATAATTGTCGTTAGGGACAAGCCCGTGGCCATTCGCCCCATTATCATAGCGCCCGACCCGCGCTTGAAACTTATAAGCAAGCCCGTCAGGGGCGTGGACGCAGATATCGCGGCGTTGATGGCTGATATGCTGGAAACGATGTATGACGCGCCAGGCATCGGCTTGGCGGCGCCGCAGATTGGCGTCGCGTCGCGCATTATCGTGGTGGATACCGCGCGCAAGGACGAAGATCCAGCGCCCCTGCAAATGGCGAACCCGGTGCTTCTCGACGCCTCTGAAGAATTATGGGCCTATGAGGAGGGATGTTTATCCCTGCCGGAATATTACGCCGAGATTGAACGGCCCGCCAGAATACGCGTTTCCTACCTGGATGAAACCAATACGAAACGCGAAATCGAAGCCGAAGAGATCGTCGCGACCTGCATCCTTCATGAAATGGATCATCTCGACGGCACCTTGTTCGTTGACCATATCTCAACGCTAAAACGAAATATGATTCTTCGTAAACTGGTTAAAATTAAAAAACTGAAGCAGCAAGACGCCGCCTGAACCAACGCAGCGCCGCGACCATTCGAGTATTAAAAATGCGCATCGCCTATATGGGTACGCCCGACTTTGCGGTGAGCGCACTCGCCGCCCTGATTGACGCCGGTCACGATATCGTCTGTGTCTACGCGCAGCCGCCCCGCCCTGCCGGACGGGGGCAAAAGCCACGCCCCAGCCCGGTCCAGAAATTCGCCGAAGATCACGATATCGAAGTGCGCACGCCCGCGTCGTTGAAAGACCCAACGGCACAAGAAGCATTCGCCGCTTTGGACCTCGACGTTGCGGTCATCGCCGCCTATGGCCTGATCCTGCCCAAAGCCATTCTGGACGCCCCGCGGCTGGGCTGCGTCAATATTCACGCCTCCCTGTTGCCGCGCTGGCGCGGCGCCGCGCCAATCCAACGCGCAATTGAGGCGGGCGACCCGGAAACCGGGGTGAGCATCATGCAAATGGACAAGGGCCTCGATACAGGCGGCGTTGTAACGATGCGACCCCTCCCCATCACGGTCGATACCAATGCGGGCGAATTGCATGACGCGCTGGCCGCCCTGGGCGCTGAAATGATCGTTCCAGCGTTAGCCGGGCTGGATAACGGGTCGCTGGCGGCGACGCCACAATCCGCAGAGGGCGTCACCTACGCCGCCAAGATCGAAAAATCCGACGGCCGTCTGGACTGGCGCCAACCCGCGCCCACGCTCGACCGCGCCATCCGCGCGTTTACTCCCTGGCCCGGCGCCTGGTGTGAGCTGGACGGCGCACGGGTTAAAATTTTACGCGCAACGCCGCTCAGCGGCGCCAGTGACGCGCCGGGTATTGCGCCGGGTGTCGCGCTCGACGACCAGCTAACCATCGCCTGTGGCGACGACAGCGCCTTGCGGTTGGAGCGGCTCCAGCGCGAAGGCCGCAAACCCGCCAATGCAGACGCCTTTCTGCGCGGACATCCTGTTCCCAAGGGGAGCCCGTTCACATGACCCGATGGCGGATCACCGTGGAGTATGACGGCGCCGCCTTCGTCGGGTGGCAGCGACAGAAAAACGGGTGGTCCGCCCAGGGCGCGTTGGAGCGCGCGATCCTGAATTTCTCTCAAGAAACCGTCACCATCTTTGGCGCGGGGCGCACGGATTCCGGCGTTCACGCCCTTGGCCAGGTCGCGCATTTCGACCTGGACAAGAACACCAAACCAGATACGGTTCGCGATGCGTTGAACTATCATATGCGCGAAGACCCCATCATTGTGTTGGACGCCACTGAGGCCGCGCCGGATTTTCATGCGCGCATTTCTGCGACAGGACGCCATTACCTCTACCGAATTTTAAACCGCCGCGCGGCCCCCGCCGTCGATCTGGGGCGCGTCTGGCATGTGCCTCGACCGCTGGACACGGACGCTATGCACGAGGCCGCGCAACGGCTGATCGGGCGCCATGACTTCACCAGTTTCCGCGCGTCTCATTGTCAGGCCTTGTCGCCGGTAAAGACGATGGATCGGATCACCGTATCGCGCGCCGCCGACGAAATTCATATCCACGCCGCCGCGCGGTCCTTCCTGCATCATCAGATGCGCAATATCACCGGCACTTTGGGTTTTGTTGGCGAAGGCAAGTGGAGCGCCGATGATGTATCGTACGCCTTAGAGGCCCGTGACCGCGCCGCCGCCGGTCCGACCGCCCCGCCACAGGGACTGTATCTTGTCGCGGTCGATTATACCGAACGGCCAGAATCCAAACCATCATCCGAATCATCATCCGCGTCGCCGTCTGATTCCTCGGATGCTGTTTCCCGAAACGAGATATAAGCGACATACCCGACGAACAATACGCCCGCCGCGACAAACGCAGCGACCATACCAAACGCGCGCTCCGCCACGATCAGCAACGCCAACGCGGCGCCCGTCATCACCATTCGTTTTAGTAAATCCATCATGGCGTCCTAATCTCCGGGCGTCCTAATCTCCGGCGCCCTTACCGACACGGCGATCAATGGAGCAGATTATAGCTCACGGCGTGAATAATCTGGCCGATCAAAAATTCCGCCCCGACCATAGCGACCGGCAAGGAGCCCGTTACATCCAACCCGACGCTTGCGATAAACCATTGATACGTCATCATAAAAATAACCACCGCAAAGCTAATTAAGCTTAGCATCCCTTCCGGAATAATTCCTGATTCCCGAAGTAAAAGGATAACGACGTAAATACCGATCTGGATCGCCGCCGACCAGTTATAGGCGACGATATATCGGATAAATTTATCTTCTCGCTCGAACGTCGCCGCTGCATAGGACACTAATAGCGGCCAGACCGCCCACCCGATGACATAGGCCGAACTTTCAACAACCACGACCCGGAAAATTCCAGCGTCCTGAAAATAGGGCGTCGGCGCAAACGCCAAAAGCAACACATAGCCGGGTAGAACAATAAGGGCGCAGTAGAACGACTTCCAGAACCCGTCCTCGGAATCGTCCAACCATTCGATCCCTTTTGGATCGCGAATAAGAAGTCGCCACACGCCATAAAGCGAAAGCTGAACTTCCTGCTTCGATATCATTTAAAATATCCGGTGATGATTGCCTCATAGATATCGGTGAGCCGCTCGATGTCCGCCACGTCGGTGCGTTCGTCAATCTTGTGCATCGTTTGCCCGACCAGACCAAATTCCACGACCGGGCAATAATCCTTGATGAAGCGCGCGTCGGATGTGCCGCCCGTAGTGCTCAGGTCCGGCTGCAATTGCAACACGTCCCGGCACGCCGCAGAAATCACATCGCTCAACTTGCCCGGCGGGGTCAGGAAAGATTCGCCGCTGACGGAAATATCCAGCGTGTATTCGCCGCCTTTGCCAATTGCATCGTCGAGAATTTTCCTCAGCCATTCGCCCAGCGAGTCGGAGGAATGCAGATCATTGAAGCGAATATTGAACGTCGCCCGCGCCTCTGCGGGAATAACATTGGTCGCCGTATTGCCGATATCAATGGTTGAAATCTGCAAGGTCGAGGCTTGAAAATGATCCGAGCCCTCATCCAGCGATTTTGTCGTCAAAGCGTTCATCATGGCGACGATACGATGCGCGGGGTTGTCCGCCAAATGCGGATAGGCGGTATGGCCTTGTACGCCTTTGACCTTCAAAAAACCGTTCATACTGCCGCGCCGGCCGATTTTCATCATATCGCCCAGACGTTCCGGATTGGTTGGTTCGCCAACGATACAGGCGTCCAGCGCCTCGCCGCGCTCCTGCAACCAGCCCAGCACTTTCTTGGTGCCGTTGATCGATGGCCCTTCTTCGTCGCCGGTGATCAAAAAACTGATGGAGCCACCGATTGCTCCCTTGGCCACCACCCGGTCCACCGCGGCGGCGAAGGACGCAATCGCCCCCTTCATGTCGCTGGCGCCGCGCCCATACAGCACTCCGTCGCGAATATCGGCGGCAAACGGGTCGGCGGACCATTCATCCACCGGCCCTGTCGGCACGACATCGGTATGCCCGGCGAAACAGAAATTTGGCGCCTGATCTCCCAACCGGGCGTAGAGATTATCCACGTCCGGCGTGTCATCGTCTGAAAACACCAGCCGGTGACAGGTAAAGCCCATCCCCTCCAGCGTCTTCTGCAATAAATCCAGCGCGCCGCCTTCGACCGGCGTCACGCTGGGGCACTGGATCAAATCACGGGCGAGTTCGACGGGATCAATCACAAGTCTAGTCCCGCAGTAAATCGTTGATCGAGGTTTTGGCGCGTGTCTGCGCATCCACGGTCTTCACGATCACGCAGCAATACAGGCTCGGCGTCGGGCGGCCTTCCGGCGATGGATTGCCCGGCAAGGACCCCGGCACGACAACCGAATACGCGGGCACCCGCCCGATATGCATTTCGCCGGTCTGCCGGTCGATGATTTTTGTCGACGCGCTGATGAAACAGCCCATGGACAGCACGGCGCCTTCTTCGACGATCACGCCTTCGACGACTTCCGACCGTGCGCCAATAAAGCAATTGTCTTCGATGATGACGGGCTCTGCCTGCAAGGGCTCCAACACGCCGCCGATGCCGACGCCGCCGGACAGGTGACAGTTCTTGCCAATCTGCGCGCAGGACCCAACGGTGACCCAGGTATCCACCATGGTGCCTTCATCGACATAGGCGCCGAGATTGGTGAAGCTGGGCATCAACACAACGTTGGGCGCGATATAGGCGGAGCGGCGCACAATCGCGTTTGGCACCGCGCGGAACCCGGCGGCCTTGAATTCCGCTTCGCCCCAGCCTTCGAACTTCGACGGCACTTTGTCCCACCACGACGCGTCTTCACCCGGTCCGCCGGGGATCGTCGACATTTCGTTGAGGCGGAAGGACAGCAACACCGCTTTTTTAAGCCATTGATTGACCTGCCATTCGCCGCCCAATTTCTCCGCAACGCGAACCTCGCCCTTGTCCAGCAAGTCCAGCGCCGTGTTTACCGCGTCGCGAACCTCGCCCTGCGTGGCAGGAGAAACATTCTCCACCGCGTCAAAAGCGGCGTCGATGGTTTGTTGCAGATTTCCGTGTGACATGAACCGATAGCCTTTCAATTTTTCGCCAGTTTCCGGCGCGTTTCCGCGCTCAAATCATGCGCCGGACTTTCCTTGGTTTGCGGTTTCAAGTCAAGCAGGAGCAAGGGCGAAAACCCTGTCGCCGCCATACCAAAACCGTTTTACGTCGGGAAAAAGTCCAAAATCATTAGCATGGGTTATCATCCGTTAACATTGCATGAGAGGCGGTCGAAATTTACGCCGGAATGATATAGGTAAATAATCCTTTATACATTAATTTCAAGGTGCGGGATAAAATATTCCTCATGCGCCGTCGAGAAAAAAGCTGGATTGCCGCATTCGCAGGAATGACAGTATATCTTCGGTGTTGTCTCTTTCGTCATTTCCGCGAATGCGGAAATCCACGGACACTCACACAATACTGGGATACAAGTCTTTCCAGTCCGGATTCAGCTCTTAGAGAAGCCGAATTTTCCAGTCGCGGTTCCATTTCTTCATCCGCTTTTCCCGCGTGATCGCGCTTTCCATCGACTCATGGCTTTCATACCAAACAAGCGTGTGGACGCCGTATCTCTTTGTGAACCCTTCAACCGAGCCATTCTTGTGGTCATAGACCCGTCGCACCAGATCGCTTGTGACGCCGATATACAACGTCCCGTTTCGCGTACTGGCCAACATATAGACGCAGGGCTGTTTCATGATTGGACGCCGATGGATTCCCGCCTTCGCGGGAATGACAGTGTTTCTTCGGTAGTGTCTCTATCGTCATTCCCGCGAAGGCGGGAAGCCAGTCGACGTGGTGGTCGTACTTACAACTTCATCCAACGCCAAGAGCGTCGCTGACACAGAATTGGCCGTAGATATCGCAAATACGGCGAATACCGCGACAATAGCATTTCGTAACATTCCAAACCCTCTAGTCGCAGAATCGGAGCGCCCGTCTCTCGTCATTCCCGTACAGGCGAAAATCTGGTCTATGTCGTCTACAACAACGCCGCACCAGATCACTCGTGACGCCGATATAGAGCGTACCGTTCCGTTTGCTAGCCATCATATAGACGCAGGGCTGCTTCATGGCTGGACGTCGCTGGATTCCCGCCTTCGCGGGAATGACGGTGTTTCTTCGGTAGTGTCTTTACTCGTCATTCCCGCGAAGGCGGGAATCCACGCTTTAGCGCACTACAGCTTCGCCGCGCCCGCCGCTGCGCAGTCTTCATCTTCCTGCGCCGTGCCGCCGCCGACGCCGACCGCGCCCAGATGCACGCCGTCGCGGCTGATTGGCACCGCGCCTTGCCCCAGGATCATATGATCGCCTTCATGGACGCGGATGCCCGCCATGGTCGGATGTCCCGCGCGGTCAGTGAACGCGCCGCTCGGGCGCCCGAACGCGGCTGAGGCGATCGCTTTGCCCTGGCTGCCATAGACACCCGCCCACATGGCGTTGTCCATGCGTTGAAACGCCATCAGTCGGCCGCCCGCATCGCAGACCGCCACATTGATGTTTATGTTCAAGTCACGAGCCTTGTCCATCGCGCCTTGCGCGACGCGGTTGGCGTCTTTGAGCGTCAGTGTCATGGATTTTTCTCCCGTTGGTGTTGCGTATTTCACAACACCGTAGCGCAATCACGGCGCTAATCAAATCGCATAACGGGGAAGCGACGCGCCCGTAACCGGGTTAATCGGTCTCGAAAATATGCTCGAACCACGTCAGCAAATCGTCATGCACATGATGAATGTGATCCTGGGTCTCATCCACAACGCCATGACGGTCGCGCACGCGCTCCGTGCGAAGCAGCACGGTCGTCATGCCCAACTCGTGGGCGGGTTCCAGATTTTGCGGCAGATCCTCGACCATCACGGCGGTTTTCGGATCGATGCCAAATTGTTCGACAAAGGTCGCAAAGGCGGAGCGCGCCGGTTTCGGGCGATACTCGGAGGCCACTATATCGAAAACGCCGTCGAAATGATGATCGACCCCAAGCTGGCCCATGACATTGCGCGCATGCTTGTCGCTGCCATTGGTGTAGATGATCTTGCGGCCCGGCAAATGGTCCAGATAGGCGGATAAACCGGGACTCGGCGGAATGACCGACACGTCAATATCGTGCACGAACTCCAGAAATTCCTCGGGCTTCATGCCGTGATTGGCCATCAACCCGTTCATGGTCGTGCCATGCTCGTGGTAATAGGCCTTTTGCACGCGCCGCGCTTCTTCCAGATCGACGTTCAGATAGCTTGTCAGGAACTCTCCCATACGAACGTCAATCTGCGCGAAGATATTGCATTTTTCATGATACAGGGTGTTGTCCAGATCGAAGACCCAGGCGTCC
>JBLHZD010000116.1:0-11169 GCA_047631095.1 Alphaproteobacteria bacterium
TCTTTTAAAATCCCGTGATCCAACCGCTGCTGATCCCGTAATTTCACCCGGCACAAATTCAACACCGAGTCCTGCATGGCGCATTCAACCCGCTGGCCTTTACCCGTTGTCGTTCGCTGGAATAACGCCGCCAAAATGCCCGCCAACAAATGAAGCCCCGTGCCCGAGTCGCCAATTTGCGCGCCTGTCACGAGCGGTGGCCCATCATCGAACCCGGTCGTCGACGCAGACCCACCCGTACATTGGGCGACATTCTCATACACCTTACAATCTTCAAAAGGCCCGGGACCAAAACCCTTTACCGACGCATAAATCATACGCGGGTTGATCTCTTGAATGCGCTCCCAGGTAAAACCCATCCGGTCCAGGGCGCCCGGCGCAAAATTCTCGACCATTACGTCGCAATGTTCGATTAGCTTGGTGAAGATGTCCTTTCCCTCATCAGCCTTTGTGTTCAACGTGATGCCGCGTTTGTTCGCGTTCAACATCGTAAAATACAGGCTATCGACATTCGGGATATCTTGTAACTGCCCCCGCGTCGCATCCCCAACGCCAGGGCGCTCGACCTTAATCACATCAGCGCCAAACCAGGCCAACAGTTGTGTACAAGTGGGTCCGGATTGAACATGCGTCATATCCAGAATGCGCACGCCGTCCAATGCTTTGCTCATCTTATCGCTCCCGTTACTACGAGTTGGTTGAATTCAGGACTATTTCTTTTTCACAACACTTTGCGGGTTCAGGTTTCCGATACGCCCGCTTTCGGTACCCGCACCCTCATCAATAACGGCGTTCACGAGCGTGGGCGCGCCAGAATCCATCGCCGCGTTCACCGCTTGGCTAAGCTCGTCTGGCGATGTCACATAAACACCAACGCCGCCAAAGGCTTCTATCATTTTGTCATAGCGGGAATCTTTTACAAACACAGTCGTCGCCACGTCAGAACCACCTGACGGATTTACGCCCGTCCCTTGGTAAATTCCGCCGTTATTGAAGACAACGACACAGATCGGCAGCTCGTAACGGCAAATTGTTTCAATTTCCATACCGGAAAAACCAAATGCGCTATCGCCTTCGATGGCCAGTACAGGCTTACCGGTTTCCACCGCAGCGGCGATCGCCGTTCCCATACCGACTCCCATGACACCCCATGTGCCAACGTCTAACCGCTTGCGGGGCTGATACATGTCGATAATGCTGCGCGCGAAATCGAGCGTATTGGCGCCTTCATTGACCAGCATTGCGTCGGGTCGTTCTCGAATGATTGTGCGTAGCGCCCCTAATGCGCCTTGGTAATCCATCGGCGTGTTGTTGTTTAGTAGCCGCGGCGCCATTCGGGCGACATTGGTTTCAACTTTTTCCCGAACTTCGCCTGTCCACGATTCCGGCGGCGCCTTCCAATCGTCGCCCATCCCATCGATCATAGCCTGGACGCACGAACCAATATCGCCGACGACTGGAGCGACGATCTCAACGTTGCTGTCCATTTCCTTGGGTTCAATATCGACCTGAATGAATTTCTTCGGCTGATCCCCCCAGGTTTTGCCTTTGCCATGGGACAGGAGCCAATTGAGGCGCGCGCCGATCAACATCACCACATCACTACTCTTTAGCGCAAGCGACCGCGCCGCGCCTGCAGACTGCGGATGGGTGTCTGGCAACAACCCCTTGGCCATGCTCATCGGCAAATAAGGGACGCCGCTCTTCTCAACAAATTCACGGATGGCGTCATCAGACTGCGCGTAGGCGGCGCCCTTGCCTAGAATGATCAAGGGGCGCTCAGCAGTTTTAAGCACCTCAAGCGCCCGCGTGATTGATTCTGGCGCGGGAAGTTGGCGGGGCGCGGCGTCAATAACTTTTACCAGCGATTTCTCGCCCTTCTCCGCGTCCATGACTTGCCCGAAAAGTTTTGCGGGCAAATCGAGGTAGACCCCGCCGGGGCGACCGGAAACCGCAGCGCGAATGGCGCGCGCAACGCCAATGCCAATGTCCGCAGCATGGAGCACGCGATACGCCGCCTTACACAAAGGCTTTGCAATCGCCAACTGGTCCATTTCCTCATAATCGCCCTGCTGAAGATCAACGATTTCGCGTTCAGACGATCCACTGATCAGGATCATCGGGAAACAGTTGGTCGTCGCATGCGCAAGAGCGGTCAATCCGTTTAGGAACCCAGGGGCGGAAACAGTTAGGCAAATACCCGGTTTTTTTGTCAGGTACCCCGCGGTCGCCGCCGCATATCCTGCATTTTGTTCATGACGAAACGACAAAACCCGCATGCCAGACGCCTGCATCATACGGCCCAGATCCGTGATCGGTATTCCGGGCACATTATAGATGGTGTTTATGTCGATTAAATCCATCGGTCAGCGCCCCAACGTCTTCTGTTTCTTCCACTATTTCTATCTCCTGTGCGTCCTGCGTCGGACGCTCTCAATTCGATTTAATTCAGATAGTGCACGTGTTGTTCAACATGCGCGGCCAGGTCCAGCGTGTGCTGTCGCACCAGACGTTCCGCAAGTTCGGTGTCGCGACGTTCCAGCGCTTCGATAATGTTCATATGATCAATGATAGACCGGCTCGCCCGGTCGTTTTCCGCAATTGTTCTCGCCCGTATCGCCCGCATGTGGATGAACAAATTATCCGTCAAATCCACGAGAAGCTCACAAGCGCTCATCCGGATGATCGCTTGGTGAAAGGCGATATTCTTATCGGAATATTCGTCTATATTTGCGGCGTCCTGATTCACGGGTCCCTGAGGACTTTGATCGGTGGCGAACAACGTTCGCAGCGCGGAAATTTCCTCATCGCTCGCATTTTGCGTGATCAACCGGGCGGCCATACTTTCCAAGGCCGCCCACACTGTAATCATTTGTAAAATTTCGTGTTTAGGCTTCCGAACCACAAAGACGCCACGGCGCGGCGCAATGCGAACAAGCCCTTCTTGCTCCAGCCTGGCGATCGCCTCGCGAATTGGCGTTCGGCTCACGCCCAAATCATTCGATAACTGGCGTTCGTCTAAACGCAACTCTTCTTCAGAATCGTAAATATTCATCGTCGTTATGGCCCTTTTCAAGGCCTCATACGTCTGGTCTTTTAGACTGATCGTTTCTTCGATCCGCTGTATGATAGGCGCCGCGATTGACATGTCGGACGAATTACCCAATTCCGATGGCGTTTTACGGCAAATAGCCGCATTCAATTTATCTGGTATACAATATGCCAGTTATGATAAACAAGCCAAGGTGGTAAATTGGACGTCCAAGTTCATTGAGTGCGGAGCCAGCGGCGGCCTTGCCATGTGATTCCAACATTTTTATGGTGAGCAACGTTGCTTGCTCGCTATCCAGCACATAGAGCAAAAAATTCGAACGCGGCGATCCAGGACATTCGATAAAAGTTATCCATTAAAACTTCAATTAACGATTAAAACTTCGCGGGGAGAAAATCATGGCGCCCAAGAGTGATATTGACATAGCGCGTGCAGCCGAAATGGCGCCGATAAGCGAAATTGCTGACAAAATAGGCATACCCGGCGACAGCCTTCTTCAATACGGTCCCTATAAAGCGAAATTGTCTTACGACTATATCGGGTCACTAAAAGATAAGCCCGACGGGAAACTCATTCTCGTAACCGCCATAACGCCAACGCCAGCCGGAGAGGGTAAAACGACAACCTCCGTCGGTTTAGGCGATGGTTTGAACCGTATCGGCAAACAGACAATTACCTGCCTTCGCGAACCAAGCCTGGGCCCCTGCTTTGGCATGAAGGGCGGCGCCGCCGGCGGCGGTTACGCCCAAGTCGTTCCAATGGAGGACATCAATCTCCATTTCACTGGCGATTTCCATGCAATTGGCGCGGCTCATAACCTGTTATCCGCATTGATTGATAACCATATCTACTGGGGCAATGCCCTCAACATCGACGCGCGCCGTGTGTCGTGGCGTCGCGTTGTCGATATGAACGATCGCGCGCTTCGGGACGTTGTAATGTCGCTTGGCGGCGTCGCTAACGGTTTCCCGCGCCAATCTGGTTTCGACATTACCGTGGCATCGGAGGTCATGGCGATCTTCTGCCTCGCCACCGATCTGGAAGATTTAAAGAAGCGTCTCGGCAACATTGTCGTCGCCTACACCCGAGATCGGGAACCGGTCCGCGCCAGTGATCTGAAGGCTGAGGGGCCAATGACGGCGCTGTTAAAAGACGCGCTGATGCCAAACTTGGTGCAAACGCTTGAGAATAACCCCGCCTTTATTCATGGCGGTCCGTTTGCGAATATCGCCCATGGCTGCAATTCCGTCATCGCCACAAAGACGGCGTTGAAATTGGCTGACTACGTTGTGACCGAAGCAGGGTTTGGCGCCGATTTGGGCGCTGAGAAATTTTTTGACATCAAGTGTCGCAAAGCGGGCTTGCGCCCGGACGCCGCCGTTATCGTAGCGACGGTTCGGGCGCTTAAAATGCATGGCGGCGTCGCGCGCGCCGACCTGGCTGAAGAAAATGTAGAGGCCGTCAAAAAGGGTCTTGAAAACCTTGGACGACACGTCAAGAACGTCCGTGGATTTGGCGTTCCCGCAGTTGTCGGCATCAACCAGTTCATCGCTGACACCGACGCTGAAATGGCCGTCATTACGGAATATTGCGCGACGATAGACGTTGAATCTTTTGTTAATTCTCACTGGGCGGACGGTGGCGCCGGCATTGAGGCCATGGCGGCAAAAGTCGCCGAACTGGCCGATAGCGGCGAAGCTAATTTCAAACCGCTTTACGAAGATGATCTTCCATTGATGGAAAAAGTTCAGGCCATCGTGAAGAATATTTATGGCGCTTCGGAAGCGACCGCAGACAAACGCGTCCTCGATCAACTCGCCCAATTTGAAAAAGACGGTTTTGGGAACGCGCCAATCTGTATCGCAAAAACGCAGTATAGTTTTTCGACTGACCCCGATTTGAAGGGTGCGCCATCCGGCCACGTTGTGCCTATTCGTGAAGTTCGTCTTTCTGCAGGCGCTGAATTTGTTGTCGCCGTTTGCGGGGACATAATGACGATGCCTGGCCTACCAAGGGTTCCAGCGGCGAACAGCATAACGGTCAATGAAAACGGAGAAATCGAAGGCCTGTTCTAAACCGGCCTCGTGCAAAATTAATTTTCGGCTAGCCCAGAGTTTTGCATTTCTCGATTAGGGACTTGCGTTTCTGGCCAGCCGATCCATTTTTGATATCGATGAGTATCGGCCGGAGAGCCTATGACCGAAGCCGCAAAAATGCTGCAAAAACGCCGTCACCCCGGTAAAGGTCGTCGTAAGTCCCGACCTCTTCCCAAAGGCCGGCAGGTCGATCAGGTAGCGCTTGCGACCGTGCGGGACCTGCTCGGCGCGCGCGCGCGCGATCGGGATTTGTTGATCGAGCACCTTCATTTGATCCAAGACGCCCATAATTGTTTGTCGGCGGCGCATTTGGCGGCGCTCGCCCAGGAAATGCGACTCCCCCTTTCAGAAGTTTATGAAGTCGCGTCGTTTTACGCACATTTCGACATCCTAAAAGAAGACGACCCCGCCCTGCCCGCATTAACGATCCGGGTCTGTGACAGCCTCAGCTGTACGTTATTTGGCGGTGACGCCTTACGCGAAAAATTGGCGACGAAATATGGCGACGCGGTTCGCGTTGTCGCCGCGCCCTGCATGGGACGTTGCGAATGCGCCCCTGTGGCGGAGGTTGGCCACCGCCACGTTGTGACCGCAACGCTCGAGACTGTCGACGCTGTCGTAAAATCCGGCGACACCCATCCGAGCGAACCTGATTACAAAGCCTATGACGCCTATGTCGAGGATGGGGGATACGCTTTATTAAAGTCATGTCTGAAAAACGACAAAAGCGCTGATGACGTTATAGCAACAGTAGAAAAGTCCGCCCTACGGGGCCTCGGCGGCGCGGGATTCCCAACCGGCCGAAAATGGAGCCTTGTTCGCGCTGAATCCGGCCCTCGATATATGGCGGTTAACGCTGACGAAGGCGAACCGGGCACGTTCAAGGACCGGACGTATCTGGAAACCGATCCGCATCGTTTTCTGGAAGGCATGCTGATCGCCGCCTGGGCGGTCGGTGCGGAGCGTATTTATATTTATCTGCGTGATGAATATCCCCACATCCGCAAACTCCTCCAAACAGAGTTATCGCGGATAGAGTCTGCAGACCTATCGACACACACCGAAATTATCCTTCGTCGCGGCGCCGGCGCCTATATATGTGGCGAGGAATCTGCGATGATCGAAAGCATCGAGGGGAAACGGGGCCTGCCGCGCCACCGCCCGCCCTACGTGGCGCAAGTTGGTTTGTTTGGTCGTCCCACGCTCGTTAATAACGTTGAGACGCTCTACTGGGTGCGCGATATCCTGGAAAACGGCGCCGCCTGGTTTGCTGATAAAGGTAAAAACGGCGGTACCGGTATGCGCAGTTTCTCTGTATCCGGGCGTGTTCAAGACCCCGGTGTGAAATTCGCCCCCGCTGGCACGTCTGTTCGCGAGTTGATCGAAGATTATTGCGGCGGAATGGCGGAAGGTCACGCGTTCAAGGGCTTTTTACCCGGCGGCGCCTCTGGCGGAATATTACCCGCGGACAAAGGCGACCTGCCTTTAGAGTTTGGAAAGCTGGAGGAATTCGGCAGTTTCGTCGGATCCCACGCGGTGGTCATTTTGTCCAACCACGACAATATGCGCGACGTTGCATTAAACTTGATGCGCTTTTTTGAAGATGAAAGCTGTGGGCAATGCACACCGTGCCGCGTCGGCACAGAGAAAGCCGCAACCCTCATGGAAGCTGACATTTGGGATAAACCCCTCTTGGAAGAACTCGGGGCGACGATGGCGAGCGCTTCCATTTGTGGCCTTGGACAAGCGGCGGCCAACCCGGTGTTTTCGGTGCTCAAGTATTTTCCAGAGGACGTGACATGAGCGACACAATCTCCTTTACCTTGGACGGCGGTATCGTTGAAGCCGGTCCCGGAGAAACGATCTGGCAGGTCGCGAAACGCCTTGGCGTTGAGATCCCCCATTTATGCCATTCCGACGAGCCTGACTACCGTTCGGACGGAAATTGCCGCGCCTGCATGGTCGATATCGAAGGCGAGCGCGTGCTTGCGGCGTCCTGCATTCGGACGCCAACCCCGGGAATGACCGTACAAACCGCTTCTGCTCGGGCGAAATCAGCGCGTAAAATGGTCTTTGAACTTTTAGTGGCCGATCAACCTGACCGCGCTGTCGCCCATGACCCGAATTCCAAATTTTGGAATTGGGCGGACGCCGTAGACGTCTCCGAAAGTCGTTTTTCAACCCGTGCAACACCGGCAGCGGATAACAGTCACCCCGCAATGGCGGTCAATCTGGACGCCTGTATCCAATGTAACCTCTGTGTCCGCGCCTGCCGGGAAGTTCAAGTTAACGACGTAATCGGCATGGCGTATCGCGGACGTGACAGCAAAATCGTCTTCGATTTCGATGACCCCATGGCCGCAAGCAGCTGCGTTGCCTGCGGCGAATGCGTACAAGCCTGCCCCACGGGCGCCCTGATGGAAGCCGCCTTGGTGGATGAAAAAGGCGTCGGGAAAGACTTATCGCTGAGCGAGGTCGAAAGCGTTTGCCCCTATTGCGGCGTTGGTTGCCAGGTGACGTATCAAGTCGCCGATGACGAAATCGTCGCCGTACAAGGGCGCACCGGCCCTGCGAACCGTAATCGCTTATGCGTCAAAGGGCGGTTCGGGTTCGACTATGTCCGCCACCCGCATCGCCTGACAAAGCCGATGGTGCGCCGCGACGACGCTCCTAAAACTGCAGAAATGGACATCGACCCGGCGAACCCCTGGACCCATTTTCGCGAAGCCAGTTGGGAAGAAGCCCTGACATTGGCCGGCGCTGGTCTGAAAACCATCCGAGACCACGATGGCGGTGATGCGCTTGCCGGATTTGGTTCCGCAAAAGGATCAAACGAAGAAGCCTATTTATTTCAAAAGCTCGTACGAACCGGTTTTGGCACGAACAACGTCGACCATTGCACGCGGCTCTGTCACGCCTCTTCCGTCGCAGCGCTCATGGAATGCATCGGTTCCGGCGCTGTCACCGCACCCTTCACGGCCTGCAAGGATTCCGACGTTATCATCGTCATCGGCGCCAACCCGACCGAGAACCATCCTGTCGCGGCGACATTCTTCAAACAGGCGGTTAAGCGCGGCGCAAAATTGATTGTTATGGATCCACGCGGGCAGGCGTTGAATCGCCACGCCACACACATGCTACAATTTTCACCGGGCTCAGATGTGGCGATGTTGAACGCCCTGTTAAACGTCATCATTACCGAGAACTTGTACGACCGCCAATATGTAGCCGCGCATACCGAGGGTTTCGAACAACTAAAAGAACACATCGTCGACTTCACGCCGGAGGCGATGTCGGAAATCTGTGGCGTTGACGCCGGTACGCTCCGAACCGTCGCACGAACCTATGCACGCGCCGAATCCGCAATCATATTCTGGGGCATGGGTATCTCCCAACATATCCATGGTACGGACAACGCGCGTTGCCTGATCGCGCTGTCGCTTATTACCGGACAAGTTGGACGACCTGGCGCCGGCTTGCATCCCTTACGGGGGCAAAACAACGTTCAGGGCGCCTCGGATGCCGGTCTGGTCCCCATGTTTCTACCGGACTATCAGAATGTCGAAGTCGAAAATATTCGTAGCGGTTTCGAAAATGTTTGGGGCAGTACAATTGATCCCAACCGCGGCTTAACCGTCGTCGAAATTATGGACGCCATCCACAACGACGAAATCAAAGGCATGTACATCATGGGTGAAAACCCGGCGATGTCGGATCCAGATACAAATCACGCCCGCGCCGCTCTGGCCAAACTTGACCATTTGGTTGTGCAGGACCTGTTTTTGACAGAAACCGCGACCTACGCCGACGTCGTTTTACCCGCCTCCGCGTGGCCCGAAAAAGACGGCACGGTAACCAACACAAATCGCCAGGTCCAAATGGGTCGAAAAGCGATAAACCTTCCGGGAGACGCCCGCCAGGACTGGTGGATCCTTCAGGAAATCGCCAACCAACTTGGCCTCGACTGGTCTTATGCGCATCCCAGCGACGTATTCGCTGAAATGACGCAGGTCATGAATTCCCTGAACAATATTTCATGGGATCGACTGGAGCGCGAAAGCGCCGTCACCTATCCCGTGGATGCGCCTGATAAGCCCGGAAACGAGATCGTTTTCGATGATGGCTTTCCGACTGAATCCGGCAGAGGCAAACTGACGCCCGCAAATATAATACCGCCCGACGAACAACCGGACGAAGACTTCCCGATGGTCCTGACGACCGGGCGACAATTGGAACATTGGCATACGGGCGCCATGACGCGCCGTTCCGCTATTCTGGATCACTTGGAACCCGAAGCAATTGCGCAAGTGTCCTCGCGAGATTTACACCGTCTTGGCCTCAGGCCCGGCGATACGATCCGCGTGGAAACCCGACGCGGCGTTGTAGAGCTTATGGCGCGTGTCGATGGCGCAATTCCAGAAGGATTAATCTTCATTCCGTTTTGTTATGCGGAAGCCCCGGCGAATTTGCTGACGAACCCGAAGCTTGACCCGTTTGGGAAAATACCTGAATTCAAATATTGCGCCGCACGCATATCCAAGCCAGACGCCGTCGCTGCTGAGTAGCCTATTATTTTAATACTTGAAATTAGGCAGTTATGAACCGAGCTTTGTTACTCGCGCATTGCTGCATTGCAAAATTTATTAGTGAAATTTACATCTCTTTTTCGTACATAGAGCCTTACGAGGCAAAATATACGAAACCGGAGATGTTCGATGCAGACCGCTGACAAATTTGAAGACGAATACCAAAAACACCCGTTTTCCAATTTGGCGACACTGTCTCTATCAATCAGTAAGGTTATCGCCCGCCTCTTCAAAATGCCGCGAAAACGGTAAACAATTAGTCTGACAGGCCATAAATTTTTAACATCGGCCAAATAGACAACCAGTCCTTCGCCAAAATCCGACGCCGATAAGCCCCTACCGGAAAGTTTGGAGACGGCTTTACCGCCAATCCCAATAAATCATCGAGACCATAACACGAAACAAATTGCATCGCCTTGTTACGCCTTTTGCAAACGGCGAGTGCTGTTGCGGTCTCCGGCCAATACCGCATGGCGTCTAATGTACCTACGGCGGGTTGCGCGCTGGATTTATGATGCATACGCGCTTGATTTCGCACAGACCATGGCACCAAAGGCATAGCCGTAAGTAGGGCGCTTTCAACAGCTTTCTCGGATGCAACGCTTTGGTTTTTTGGATCGAAGTAAATGACATCCACGTCATTTAAGAGACTGGGCCTCAAGTAACCGTGCAGCGCATCCCAGACTTTGTTGCGAACAAAACCCGCCCCAACCCAGGCCCCGACAGGCCCAATCGCGTCAACAGCTTCAAGGACTTCAATCATCCAACTGTCGGATTCAATAAGCCGTATGACGTCTCGCGCCGACGTTAAAGGAATAGGCGGCCCAGATCGTCGATAGATCATCAATCACGTCTTCCAAACTAAGTGCCGTATGAAGAAAACCTATCGAAACGCGGGCATGACATCTCTGGTAATAATACGAAGGCTGTTTTTCACCTGATCTTGGGTTAACAAGCCGCCCGCATTCATTTCCGCTGTAATGCCATCAATACCAAGAACATCACGCCACTCCGTCACGCGATCAATAAGTTTTGCAGCGGTTCCAAACGCGACCCGGTCGCGCAGTATATCGTCATACGATAACGCCGATAATGTCGCGGCGGTGCTGCTACGCTCCGAATTACCGCCTTTTGGGCTACCCGCTACAACCAGTCGCGCCTGGCGTTCAAAGTAATACGTAATGTTTTCCCGGGGCTCTTCATAAGCTGCGGTCTCATTATCCGCCGCATAAACCGGAATGCGTAAATACACGCTACCATCACCTGCATGACCCGATTTTCGCCAGGTCTCACGATAGACATTGATGTTATGAACCAACGCTTCCAGTCCATCGCCGCGTAACCCGACAAACAGAGGCAGTCCCTCTTTCGCAACCGTCTCAAATGTCGCCGCTGAAGACGCCGCCATCCGCATCGGCGGATAAGGTTTCTGCAC
>JBLHZD010000117.1:0-11137 GCA_047631095.1 Alphaproteobacteria bacterium
GCAACGTTGGTCTCGGGTCAGGTGGTGGTAAGCTTTTGGCATCCTGGATCTCCTTCGTAAGAAATCCTCGATAACCCCACCTGACCTAGATGGCTCTCAAATTATGCACTTGGCTGTTGAATCCGCGTTTTCAATAACAGGTATCGTACAACAATGACGCCGTTGTTTCCTGTTATCTTTTTCAATGTACACTTTTGATGGTGGGGGGCTTTCAGACGAATTGCCTGCCGATGCAGGGTATCATAATGATCGCATAATATATATTATGGAAAATTATAATATGTCCAAAACCATCCCGTCGTATCCGGGCGTTACGCCACTCGGCAGTTCTTCGATGAGCGTCGCATAGTCCATATGATGGTTCATATGCGTAAGGACAGCGCGACGCGGCGCCAAGCGCTTAATCCATTCTAACGTTCTGTCCAAATGGCTGTGCGTCTGATGCGGTTCACGACGAAAACTATCCACGACCCAGGTGTCGACGCCCTCAAGGATTTCAAACGCATTGTCATCAAGTGTTACGACGTCGGTGGAATACGCAAAATCGCCGAACCGAAACCCCAAAGTTGTCGAAAATCCATGATCCTGTGTGAAAGGAACAATCTTAAAGGCGCCAATTGCAAACGGGCCGTTGATGATATGTGGCGCCAGCATCGGTTTGTAATACCGAACCGGATGATTTTCGAATGTTTTCAAAGGTTCAAAGGCATATGCGAATCGCTTACGTAAAGCGTCGATGGTGTCGTGCGTGCCGTAAACATCAAGATCCGACTGCATCGCTAGGTTAAGCCAGCGTAAATCATCGATACCATGCGAATGATCCGCATGAGCATGAGTATAAAGAACCGCATCGGCTCGACTGATTTTCGCATCCAGCAATTGCGCGCGGCAATCCGGCGACGTATCGACCAAAATCGACGTATCTTCCTGTTCAATGTAAATCGAAGACCTGCGACGTCGATTCTTTGCATTGTCAGGGTCACACTCTCCCCAAACGTCGCCGACCATGGGAACGCCGCTGGACGGTCCGGATCCCAATATGGTGACTTTCACGCCAAATCGTCCTGACTAGGTTCAATAATCGGCGTCGCTTTACGAAATAGCCGATAAAAATTATCCGTCGTGGCGGTGGCGAGCGCCCTACCCTCTATGCCTTTAAGGGTCGCCAACATTTCTGCTGTATGAACGACATAAGCTGGCTCATTGCGTTTTCCGCGCCGGGGGATCGGCGCCAAATAAGGCGCATCGGTTTCCACTAACAGGCGATCCAAGGGCGTGTTTGTCGCAATTTCACGCAACTCATCGGCCTGCTTAAAGGTTAATATCCCCGAAAGAGACAAATAAAACCCCAATTTTAACGCCCTTTCAGCGAGTTCCGGGCCACTGCTGAAACAATGAATCACCGCCGGGTACGCACCATTTTCGTACTCCTCAGACAGAATTTCGATCATATCGTCATCCGCATCACGGGAATGAACGATCAGCGGCAATGACAATTCGCGCGACGCCACAATATGGGCGCGAAAACTCTCTTGTTGGCGCTCTCTTGGACTGTGTTCATAAAAATAATCCAGCCCCGTTTCCCCAATTCCGATTACCAAGGGATCTTGCGCCAATTCAACAAGTTGCTGGGTCGTTACATCGGCCTTATTATCCGCATCATGGGGATGAACACCAACGGAACACCAGATATTGTCGTGACGCGCCGCAATCTCTCTCACCTCCGGAAAGGCTGAAATTTTGGTGCAAATCGTCAGCATGGCGCCAACGCCAGCCCGTTTTGCGCGCGCTACGGCTTCATCTAGATCCCCGTCCCGCGCCAGATAATCCAAATGGCAATGACTATCGACCAGCCCGCCAGGAAACACCGGGATTGGGGCGGCTTTATTCGCCATCTTCTTCCTCAACATATCGCGGGAAGACCGGGCTGGGTTTGGGCAGTGCGGTTCCAGGTTTCAATATTTCGCCAAACGACTCAAAATCCCGTTGGTCTTCGGCGACAGAAAGTTGATCCAGAATTTTCGCTGCGGAATCGGGCATGATCGGTTGAACGCATAACCCGATGTGGCGGATTGTTTCGCTCAACACGAACAACACGGTCCCCATACGCGCCTGGTCTGTTTTCCGCAGCGCCCACGGCGCCTGGGAATCGACATAGCGGTTCGCGTCGCCGATGACGGACCAAATCGCCTCCAGGCAACGGTGAAACAACTGCGCATCAAATTCCCGTCGCAACGTATCGATCAACCCACGGGCGGCGGTCAACAGCACGTCGTCTTCCGGCGTAAACGCGCCATGCGCTGGTACGGTGGCGTCGCAGTTTTTCGCGACCATTGAGAGAACACGTTGGCATAGATTACCTAAATCATTCGCTAAATCGCCATTCATGCGGTGGACGATCGCCGTGGGCGAGAAATCGCCATCATTGCCAAACGGGACTTCCCGCATCAGAAAATAACGGACCGGGTCCAACCCGTAGTTTTCCACAAGCGATATCGGATCAATGGCGTTCCCCAGTGATTTCGAAATTTTCTGACCCTCGTTCGTCCACCAGCCATGGGCGAAAACGCGCTTTGGCGGCTCCAACCCCGCCGCCATCAGGAAGGCTGGCCAATAAACCGTGTGAAACCGAAGGATATCCTTGCCAACCATATGCAAATTAGCGGGCCAGTATTTTTTGTAATCGTCGCAACCCGTATCTGGGTATCCGACCGCCGTAATATAATTGGTCAGGGCGTCCAGCCACACATACATAATATGCGCATCGTCATCAGGTACGGGAACGCCCCATTTGAACGTCGTGCGGGAAATTGATAAATCCCGCAACCCACCCTTCACAAAGCTGATCACCTCGTTTCGGCGGCTGGCTGGCGCAATGAAGTCCGGATTGTCGTCATAAAACGCCAAAAGGCGGTCTTGCCATTCAGAGAGCTTGAAAAAATAACTCGGTTCGGCGACCCACGCGACTTCGGCGCCAGACGGCGCAAACCGACGCCCCTCTTCGTCTTTCGTTAATTCGTTTTCGCCATAAAAAGCCTCGTCGCGAACCGCATACCAACCTTCATAGGCGCCGAGATAAATTTCGTCCCTGTCGCGCAATTGACGCCAGATCGCCTGCACGGCCTCAATATGGCGGGGTTCTGTGGTGCGAATAAAATCATCAATTGTGAAATTCATCGCCTCGGGCAGGATACGGAACGCTTGAGACACCTTGTCCGTAAAACTTTGCGGATCTATCCCCGCCACCGCCGCAGCATCCTCCACCTTTTGACCATGCTCATCGGTCCCGGTCAGGAAGCGGACATCAAACCCATCCAGCCGCTTGAACCGCGCCAGACAATCGCAGGCCAGTGTGGTGTAGGCATGGCCGATATGAGGTGAATCGTTCACATAGTAAATCGGGGTCGTGATATAATATGGCGTGCGATCAGCCATGACCGTCTCCAAAGCTTTCCGGATGAGGTGTTCGGAGTCGCCCAACCGGTTATTGGTTCGTTATTGCAACGGTTTGCAATGACAAAAAGGCGCTTACCACGACTTGCTTGTGGTCGAGACTGGACCGATCCGCGCGTGCTAGCAATTCGCTGACCTTGTCCCACACCTCCATCAATTGCGCAAGATTCGCCGTTGGAGACAGCATGTCCATGGCGCGCGCTTCACCGGGCACGCGGTCCAGACCGACCCCGCCCCGCGCCACGCCGCCAATCAAACGTCCCGCCCAACCGGATAACAACCACACAAAGGTTTCAAACCCATCGTTTCGCGCCAATTTATCGCCAAGCACATGGGCTTTGGCGACATCAAAATCGCGGAGTCCCGCCAGCAGATCGATAATTTCTGTATGAAGAGGCAGGCCGCCATCCAGCTCCAGACGTAATGCAGCGCCAATACTCCCTTCGGACAACGCCGCCAACGTTTTACGGTCGCTATCGGATAAATTTGGACGATATCGCGCCAGCAATCCCCCCATCACCTCATCATCCAATGCATTGAGCCGCAATCGGCGGCAACGGGATCGGATCGTCGGCAACAAACGCCCGGGCGCATGGCTCAAAAGGAAGAACACGGTGCGGGGCGGTGGTTCCTCAAGCACCTTTAAAATTGCGTTTGCGGCGCTGGTGTTCATTTCATCCGCGCAATCCACAATCACGATACGCCACCCCGCCTCGCCCGGCGTTAATCTCAACGACCGCCCCGCCGCGCGAATGTCCGCGACGACGATATCCCGGCGAATTTTCTTGGTGTCCGGATTGATTGTCCGGCGCACTGTTATCAAATCTGCATGGCCTGCTGAAGCGACACGGTGAAAGACCGGATGATTTTCATCCACGCTCAGGATCGATCCCGCATTTTGTTCAACCTCGCCGAACAATCCCCCCTGATCCGCGCTCTCGCCGCCGGATAAAACAAACCGGGTGAACCGAAACGCCAAAGTCGCCTTGCCGACGCCTTTAGCGCCGCTCAGCAACCAAGCATGGGGGAAACGCTCAGACTTCCAAGCGTCCAACAACGTTGTTTCCGCAGCCTCGTGCCCGACAAAAAAAGGATTTTCCCGAGGCAATGGCCATTCTGTTTCGTCGGATTCATCGCTCATAGCGTGTCCAGGCTCATGGCGCGTCCAGGGAAAACCGGCGGCGCACGAACGCGGTAATTTCGCCGCGAACTGATTCAATGTCGGCTTCGGCGTCGATCAACGCACAGCGGTTTGGTTCCGCAGCGGCAATTGACAAAAAACCCTCCCGCAAACGTTGATGAAACTGGCGGTCCATTCGTTCATATCGGTCTCCGCCCTCGCCTCGCGCCGCCGCACGCCCCAATCCGGTTTCAACCGATGCGTCCAGGATCAAGGTTAAATCTGGCGCAAAATCGCCAATTGAAATAGCGCGCAACGACTCTATAATATCCAACGAGAGGCCGTGCCCATAGCCTTGATAAGCGATGGTGGAATCAACGAAACGGTCGCACAAAACCCATTCGCCGCGTTCAAGAGCGGGTTTTATGGTTCGCACCACATGATCACGTCGCGCCGCAAAATGCATGAGCGCTTCCGAAACGCCGTCCCAAAGGCCAGGTTCGCCCTCAACAAGGAGTTTACGCAGCATTTCCGCGCCAGGCGACCCACCGGGCTCGCGCGTCAAGACAACCGATACGCCGCATTCCGACAGGAAATCCTTCAGAAATTGAATTTGCGTCGACTTTCCCGATCCTTCACCACCTTCAAAGGTAATAAATTGAGGATTTTCCGTGGCTTCCGGCACGTTAAAACTTACCGCCCCAAACCAGATACCGCACGGCCTCGCCCAGCCGGCCGACTGGCCCCAGACGGTCCACGGCGGCTCCCGCGACAAGCGGGATCTCCAGTGTCTCAAAATCCGGCGCGGAAACGACCAGCGTGGCTACACGGTCGCCCTTCGCAATTGGCGCCGGAATTGGCTCGTCCAGTTTGACGCTCACCTTCATCTTTTTACGGGATTTGCGCGGCATTGAAATCAACAGGTCGTTTTCGATGATAACCGGGATTGAAGCCTTCGCGCCTAACCAGACTTCAGCGTCGATCAGTTTCTCAGATTTTGAAAACAACTGGTAATTTGACCAGGCGCGATACGCCCAATCGATAATTCGTTCAGATCCATTGGAGCGCGCTTTCACGGACTTGAAGCCGTTGGCGACAAGAATCAAGCGCCGTCCGTTGCGGATTGTTGACGCGGTCAGGCCGTACCCAGATGCTTCAGTATGCCCGGTTTTGAGACCGTCCGCACCGACGCTCTTATACAAAAGCGGGTTTCTATTGCTCTGCTTGATCTTGTTATAGGTAAAACTCTTTTCACCATAATATTTATAAAATTCAGGAGAGCTTCGGATTGTTGCTTCGGCCAGAGTCGCCAAATCCCGGGCCGTCGTCACATGTTCCGGGTCAGGCCAGCCACTGGCGTTCCGGAATGTCGTCCCATCCATACCCAGTTCCGTCGCCATTTCGGTCATCATATCCGCAAAGGCGGATTCGCTGCCAGCAATTCCTTCGGAGACGACGATCGTCGCATCGTTTCCGGATTGAACGACAATTCCGCGGATCAGATCTTCGATCCTCACACGGTCGCCGACTTTCACGAACATTTTAGAACCGCCTTTTGACCACGCCTTTTCGCTAACAGGAAAGGTATCGTCCAAGCTTAAGGCGCCGCTTTTAATGCGATCAAACAGCAAGAAAGCCGTCATCATCTTTGTCATGGAGGCGGGATACATTGTCGTATCCGAGTTTTTTTCAAACAACGTGGCGCCCGTCTGGAAATCAATCACAACCGCCTGTCGCGCCTCAGTCTCAAACGCCCTCGCCGATACCGACGACATCGCCAGCGTCACCGTCGCCAGAATGGCCGCCACCCCTACCCGCTTGAATGCAAACATCACAAAACCTCAACTTGCGCAAAAGCGCTTATATAAAGATTACTCCGCGACGATGATACGCGCGTTCGAATATCCCGACGCGACGACCTTGGCCAAAATCGTGTCCGCTTCTTCTACATTGGCTGCTGGTCCCAACCGAACACGGAAAAATGGCTGTTTCGAGACCTTTACTTGATAAATTTTCGCCTCGCCGACGGCTGACAACATGGCGCGTAACCGATTGGCGTTCTCATAGCGCGAAAATGCGCCCGCTTGTACAAATATCCCCGACGAGTCTGGGACGGTAACGACCGATACGCTTTCGTCCAGAACAGGGCCGTCCTGACGCGAACGACCTGTGTCTATATCCTTACTATAGGCAGTCGGTTCCGAGCCTTTTTGCGGCTTTTCAGACTTGAAACCATCCGGTGCGCTGAGCGGAACGCTCGACACACGCCCCGTTGGCGCAGAATTCGGGACTGGGTGCGGGTTTTTCTCCACCACAGGTTGGCGTCGAGAGGACGCCAACTGAAGGCTATCCTCGGCGATAATCTCCACGCGCACTTTCGCTGTACCTTGGCGCTCAAAGCCAAGCAATTGCGCCGCCCGGCGGGACAGATCTATAATGCGCCCACGCGCAAACGGTCCCCGATCATTCACGCGGACTTTCAGCGCGCGCCCGTTTTTTAGATTGATCACGCGAACGACACTGGGCAGCGGCAAGGTTCGATGCGCCGCGCTCACCGCATTCATATCAAATATTTCGCCATTCGCAGTGTCTTTGCCGTGAAACGCGTCGCCATACCAGGATGCGATACCGGTTTCGCGATAGGTATAATCAACCTTTGGATAATACCAGACGTCGCCGATTTTATAGGGGTTTCCGACTTTGTAACGACCAGAGGGCGCCGCTGTTTCAGGCGCAGCGGAGCCCGTGATACGCTTGGCGCTATGCACGACAAATTCAGTTTCCGCACAGCCTGCGAGGATTAACGTCAGCGCAATCATCGCAAAAGGCATAAGTCGGGCTGGTCGGAACTGCACAATCACTCCGTAGCGTATTTCGACGTTATAACAAAAAGGTATAGTTTAATTCGCCGCAATCCTATCGGCGAGATGCCCAACGGCCATCGCGAAATAATGACTTCGATTCCATTTCAAAATGACCCGGTAATTTTTGTAGACCAAGAACGCTGGCCCGCCTTCTTTCGCCGGCAGTATAAGCGACGCTGATAATGTCGAAACGGGTAACGGCTTTCCATTCACCTGCGTAACACCGAGTTTGGACCATTCATCGACCGGTTTCTGGATCTTTAACCCAACCAACTTTTTGTCAAACCCGGTCGGCAGTTTTACTGCGCGACCCCACCGTTCATCACCGCGCCAGCCATATTTCGACAGATAATTCGCAGCTGAGGCGAACACATCTGGTTTTGTCGTCCAGATATCCTTGCGGCCATCTCCATCATGATCAACCGCATAGCCGATGAAACTGGACGGCATGAATTGTGATTGTCCCATCGCGCCCGCCCAGGAACCCATCATTGATTTTGCTGAAATGTGACCTTCTTCAAGGATACGGAGCGCGAAAAACAGTTCCCGCCGAAAAAATTTGCTCCGCCGACCATCATAGGCAAGAGTCGCTAGCGCGGGAATAACGCGAAACCCGCCAGTGACCCGACCGAAATCAGTCTCAATCCCCCAGAACGCCACAATAAATTGAGGTTGCACGCCGTATTTTTTAGAAATCTCGGCCAGGACGTCCTTGTTTTCCTCAAGGCGTTTCCGCCCTTTTTTAACGCGCGATTCCGGCGTCACCCGCTGCATATATTCTTTGTAGGTCAGCGTGAATTCCGGCTGCTTCCGATCCAGTTCGACGACCCGCGGGATTGGCTTTATATCCTTGAAGGCGGCGTCCAGCGTGGATTGGGATACGCCTTTGGACAACGCTTCTGTTTTTAACGCCGCTAACCATTGGCCAAACTCGGCCGCAGAAGAAACATTAGCAAAGACGGCGACCGCGCAAAAGACCAACGCGAACTTCCAATTTCCGGTCACGCGCCCTCCTGATTTTCAGATATGAATGAAGCATTAGACTAAACCGTACGGCGTTTCTGCCATAGAGTCTTGAAGGCTCGCAACCACGGATTTCGGGTTCGCTAGGAAGGCGATTTATGACGTCGTCTCGACATTTCCCGATGCAAAATATAAAGCCCGCCACCAACGACAAATGTCGAGCCAATAGCCGTCCATTGATCAGGGATTTCGCCCCAAATCACAACGCCAATCGCAATGGCCCATAGCAAACTAAAGTACTTAAATGGCGCAACAACAGAGGCTTCGCCCTTTGCGAAGGCAAGAATGAGTAAATAATGCGCCGACCCGGACAATAACCCCGTAATCGACATCAATAATAAATCAAACTCGTTTATCCATCGCCAATCACCCTGCGCAAACGTCACAAGTCCCGCCGCGATAACGGCCAGTGATGAACAAAGCAAAATAGAAACAGACGATTCTGTCGCACTGATTCGCCGGGTAATGATATCCCGCAATCCGCCGAAGAACGCCGCAGCGAGGGGCAAAAGCGCATACCAATTGAGCCCTTCGCTGCTGGGGCGCACCATAATGATGATTCCTGTAAATCCAATAAGAACGCCAAACCATCGGCGCACCCCGACAAATTCACCGAGCAACGGCGTCGCCATCGCCGTCACAAACAACGGCCCCGCAAACGCGATGGCGATATTCACCGCCAATGGATTGTATTTTAATCCGGTCAGGAAAAAGAAGACGGAGGCGATAAATAGAATTGCGCGCGCCGTCTGCCCCTTAATATTGTTGACGCGCAAAACGCCGACACCGCCACTTCGCCAAACAATAATTGCAATCGGGATAATGATAAAAATCCCGCGTAGTACCATGATCTGACCGATTGGATAGTCGCTGGCGAGCCATTTGACGACAGCGTCGCTCGTTGTAAGCAAGGCGGAGCCAAGAAACATGTAAAGTATACCCAGGCCGGATGAAGTTTCGAGATAAGGCCTTTTCGAAGGCGTTGCTTGTTGGCTCACATCGCCTCTTTCGCCGCCGATTCTCTAAATCGATCGGTGGACAGCAGGGGTTCGAATAATGGCCCCACAACGCTCAACGCAATTGCATCCGCCATATACCGGTAGCCAAAGGCTCTTAGGTTGGATCGTTGTTCGCGTGACGCCGGAATTTTCATGATTCACTTATTGTCGTCGAGGTAAAACGATGCGAGAAATGAAGTCTAACGCCGTCCCCCCGACGGTGAACAGCAATTACCGATTCCAGCGGCAATCCCAATAATCGAAAGAACGAATTATGACGACACATGGTTGGACTGTTTATCTTTCTGGTGAAATTCATTCAGATTGGCGTGACCGGATCAAATCCGGCGTCGAAGCCGAAGGATTGCCGGTTACGTTGGTTTCCGCCGTCACCAACCACGATGACAGCGACAATTGCGGCGTCGATATTCTTGGCGCAGAAAGTCAGTCCTTCTGGAAAGATCACAAGGGCGCCAAGGTCAATGCGATCCGCACCCGCACCTTGATCGAACGAGCCGATGTGGTCGTCGTGCGTTTCGGCGACAAATACCGCCAATGGAACGCCGCCTTCGACGCCGGATACGCAGCCGCTTTGGGAAAACCTGTCATCACGCTCCATGACGAGGCCCTTACTCATGCGCTGAAAGAAGTCGATGGCGCTGCGCTTGCCGTCGCAGAGACGCCGGAGCAAGTTGTTAGAATTTTAACCTATACGATCGATTCCCGCCTTTAACGCGTTTTAATCATTCAGAAAATACAACGGCGTTCCGGGGCGAGGCCAGGGCATTGACACCAATCGCCCTGTCCCCGCCAAAGTTATAAACGCCGTGGATAAATCCGGGCCGCCAAAACAGATATTCGTACAATACCGGTCTGGCATCTCGATATGTTCCACTGATTCCCCATCTGGGGAAATGACCGTTACGCCGCCATCAAAAAGCGTCGCAACGCAAATATTGCCGGCGCTATCAACCGCCAGTGAATCGAACCCCTGATAGCCGGGCAATCCAACTACCAGGCGCCCGCCATTGGGCGACGGCCAGGGCGCCATATCCACCTCGCCCGGCGCGGTTACATCATAGGCCCACAACCGACTGGTCGCCGTCTCCGTCACATACAAAATTGAGCCGTTCGGCGACAATCCGATTCCGTTGGGCGTCAGCAGTGGTGAAATGACGCGGCGAATGGTTCTCCCATCCGGCAAGGCGTAATAAACAGCGCCATTATCTCGGTTCGCTTCGCGAACCTTTCCCAAATCGGTGAACCAGAACCCACCTGCAGCGTCGAAGACAATGTCATTGGGGCCCTTTAGTTGATGTTCACCAGCGCGGGTGTACAAAACTTCCACCTCGCCAGTATCCAGATCAACGCGCTCTATCCGTCCGGTTTTATAGTTTCTCGCCTGCCCGATTGGGCGTAGATAGCCATCTTTATCAAGCCATTCAAACCCGCCGTTATTGCAAATATAGCATTTTCCATCGGGTCCAATCTCCGCGCCATTCGGGCCGCCGCCGCAATCGCCGATTAGTGACTTGCTGCCATCCGGCGCAATTCGGGTTAAATGGCCCGCTTCAATTTCGACAAGAAGAACCGATCCATCCGACAGCGCAATGGGCCCTTCGGGGAACCGTAATCCTGCGGTGATGCTGGCTAATTCCGGTGTACTTCGTTTCATATAA